>JBOIDR010000131.1:0-11622 GCA_050740695.1 Gammaproteobacteria bacterium | reverse complement strand
GGCCACGCTTCATTAAACCCAAAGGCTCAACGCCTTTATCAATCGAAAAGCGATCCCTTCCTGAAAACAGGAAGGGCGGTTTCGCACGCCTGTGTAAAGCTAGGTACTGTGGTTATGATCGGTCCCTAGGGACAAGACGTGAGCAAGCGTACTATTTCAAGAAAATCAATGAGTGACTGGAAGCGCGTCGATGCACTACGCTACGAAGACATCGACTTCTCAGACAATCCAGAGATACCCCCCGAGATGTTTGCTTGGGCGGTGGTGCGTAAGGGAAAACCGGTTCTACCGAAACGACAGGTCACCCTGCGGCTGGATGCCGATGTGCTCGAATGGTTTAAGTCTCTGGGCACACGGTACCAGACTCGCATCAACGCACTGCTTCGGGCATACATGGAAGCCCACCAGTCCAAATAGCTCGCTGGCGTCCGCTTGTGACTGCCACACTGGCCCCGATTGGTTGGTGGGGCGGGTGCTCCGTAGCTTCTGCAGGCGTTTCGCCCCGTGAGCGCGTGCGTGCCACCGAGAAATACCGTCCATAAGAAGCGCGGTTGTCACCTTGGGGGGATCCGGAGCCGGGCATTTGTGTCACCGCACGACGACTTGTTTCCAGTCGCGGCGCGTCAGCCCCTCAGCGGATCTCGAACCCCCGGCAGATCTCGGGTCCCGCGGGCTCCCGTTCGACGGAAACGACGCGTGCGTGCGCGGGCCCGCGGCGCAGCCAGGTCTCGAGCTCGGCGAGCTTCGCCTCGTCTCCGCAGGCCAGGACCTCGACGGCGCCGTCCGGCGTATTTCGCACCCACCCGGTAAGACGGAGGGCCAGGGCCCGCTCGCGGGTCGTGGCGCGGAAGTAGACGCCCTGGACCCACCCCGAGACGCGGTAGCGAAAGCAGTTCTTCATGCGTTCATGCTAGATTCTCACGCAGGCAATGTCATACCCTAAGGGGCCTATGATGGGACGCCATGGCCGTTGATCTCGGCATCGTGATGGACCCGATCGCCGGGATCTCCATCAAGAAGGACAGCAGCTTCGCCATGCTGCTCGCCGCCCAACGGCGTGGCTGGCGCCTCTGGTACTTGGAGGTCGGCGATCTCTTCCTGCACCAGGGCCTGGCACAGGCACGGGTACGGCGGCTCGCCGTCCAGGACGATCCGGCGCATTGGTATGACCTCGGCGACGAAGATACCTTTCCCTTGTCGCGGACCGATGTCGTCCTGATGCGCAAGGACCCGCCCTTCGACATGGAGTACATCTACGCGACCTATCTCCTGGAGCTGGCCGAGGCCGCGGGGGTGCTGGTCGTGAACGCCCCGCAGGGACTGCGCGACGCCAATGAGAAGCTGTTCACCGCCTGGTTCCCCCAGTGCTGCCCGGAAAGCCTGGTGACCCGCGACCGCATCCGCATCAAAGCCTTTTTGGAAGAGCACGGCGATATCATCCTGAAGCCCCTGGACGGCATGGGCGGGACATCGATCTTCCGGATGCGGGCCGAGGACCCCAATACCAACGTCATCATCGAAACCCTGACCGCCCACGGCCGGCGCTTCACGATGGCCCAGCGCTTCATCCCCGAGATCACAGAGGGCGACAAACGCATCCTCCTGATCGACGGCCATCCGATCCCCTACGCCCTGGCCCGCTACCCGGCGCCGGGGGAGACGCGCGGGAATCTGGCGGCGGGCGGGCGCAGCGCGGGCGTGGCCCTCTCGGAACGCGACCGCTGGATCTGTACGGAGGTGGGCGAGACCCTGCGCCGCAAGGGGCTCATGTTCGTGGGGCTCGACGTGATCGGCGACTATCTCACCGAGATCAACGTCACGAGCCCCACCTGCCTCCGCGAGTTGGACGCCCTCTACGGGCTCGACATCGCGGGCCAGCTCATGGATGCCATAGAACAACGCCTGCGCTAGCCCAGATCGACCTCGGGGCCTATGCCAAGGGCGATGCGGTGGACCGGGCCATCGCATACCTGCGCGATCTCGGGATCGCGAACGCCCTGGTCAATGCCGGCGGCGATCTACGCGCCATCGGACGCCGTGGCGAGCGGCCGTGGCGCATAGGGATCCGTCGGCCCCGCTCTGCCGGGGTGCTCGCGACCCTCGAGCTGCGTGAAGACGAAAGCGTCTTGACTTCCGGTGATTACGAGAGATTTTTTATGTATGATGGAAAGCGATACCATCACATCCTGGACCCGCGGACGGGGTACCCCGCACAGGGTGCTATGGCCCGGACGCCGCTGGTGTCGTGGCCGAGGTGGTGGTCGCGGGCCACCCCGTCGAGGCGATCGATCTCGGGCGTGATGGCGAGGTCGAGGTACAGGGGCCGAATGGGCCCGAGCCGCCTCCTGGTCCAAGGCGGTCGGGTGCGATTCACGGCCTCGCCATGCCGCGGCAAGCAATGCATCCGAAGCGGTTGGCTCGCCCACGAGGGCGACTTCGCCGCCTGCCTGCCGAACGGCGTCGCGGTCGAGGTCCTGGGCCCGGAGCGGGGGTTGGATGCAATCAATTATTGACCCGCGATCGCTGATCGCTGATAGCTGACCGTTGGGCGTAAACGCGACATCTAATAAATAGATCCTTGATAGATACTTGCGTCGTAAATGTCGAACAACACCGCTCGAGCAATTCCTGATTCACACGCAAAGTCAATCAGCTGCAAGCGCCAGGGTAAGTCCCTCCCCTGCGCAGCGGGGGAGGGCTAGGGTGGGGACCAGGCGTGTCAGGCGGAGACGAGGCTTGGTCAGCGGCTGAAGGGCTTCGCCCCCACCCTACCCTCCCCCGTCCGCAGAAAGCGCGGACAGGGGAGGCAGTCTCCGGGTTCCCTCCCCTGCTAGCGGGGGACGGTCAGGGTGGGGGTCGAGCGTCGCGGTTCGGATAGGGTCGACCTCATCCTATCGAGGGGGGAAGGGACGATAAATTTCAAATGTCTTTGGCTAGAATTCATGCGTGCCGAAGCTTACCATTTCCCAGGTGCGCGGCCTTATTCGCTCACTGAACTATGTGGTCTCTATTCATGCCGCCGAAGAGCTAGACGATGACAACCTCACGGTCCTCGATCTCGAAAACATCATCCTTACGGGCGAAATCATCGAGCGCCAGCGCGACCGCCAAACCCGCGAGGTCAAATGTGCCGTCCGCGGTGTCACAGTCGATGGACTCGAAGCGGAAACCATTGTCAAAGTCGGTCCCACCGGAAGGCTCGTCGTCATTACCGTCTACCTCGTCTAGCGAACATTGCGCTTCATGTGGGCAAGCTGGGGTTCAGTGTCGTGATGTTACCCGTAGTTTTGGTCGTGGTGCTACACTTCTTGTAATAGAGGGCATCCCAATGTGGTCATGCCCCCATTGCGGTGAGTCGTATTTCACAGCTCAGACCATGCACGAGATTGAGCGTATCAAGACACTTCGTAAGTCGTTAGCCGTCGCTCGCCGTGTGCCGGTCGCTGATTTCACGGGCAATGTGCCCGACAAGGCGCTCCACCGGACGCGCCAAAAAGCACCGCGCCGGCGAGCCAACGGGTGATAAAAGTTTTTGCCGATGGAATTCGAAGTCACACAAGAAGACGCCCGCATCGCCTGGCTGGTCGCGCTCGCGATTGCCATCCACATCTTGGAGGCGAGCCTCCCGAGCCCCTGGGGTCAAGCCCGGGCTCGCCAACGTCATCACCCCCTCGTGGCCCTGCACTGGTATGGCTCCTGCGCCTTCTGCCGGTGTTGATGACTGTGGTCCTGGTCTTCGGGTTCTCGGTCGGTATAATCGCCCAGGCTATGGTCGGGGGAAGGGCACAGGCGTGAGCGCGGCGCTCGCGAGACCGGTCATCGCACCGTCCGATCGGTTGGCGCTCACGCTTTGTTGCGCCATCGTGGTCCATGCCACCGTGATCCTCGGGGTGAGCTTCTCCCCCCCGTCCGAGAGACCGCTCGACCGACCCCTCGACGTCATCCTGGTCCACCAGAAGAGTCCCGAGAAGCCCGAAGAGGCGGACGTCCTGGCCCAGGCCGCCCAGAAGGGCGGTGGCGACAGTGCGGAGGACGTGCGTCCGGCCACGCCCTTCACCGCACCCTTTCCCGAACAGCGGGCCGATATCGCGGCCGCCCCGCCCCCCGGCCGGCCGAGCCGGCTCGACAGGGTGGTGGAACCCACGCCACCGTCGCGCGAGCCACCTTCGGCGGCCCAAGGGATCGATCGGAAACCCCGTGCCGACCGGCTCGCGGCCACTAAGAAGAAGGCACCGGCGGCCAAACCGGAAGCGCGTCCGGCCGAGCAGAGCGATCCCGCCATCGTCAAGGCGCCGGTCCCCGACGCCGAGGCGCTTATCAACCGTAGCCTGGCGATGGCGAGTCTGAATGCCGAGATCGCCCAGCGTCTCGAGGCACGCGCCAAGCGCCCGAGACGCAAGTTCATCTCGGCCAGCACACGCGAATACAAGTACGCAGCCTACATGGAAGCCTGGAGAGTCAAGGTCGAGCGCATCGGCAACCTGAACTACCCGGAGGTCGCGCGCAGGCACAATCTCACCGGGAGTCTGATCCTGGACGTGGCCCTCAAACCCGATGGCTCGATCACCGACATCGCCGTGCGCCGGGCCTCCGGATACAAGCTCTTGGACGAGGCCGCGATCCAGATCGTGAAGCTCTCGGCTCCCTTCGCCGCCTTCCCGCGCGACATCGAAGCGGATGTAGATATCTTGCACATCACCCGCACCTGGCAGTTCCTGACCAACTACCGCTTGACCAGCAACTGAGCGCTCGATGATCCCGGACGGCTATTGTGCTTTCCGGCCCGACTCTCGATACTAGGCCGCATGGCTGCCCTCAACCTAACCAACCAATTTCTCATCGCCATGCCGGGGCTTGAGGATCCCAACTTCCAGAAAACCGTCACCTTCGTCTGTGCCCATAGCGACGAGGGCGCAATGGGGATCATCATCAACCGCCTGAGCGACATCGCGCTCGGCGAGGTGCTGGCGCAGATGGACCTGGTGCCGGCCGACCCCAAGCTCCGCGAGATGCCGGTGTTTCACGGCGGTCCGGTGCACCGCGAACGCGGCTTCATCATCTACCGGCCGCTCGGCCGGTGGGACTCGACCATCCAGGTCAGCGAGCACTGCGGGGTCGCGACCTCCCGCGACATCCTGGAGGCGATGTGCCGCGGCTCGGGTCCGGTATCGGCGCTCGTGGCGCTCGGATACGCCGGCTGGGGCGCCGGACAACTGGAGCGCGAGATGGCCCAGAACGCCTGGCTCAGCGGCCCCGTGGACGAACGCATCCTGTTCGACACCCCACCCGAACAACGCTGGGGCTCCGCCGCCGCGCTCCTAGGCGTCGAGATCGGGCATCTGTCCTCACAGGTGGGCCACGCATGAGCATGAGCCCACGCCCGCAGAGCATCGTCCAGAGCATCGTCGCCTTCGATTATGGAACCAAGCGCATCGGCGTCGCGGCGGGGCAGACTGTGAGCGGCACCGCGAGCCCGGTGGCCACGGTACGGAGCCGCGACGGGCACCCGGACTGGAATGCCATCCGTGCGATCGTCGAGAGCTTCGCACCGGAGGCCTTGGTGGTGGGGATACCGATCGAGGTCGACGAGGGGGAAGACGCTCCCGAGCACCCCCTGACCCGGTCGGTGATGCGCTTCGCGGACCAGTTGCGTGGCCTCTTCGGCCTGCCCGTGCACATCGTGGACGAGCGCCTGTCGACCTATGAAGCCCGCTCGCGCGCGCCGGGCGATGGCCACATCGATGCCATCGCCGCCCAGGTCATCCTGGAGACCTGGCTGCACGCTTCCGCCCTGCCGGGCTCCCCCCGAGCGGCCTAGCCCCGCCATCCAGCTTGGGGCCCATGTCCCGGCCCGAGGAGAAGCAGAGCCCCCTCTACGGACACGCCGAGGTCCTCGGTTTCATCGATGGCATGGCCGAGTGCCTCGCCCGCCGCCTGCACCCCGACACCGTGCTCATCGGAATCCATACGGGGGGCGTATGGGTCGCCGAGCGGCTCCGCGAGCGCTTGACCATAGAGCCCCCGATCGGGGAGCTGGACATCGCCTTCTACCGGGACGACTTCAGCCAAATCGGGATCCACCCGAGCGTACGACCCTCGAAGCTCCCCTTCGAGGTGGATGGGCGCCACATCGCGCTCATCGACGACATCCTCTACACCGGGCGCACGGTGCGCGCGGCCCTGAACGAGGTCTTCGACTACGGCCGTCCGGCCAGCGTGCTCCTGTGCGTGCTGGTGGACCGCGGCGGCCGGCAGCTCCCCATCCAGCCGGATGCCGCCGGCACCACCCTGGCACTCGGACACGACGAGCACGTCAAGCTCACCGGCCCCGATCCCCTGGCCCTCCGGCTCCATCGCGTCGCCCAGGCGCCCGTCGTGTGATCGGAGCGCCCATGCAGGCGCGCGATCTCCAGACCGACGGGAAAGGCCGCCTCAAGCATTTCCTCTGCATCGAAGGCCTCCCGCGCGCGCTCTTGCTCGACATCCTCGATGCCGCCGAGTCCTTCGCCGGGGTCGGAGAGCGGGCCGTCAAGAAGGTCCCGCTCATGCGCGGCAAGACCATCGCCAACCTGTTCTTCGAGCCCAGCACCCGTACCCGCACAACCTTCGAGCTGGCCGCGAAGCGTCTGTCCGCGGACGTGCTGAACCTCAACATCCAGGCCTCCAGCACCTCGAAGGGCGAGTCCCTCCTCGACACCTTGCAGACCCTGGAAGCCATGCACTGCGACATGTTCGTGGTGCGCCACGGGATGAGCGGCGCGGCCCACCTCATCGCCTCGCACGTCGCCGACGAGGTGCGGGTGATCAACGCCGGCGATGGGCGCCACGAGCACCCCACCCAGGCGCTCGTCGACTGTTTTACCATCCGGCGCGCCACGGGGGCCTGGGCCGAGGGAGGATCCTCCAGCCTGGTGATCGCCATCGTCGGCGATGTCCTGCATTCGCGCGTGGCGCGTTCCGACATCCACGCCTTCAATACCCTCGGCGTGAGCGAGCTTCGGGTCGTGGGCCCCAAGACCCTACTCCCGACCGCGGTGGAGACGCTCGGCGCACGCGTCTTCCACGACCCCGAGGCGGGTCTTTGCGACGCCGATGTGATCATCATGCTGCGGCTCCAGAGCGAGCGCATGCAGGGGGCGCTCTTGCCCAGCGCCCTCGAGTACTTCACGACCTACGGCCTCACGCCAGCGCGTCTCCTGCGCGCCAAACCCGGTGTGATCGTCATGCATCCGGGACCCATCAACCGCGGCGTCGAGATCGACTCGGCCGTGGCCGACGGCAACCATTCGCTGATCCTGGAGCAGGTACGCTACGGGATCGCGGTGCGCATGGCGGTCATGTCCATGGCCATGGGGAGCCTGCCCGGCGCCGCGCGGCGCAAGTCGATGCGGGACGACTGAGATGCGCTGGCACATCCGTGGCGGACGGGTCATCGACCCGGCACGGGGGCTCGACCGCGTCACCGATCTCTATCTCGCCGCCGGCCGTGTGCTCTCGGTAGATGCGCCGCCACCGGGATTCGGCGATGGCCAGGTGCACTCGATCGATGCCCGGGGTCTCCTCGTGTGCCCGGGATTCGTGGATCTGTGCGCGCGCCTGCGCGAGCCGGGCAGCGAGCACAAGGCCAGCATACTGAGCGAGACCCGCGCCGCGGCGCACGCGGGGATCACGACGCTGTGCTGCCCGCCGGACACCCTTCCGGTCATCGACACGCCGGCGGTCGCGGAGTTGGTCCACCGGCGCGCCGAAGAAAGCGGACACGCGAAGGTCGTATGCCTCGGGGCCTTGACCGCCGGGCTCGCGGGCCGCCAGCTCGCCGAGATGTTCCACCTGAAGGCGATCGGCTGCGTCGGGGTGAGCAATGCGATGAGCCCCATCGCCGATACCGAGGTCCTGCGCCGGGCCCTCGAGTACGCCGCGACCGCCGGGCTCACCGTGTTCCTGCATGCCGAGGACCCCTGGCTCGGCCGCGGTTGCCTGCACGACGGGCCGGTCGCGACCCGCCTCGGGCTGCCCGCGATCCCGGAGGCCGCCGAGACCGTGGCCCTGTCGCGCGATCTGCTCTTGATCGAAGAGACCGGGGTACGCGCCCACTTCTGCCGCCTGTCCAGCGCCCGGGCCGTGGCCCTGGTGCGCGCCGCGCGGGACGCCGGCCTGCCGATCACGGCCGATGTCGCTGTCCACCAGTTGCACCTCACCGACATCGATGTCGGCTACTACGACAGCCTTTGCCATGTCCGCCCGCCGCTGCGCAGCCTGCGCGATCGCGAGGGCTTGCGGGAAGGCGTGCGCGCCGGGGTGATCGGCGCGATCTGTTCCGATCACCAGCCCCACGAGCGCGATGCCAAGACCGCCCCCTTCGAGGCCACCGAGCCCGGGATCTCGGCCCTCGAGACCCTGCTGCCCTTGACCTTGGCGCTCGTCGGCGACGCGGTGTTGACGCTCCCGGAAGCCATCGCCGCGCTGTCTCTTCGGCCCGCCCGGGTCCTCGGGATCGAGGCGGGCAGCCTCGCCTCGGGGATGCCGGCCGATGTGTGCGTCTTCGATCCGCAGGCCGATTGGACCTTGACCGAAGAGGCCCTGATGAGCGCGGGCAAGAACACCCCGTTCCTGGGCTGGTCACTGCGCGGCAAGGTAACCCACACCTTCGTCTCGGGCCGGCTGGTGTTCGAAGGCGCGGCGGCGACCCGGTGAGCGCGGCGGCGACCCGGTGAGCGCGGCGGCGACCCGGTGAGCCCGCCCACGACGCGTGGGAGCGTCTGCGTCGAGGACGCCCTGGTCCTCTCCCACGATCCCCATCCGGGCGAGCAGCGGGTGCTGCGGCTCCGCGCCCCCGAGATCGCCGCCCGCGCCCGGCCGGGTAGCTTCGTGCACATCCAGTGCGATCCGACGCTCCCGATGCGCCGGCCGATGTCGATCATGCACGCCGACACGCGCGCCGGCACCCTGGATATCCTCTACAAGATCCACGGCCTCGGGACCCGGCTGCTGGCCGGGCAGGCAGCCGGCCGGCGCATGAACCTCATGGGGCCGATCGGCGTGCCGTTCCGCCTCGACGGGTACCGGCCGAGACCGCTCCTCATCGGCGGCGGCGTCGGGATCCCGCCCATGGTGTTCCTCGCCCTGCACATGCGGCGCACCGCCAAAGCGACCTCGCCCCTCCTGCTCATGGGCTCCGAGGTGCCGTTCCCGTTCCGGCCCCGGCCCTCGCAGATGCTAGTGTCCGGCGTGCCGGCGCCGGTCATCGCCGCCATGCCGCTCATGGAGGACTATGGGATCGCGAGTCGGCTGGCGAGCCTCCGCGACTTCCCGGGCTGCTTCGAGGGCTACGTAACCGATCTGGCCCGTAGCTGGCTTGATCACCAGGGGCTCGATCACCAGGGCAGCGGCGGACGCGCGGAGGTCGAGGTGTTCGCCTGCGGTCCCACGCCTATGCTCCAAGCCGTGATCGCTTTGTGTCGCGAATACCGCATCCCCGGCCAGGTCTCGATCGAGGAATTCATGGCTTGCGCGGTCGGTGGCTGCGCCGGCTGCACGGTGCGCGTAGAGACCGACGCGGGGCCCGCGATGAAACGAGTGTGCGTGGATGGGCCGGTGTTCGATGCGGAGCGCGTATGTCTATGAGGCGCGCCCGGCCCGGAGGCCGGGGTCATTCCGGCTCCTGGCGCGGTTCCCGCGCCAGGAGGGCTTAATATCATAGGTCCACCCGCACCCCAGCGAAGACTGCGCCGCCCCGCGCCCCGAAGCTGAAGACCTCAGGCGTACGGTCGTCGGTGAGGTTCTCGCCGCGGAGGTAAACCTGGAGATCCTGTACCTCACCTGGGCATTGAGATAGACGGCATGGCCGGCGATAAATCGCTGTTCACTGTCGTCGAAGTGGCTGCCGCGATAGACGATCTCCGACCACAGCTTCACAGGCACTGCACTGAGCTGCCACTCGCAATAGGCAGGGCCCTGATGATGCGGCCGGCGCGGTAGGACCAGTCCGCTGTCGAGATCCCGGCTGTCCGTGTAGGTGTAGTCGATGCCGGTGGTCACGCCGTGGCCCCAGCCCTGCGACCCTTCGAGCTCGAAGCCCCAGATCCGGGCATCGGGCACGTTCTCGCCCACGAAGAGGCTCAGCGTGGGCGCGAGCGTGAGCTGGATGAGGTCGTCGAAACGCTGATAGTACCCGGTGATGGAGAGCCGTGTGCCGGTATCGGGCTCCCAGTCGAGGCCGAGATCCCCGGTCCAGCCCTGCTCGGGGGCGAGGCTCGGGTTACCGAAGAACGGCACGAAGTAGAGCTCGTGGAAGGCCGGCGGCCGACAGCCCCGGCCCCCGGAGCCGCGGAGCTTCAGTGTGTGGGCGTCGCCCAGCGGCTGAGACCCGCATACAGCGTCGGGTGGCTGCCGAAGTCGTCGTAGTGATCGATGCTCGTGCCCAGAAATCCCGCCCAGGGCCCGGAGTGGCCGTGTAGCTCGAGGAGGCCGGCGATGAGCGTACGGGAGTCGTGGAGCGGGCGTCCCGGCAGGTCGAACTGGTTCTCGCCTTCCTGTTGCTGGACCTCAGCGCCCCAGACCAGCGCCAAGTGGGGGACCGTCAGACCCAAGCCTTTGTCCGGCGTGCCGCGATAGACGTTCTGGGTATTCGCCCAGCGCGCGAGCAGCAGGCGTTGGTCGAAGCCGAAGGGCTGGTTCAAGGCCCGCAGGCTCGCGCGATTGCGGGTGAAGCCGAGCTGAAGCCTCGACTCCCAGCCCGGCCGGAGGTGCCCGTGCGCCGCCGTCTGAGCCACCCAGGTCTCCTCGCGGGCAAAGGCACCGAGGTCGTCCACGAAGCCGATCTGACCGGTAGGGAGGAGACCCGGGACGTCGATCTCCGCGCGATATTGCCGGTAGAGGGCCGAGCTTTCGAGGGTCAGCCGAGCGCTGGGCGCTAAGATCAGGCGTGTGACCCCCTGAGTGGTACGGAAACCGTCCCGCTCCGGGTTGCCGTTCCGCGCATCGGCCTGACTGATGTCCTCGAAGACATCGTCGCGGCTTGCGGTGACGGTCGTCCGGGCCTTCGCTCCTGTCAGGGCCCCACCGACCGTCTCCGAGAGGGTGCCGTAGCTGCCGCCCTCGAGGTGCAGGAAGCCCCCGCCTTCCCGGGCATCGCGACTCTGGAGCCGGATGACGCCCCCGAGGGCCCGGCTCCCGTAACGCGGTCCGCTCGCCCCACGCACGATTTCAACTCGCTCCAGCGCATCGACGGGAACGGTCGAGAGATTGAAGACCCCGTTCACCGAGCTATAGAGCGGGACCCCATCGAAGCTGAGCTGGCCGAGGCCGGCGCTCGCCCCGCGCACGAACAGGCTGCTGAGCGAGCCGCGACCCCCCGGCTCTTGCAGGGTGACGCCGGGCAAGCCGCGGATGACTCCGTTCAGGTCCCGCTCGTCCGAGCGCGCCAGCGTGTCGCGATCGAGGATCGTGAGGCTATTGATCTCAAAGGCCGGATCGAGGGCTGGGGACCGCGCCTCCAGGGACCGATCATAACCACAGTACCTAGCTTTACACAGGCGTGCGAAACCGCCCTTCCTGTTTTCAGGAAGGGATCGCTTTTCGATTGATAAAGGCGTTGAGCCTTTGGGTTTAATGAAGCGTGGC
>JBOIDR010000130.1:0-11709 GCA_050740695.1 Gammaproteobacteria bacterium | reverse complement strand
ACAGGCGGTGGAGGCCCGAACGCAAGCGGAGCGATCCGAGGGCGCTGCGCGCGCCGCAGGGGCCCCACAGTTCGCCCAGGCACGCTTCGCAAAGGCCACGGCGGCACATCAGGAAGGGGCCCGTGATGTTCAGAATCGGCGTTGGGAGGATGCGCGGCGCCGCTACGCCGAGGCCGAGCGCCTGTACCTGGAGGCCCGGGAGGAGGCCGAGCGCGCCCGGGCGCGTGCGGCGGCGGAGGCGGCTCTGGAGGGTGCCCGGGCGGCGCGGGCGGCTTTGCAGCAAGCCGCGGCCCCGGAGACCTTCGCCGCCCGCATCGAGCAAGCCGAGGCCCTGTTCGCGGAGGCCCAGACGGCCCTGCGCGACGACCGCTGGGAGGACGCCCGCGCGGGATCCGACAAGAGCGCCAGCCGATTCCGGCAACTGCGCGAGGAGGCGATCGTCCATCGGGCGCGGGAGGGCGCGGCAGAGGCACGGGCACATGCGCTGCGTCTGCAGCGGCAGATCGGCGATGCCGGTGGCTGGCGCATGGCGCGCGCCAAGGCCGCCTTGGCACGCGGGCATCGCCTGTTCGAAGCGGCGAGCTACGCCGAGGCCCGCGCTGGCTTCGAGAAGGCGAGGTCACGCTTCGAGGCCCGGCTACAGGCCGCCGCGCGCAGCCGGCGCGAGCCCCGCCTCGCGGTGCCATGGATCAAGGTGCTGCCCTTCCTGGGGCTTGCCGCGCTCGCGGCCGGCGTCGCGTTGTACTTGACGCGAGCGGAGCGGGAGCCCCTACCGATCGAGGCCCCAAGGTCCACGGTCCCGGAGGCGACGGCGCCACCGGCCCCGGAAGCACTGAGGTTCAGGCCGAGCCCCGATCCCGGCGCGCCGATCGAGGTGGAGGAGGGGGCCTCCCAGACCTTTGCGATCGAGATCGAGGGGCCAGTCTCGGGACAGTTGGGCTATGCCTGGTTCCTCGACGACGCTCCCCAGGTTTCTGGACGGCCGACTTGGCCGTATACGCCCGACTTCGACGCTGCCGGCGAGCGTCTCAAGGAAATCAAGGTCGTCGTCAGCGATGCAGGCGCGGTCACGGCCGAGACCCGGTGGCGGGTCAAGGTCCTGGACACCAACCGGCCGCCGCAGCTCGTGGCGGCGACGCCGGCCACGCGGACCTTGACCGTGAAATCGGGAGAAACGCTCCGCTTTTCGATCCAGGCCGAGGACCCCGATCGCGACGATGCCCTCGCCTATGTCTGGAACGTCGACGGGAACCGGATGGCCGAGGGGGAGGAGCGCTTCGATCTCAAGGCCGGCGCCTCGGGCGAACGCCAGCGGGTGGAGGTGGCCGCCGTCGATCGGGCGGGACTATCGGAACGACGCAGTTGGGAGATCGCCGTGGAGGCGCCGCCGCCGCTGCCCCCGCTCGCGATCCGCGCGGCGAGCCCCAAGGTCGCTCCGGGCCAGGAGCTGGTCCTCACCGAGGGCCGGAGCCAGACCTTCTCGATCGAGGTCGCGGGTGGGGATCCCGCAGCGCTGGAATATGTCTGGCAGTTGGATGGGAAGAAGCAGGCGACCGGTAGCCGGTGGACCTACAAGGCCCCTGCCTCGGCAAGCGGCACCAGGGAGCTGCGCGTCGTCGTATCCGGCGGCGTGGTTCCTCCCGTGGAGCACCTCTGGCGGATCCGAGTCAATCCGGCCAACCGCCCCCCGACGATCGTCAGATTCACGCCGACCGACACCCCTATAGAGCTCGCGAGGGGCACTGCGCAGAGATTCACCGTGGAGGCCACGGATGTCGACGCCGGCGATCCGCTCACCTACAGCTGGCTCCTGGATGGGAAGCCGCTCGCGAAGGGAACCGCCTGGGAGATGGGAGCAAAGGTCCCCGCGGGACGGCACCGGGTCGAGGTCAAGGTGAGCGATAAATCGGGCCAGAGCGCAACGCAGCGTTGGACGGTCGCGATCGCGGAGCCCGCGAGCCCGCCCTCGATCACGGCGGTGAAGCCGACGGCCGAGCGCATCACGGCCGAGACCGACGGCGCGTTGGACTTCAGCGCGGTGGCGAAGCTGGGTGCGCGCGAGGGCGCCGTCACTTACAAATGGCGGATCGACACCGGCCCGAGCCGCACGACGACGACCGGCCAGTTTCGCCTCCCGCCGCTGCCCGCCGGGACCCACAAGCTCACGGTCGTCGCGGTGAGCCCGGAGGGCCTGAAGAGCGCGCCGCGCGATTGGACCATCGAGATCATCAAGCCCAAGGCGACCAAGCCCGCACTGGCGGAGTCGGAGGTGCGTGACTGGCTGGCGCTCTACCGGCGCGCCTGGGAGAGCAAGGATATCGATCTCCTGATCCAGCTGGGCGAGGTCACAAAAGACCGCGCCCCCCAACTGCGGGGGACATTGGCCGGATACGACGATTTCCGCGTCGAAGTCAAAGACCTGACGATCCGCATCGATGCCGATGCCGATTCTGCCCGGGTCACCTTCCGGCGCGAGGACACCATCGACGGGAAGACCCTTCCGCACCCCGGTCTCAAGGAGGTCCTGCTCGAAAAGCAGGCCAACGGGCGCCTCAGGCGGCGTAGATGAAGGCAGGCTGACCAGTTGCATCAAAGCAACAGCGTGGGAGGCCCGTGCCACCCCCGATACGTCGTCGTATCTCATTGACTTGGGCTGGCGGCCTGGCTAATATCCGGGCGCGCGTTGCATTGCCCGCGCAGTCGCGTGTTGCGAAGAAGCCGTGACATGACACCAACAACTCGCGACTTTTCATGTCACTCCAGTGGCCGCAGGGCCAGGGGCACGCTGAAGGGGGGTATCACCATGAGCACATACCGATTCGCGACGGGGGTCTTGGCGGCGTTGCTGGCGTGCGGGACCGGCCCGCGGGCCTATGCCGACCAGGGGTTGGCGGAGCAGTTCAATTCCTTGTTCGGGCCAGAGGGCCTCATACTGGAAACCGAGCAAGAGCACACCGCTCACTTCACTAGTGACAGCCAGGCGATCCTGGGCCTCCTCGTGCAGCAGCTCGCGCCGGCCGCGGCCGACTTCCCGGCGGTATCCACCGTGCCGGGCTTGACCTTTCGTTACAATAGCGAGCTGCAGGCCTTCGAGCGCTCGTCGGGATCACTCGGGCCGGTCTACGTAGAGCGTCCGCAAACCCTCGGTCGCGGGAAACTGGATATCGGTTTCTCGTATCTGTTCCAGGATTTCGACGAGCTGGACGGTGCTAACCTCGACGGCCTTTTCTTCCGTCTCGGTCACGCGGATTGCTGTACTATCGGTGCACCGTTTGACGACCCCGCATTCGGCCGTCCGGACGATGGCCTGGATGGTTTCGAGCGCGAGACCGCCGACCTTACTTTCGAGGAGTTCGATCTCGAATCGCACGTGCTTTCGTTGTATGCGACCTACGGGATCACCGATCGCTGGGACGTCAACGTGTTGGTCCCCATCATGTTCACGTCCCTGGAGGTGAGCGCGCGCGCGGTGCTCAATAACCGCGAGATCAATCCGCGTACGGGACGGCCGACGCATCTGTTTCCAAACGGCACCAATGTGGTGACTCGCCAAATAGACGATGATTCGACCGGGATCGGCGATATCCTACTGCGCACCAAATATCATTTCCTGAGCTCGAATGGCTTCAACCTGGCTTCCGGACTGTCCTTGCGGTTGCCGACCGGTGACGAGGACAACTTTCAGGGCCTGCCCGATGATGCGGTCGTCCTGACGCCGTATGTGGCACTGTCCCAGGAGTGGAGTCGGTTCGACTTCCATTTTCAGGCGGGGTTCGATATCAACGCCGAAGACACCGAGCGCAGCCGCGCGCGCTACGGGATCGGCTTAACCACCCGGTTGGTCGAGCGCGTCGCATTCCTCATCGACATCATCGGCAGCTCGAACCTCACCGAGCAGGACATCTCGGTCACCGGCATACCCGTCATTGAAGGGGAGGACGTGGTCGGTACCCGGACCATCACCCAGGGGCTGCGCACGGACATCGTCGATCTGGCGGTTGGTTTCAAGGCCGCATTTGCACCGTCGGTGGTCGGATTCGCTGCGGTTTTCATTCCGCTCAATGACGACGGCCTGCGCTCCGACGCGGTGCCCACGGCCGGGCTCGAGGTGAGCTTCTAGTTACCCCCACCCTAACCCTCCCCCGCTCCGCGCAGGGGAGGGGACAGGGCGGGCTACCCTCAGCGAACCAGCAGTTCGGTACCGAACCAGTCGACCAGGATGCGCCTGTAATGTTCGGCTTTGCGGGTCTGCAATCGCTCGAGCGGGTTGAAATCGTCCGTCAGGATCACGCCTTGGGTTTCGTCCAGAATGATGCTGCGCTCCCGGAGCCAGGCGCGCTGCGAGGCATCGAGGATCTGGGACCCGAGGTCGATGGCTTGGTTGCCTGCGAGGAAGATGAAATCGTTGAAATCTCGGCCGGGTTCAGCGATGAAGACCGAGTGATGCGGGAACACCTCTGCGATGGTGCGGCTCACGGAGGTGAGCGTGGCATTCCGGCCGCCTTGCAAGAAGGCGACGAAGTTGAGCGCGAGAATGCCTCGATCCGACAGGAGGCCGCGTAACTGAGACAAGGTCTCGACGGTCAAGAGGTGCACGGGCTCCGATCCGCCCGTGAAACAATCATGGATGATCAAGTCGTAAGGACCTTTGAGACGTCGGATCTCGTAACGGGCGTCTCCGACGATGGCCTCTCCGGTGGGGGCAAAACCAAAATAATCCGAGGCCGCTGCCGCCACCGCCGGATCGATCTCCAGGGTGTCCGTGACGATGCCATAGCGGTCACGCAGCGTCGTGGCCATATGGCCCGCCCCCTGGCCGATGAGCAAGGCGCGTTTCATCCCGGGCACCAAGGCTGGGATCAGATGCACGATGTCTTGGTAGGTGAGCCGGTTCTCGCCGGTCGATATGCTGGCGGCGCCGATCGTCGAGGCATCCGACATGAGGAGACGGAGATCGGCTTTCTTTTGATCGATCACCCGCACCCAGCCGTACAGGCTTTCCCGCTCGGAGCGGATCTCTAGAGTGTCCCCGCCGGTGTAAGAACGCCCGGCGCCGACGGCCCGGGGCAGCGAGGCGATCCCGATCGCGGCCGACAACACGCACGGCAACACGGCGGCGGTTCGCCCCAAGCGCTTTTGCTCATAGATCGCCACGGCCACGGCCAGCGCCAGGAGAGCCACACCCAGACCGATGAGGATCTCGCGCGAGCCCACCACGGGAAATAGGAAGAAGCCCAACAGCAAGGTGCCAACGACGCTTCCGAACGTGCTGACGGCATAGATCGACCCGGCGCTGGTGCCGACCCCCTCCAACCGTGAGGTCGCGAGCTTGATGGCAAAGGGCCCAACCATTCCTAACAGCATCAAACTCGGCGAAAACAAAACCAGCGCGCTCACGAAGGCGCCTGCGCGCAGGCCCAGCGAGTCGCACGCCAGCAATACGGGCCGGGTCATCCACGGGATCAAGAGCGTAAACAGGCCGGCCAACGATATCACGAGCGATAGTCCGGTCCGTTTCGCCCGATCGGCCCACCGGCCGCCGGCAAAATAGCCGATGGCAAGCGCGATCAACGCCACGGAGATCAGGGACGACCAGACATAGAGGCTCACGCCATAGAACGGGGCGATGATGCGCGTGCCCAAAAGCTCGATCACCATCACCGCGCCTCCGGTCAGGAACACGCTCAGGTAGAGTCCGGTACGCTCGAAGGCATGTAGCGGTTTTGGGATCCCGTTCATGATGGATTGAACGGGAGGAACGACGGCCGAAAGAGGACCGTACGGCGCGCGTGCATGGGCGTTTCCCGCCCGCCTTTCACGAACGGTCGACTGCCGCCGGTCTAGCGCCAGAGGTCGGCGTCAATGCCCCGCCGGACCCTCCGCCAATAGCTGTTCTACCAGCCCACGGAGTTTCTCGGCCTCCCCGCGCCGAAAGCCGAGGTGCACGTGGCGTATGATGCCCTTGCGGTCGACCAGGTAGGACGAAGGCATGCCTTGGACGCCGAAATCTTGCGGGCACCGCCCACCCGCATCAAAAGCCACCGTGAAGCTAGCCGGGTGCTTCGCGAGAAAGTCCTTTGCGTCTTTGGGTTTCTCATCCAGGTTGATGCCTAGAACGTGCAAGTCCTTACCGCGAAACTGTCCTTCCAGGTCGTTCATGAAGGCGAAGGACTGCACACACGGAGAACACCAGGAGGCCCAGAAATCGACGTACACGACCCTGCCGCGATATCGATGCAGGTCGAAGGATTGTTCATTCCCCACCGGTACCAGCGAGCAGTTGGGCGCCACCCGACCCGAGTCGAAGCCGCCGGCACTCCCATGATAGGTTAGTGCCAGCACACAAGCGAGCGCGATACGCCCATTCATCCTGTCTGTCATCCCAAGTCGACCACGCCGTTAGATTCTTACGTTCCAAATGTTGAACACAACAACTCAAACAAAAAATTCTATTTCATGTGCAAATTCAACAAGCTGCCAGCACCAGTACTTTCCCTCCCCCTGGGCAAGGGGAGGGCGAGGGTGGGGGTTGAGCGCTGCGGGCTGCGTCATTCCGATCCGACGCGCTCGACCCCCATCCTATCCTTCCCCCTTCCAGGGGGAAGGTACGACGAATTTCAAATGTCTTTGGCTAGACCTATCCGGCGCTCTCCAAGCGCATTACACCGCTTCGAGGGAGCCTATTTCACGCTGTACCGCGTGTCAATGCGACAAATTGTCGCACCCCATTGGCTTCCCTCTAGCTGCCTAGGCGAAGGTAGTGAAAGATCCGTCTACAACCGATTGATCTACAGTTGGAAATGCGACAGACCGCGAGCGCGAGCCAGTTTCCGTGCCGTACGAGGTGCGACAATTTGTCGCATGTACAGGGCTGGAGGCATCGTGGTACGGTGTAACGGAACGCCGCGCACGTGACGAAGAACGATCGCGTACCCGTTCGCTACGGAGCATTGCTCGGGATCAGCAGATCGGTCAAGGCGCTGCTGTTCGTGGCGGAGGCCCCGCAGGCCGCTCACCTCCTAGGGCGCGTTCGACGAGGGACTACGATGAAGAAAACAAAACGGGCGCAAGCGGCGCTACTGCTCGGGTTGGGCGTTTGGCTTTCCGGCTGCGCGCCGGTGGCCCCGTGGGAGCGTGGCCGTCTCGCCAAGCCGCATATGGCCTTGGAGCCCCACCCGACGCTACGTGCCTTGCGCGCGCACACGTATATGAGCCGCGAGGCGGCGCTGGCCGGCGGAACCGCCACGGGTGGCGGTTGTGGCTGCTACTAGCTTCCGATGTCAGTCCTAGACTGAAGGACCTCCTTCCGTACCCCAGGCAGGGACGCGATGTGCCGAAGGCTCCTTCGCCGGCTCTCACGGCCTCTCGGCGCCCTCTGGAGAGGGGTGCGCGCCGGCTGCCGGTTTTTCACGCGCCTTGCATCGCGCCGTTTCGGGCGGCTCCTCGCAGGATATCGAAAAGCATGCGGGGGGTTGCAATCGGCCGACCTCGGCCCGCAACCGGCAATGCCGGCGGGGGTGTCCTCACGGGCACTGACGGCCGCCGCCCTGGCCTTGCCGGGGCTCGTGCCATCGCCCACGCATGCCGCCGAGGGCGACGAGGTCGGCTTCCAGTATGGCCGCTACCAGGAAGGCGAACGCGACCTCTTCGGCGTGGAGAGCAAGTTCGATCCCCTCCTCGTGGACAGCCTCCACGGCAGCGCGAGCCTCACCCTCTTCGATCGGTTGAAGTTCTTCGCCAACTACGTGCAGGACACCTGGTCCGGTGCCACACCGATCGGCACCTTGCCGCAGGCATTCGTTAGCGGTGTCCCGAACTGCTCGGGGGGGAATTGTCCGACGTCCCCGGATGGGATCTCGGGGGCGACGCCTTTCATCGAGGGTGCTCTGTTCTTCGATTCTGAATTCAACCCGGTCCTGGTCGAGGAAGATCCGGATACCGCCGCCATCCGCGCCATCGGCCTCGATCGACGCTTGGTGCACACGCTATCGTCAGCTTCGCCCGAGACCCGCAAGCAGGGCGACTTCAGGCTCAGCTACGAGTGGAACGAGGGGGCGCTGGACGTGGGCGGCGGCTTATCGACGGAACGAGACTATGAATCGCGGTGGGGCAGTCTCGGCGGGCGCTGGGACCTCGACCAGAAACGCACCACCCTGAACCTGGGCTTGAGCTATACCAGGAGCGATACCGAGGCCTTGCTCGATCCCGATGCCGTACCCTATATCGATACCTCGGCCTTCAGCGACCAGATCGAATTCCTGCCGGGAGATCGGATCCTTCGGGGGCAGCGGCAGGACTGGGCTACGCGTTTCGGTCTGACGCGGGTCCTGAGCAAGGACGCGCTCGTCGAGACCAACCTCGGTTATACCCGGAGCACCGGGTTTCTGGAAAACCCTTATAAGATAGTCGAGGTCGCCTTCATCGATCCCGAGCAACAGCTCTTGGCGCCACCCGGCGGATCCGTCGGGACGGTCAGGGCCTTACTCGAAGAGCGGCCCGATACGCGCAACCAATGGACCTGGGACGCGCGCTATGTGCAGTATATCGAACCCTTCGATGCGTCGCTCCATCTCGGCTACCGCTTCTTTTCCGATGATTGGGGGATCGACGCCCACATCTTCGAGTCGAGCATCGGACAACCCCTGGGCCGCGGCTGGACCGCGACCCCCTGGGTGCGCTATTACTCGCAAGACGCCGCCGATTTTTATCGACCCTTCGTCATCTCCAGGCAAGCGCCCACGCGGACCGTTTGTGATGATGCCGGCAATTGCGGCGAAGTCCCCTTCAACCCCAAGAAGCTTCCGGACGACTTCTCGAGCGACCACCGCCTCTCGGGCTTCGGGGCGTTGAGCGGGGGGCTCACCGTGACCAAGGAATTCGCTCGCGGCGTGAGCCTCGAGGCCGGCTTCGAGTATTACACCCATGAGGGCGGGCTCAAGCTGGGCGGCGGCGGGGAGGGCGGCTACGCCGATTTCAGCTATTACCAGGTCAATGCCGCGCTGAATGTCGCCCTCGACGCGGCGTGGTCCGCCGCCGAGAGCGGCCATCGTGACCATGATGAGGATGCGCACGGCCACGCCCACGGCGACGCGCCGGCGGGCGTCATGCTCGACCACATGCTGCCCGAGGCCGGTGACTTCATGGTCGGCTACCGCTACATGTACCACCGCCAGGACGGTGATATCCTGCGCGGCTCCAATGCGGCGAGCGACGAGGATATCATCCACCAGGGCTGCGGTCGGGACGTGTGCAGGCTTACGCCCGAGGAGATGAGCATGCACATGCACATGCTCCATCTCATGTACGCGCCGACCGACTGGGTGAACCTGATGCTCATGCCGCAGTTCCTCGACATGGAGATGACCCTGCGGGACCTCGAAGATGCGCCGCCCCCGCCGCCCGACACGATCCCGCCTCACTTGACTCGGCACGGCACGGGCGCGGTCGGCGACACGCTCCTGTTCGCGCTGCTCAAGCTCTTCGATGTTCCCGGGCATCATATGCACCTCGGCGTGGGCCTGAGCGCGCCGACCGGCGAGGTGGACATCCGGCTCAGGCCTACGCACCAATCGCGGACCGAGGAGTTTATCCACTACGGCATGCAGCTCGGGAGCGGTACCTGGGATTTCCTGCCGAGCCTCACCTACACGGGACAAGCGGCTGGCTGGTCTTGGGGCGGGCAATTGAGCGGCATCCATCGCCTGGAAGATGAGAACGGCTCGGGCTATGCGCTCGGGGATCAGTTCCAAGCCACCGCCTGGGGCGGCTATGCCCTGAGCGACTGGCTCTCCGCCTCCGTACGCGGGGTTTACACGACGCAAGGGGAGATCCGAGGCGAGCTCGAGGGCCAAGTCGGCCACCTGAATCGGCAGGGGCCCATGGACTTCCCGCAGAACTACGGCGGGCGGTTCTGGGACGTGGGCCTCGGGCTCAGCGCCGAGATACCGATCGCGGGGCTCAAGGACAACCGTCTGAGCGTCGAGTGGCTGCAGCCCGTAGAGGACGACTTCAACGGCTTCCAGCTTGAGCGCGACGGCTCGTTGTTCGCGACCTTCAAGCTCAGGTTTTGAGCATCGGAGAACCCCGGTGGAGACTCGTGGCGGGCTCCAGGGTTACCGGACCGCCTTCAAGGCGATGGGCTCTCCTTGTGAGATCCGGCTCTTTGTCGCAAGCCCATCGGAGGCCGAGCGCATCGCCGGCGTCGCGATCGCCGAGGTCGCCCGTTTAGAAGCGCGTTACTCGCGCTATCGCGGCGATAGTTTTCTCTCCGAGATCAATCGCGCGGCCGCCTTCGGGGGAAGCATCTCCGTAGACGAAGAGACCGCGGGGCTCTTCGATTACGCCGCGACCTGCTATCGCGAGAGCGCGGGGCTCTTCGACATCACCTCCGGCATATTGCGCCGCGCGTGGCGTTTCGATCGAGGCGCGCTGCCGGAACGGACGCAGATCCAGGATCTGCTCGGCAAAGTCGGCTGGAACCGAGTGCGCTTCGCGCCGCCGCTGCTAGAGTTTCCGACCCCGGGTATGGAGATCGACTTCGGCGGCGTGGTCAAGGAATACGCCGTCGATCGGGCGGCGACCTTGTGCCGGGAGGCCGGCGCCCGATCGGGCTATGTCAATCTGGGCGGCGACGTCAAGATCATCGGGCCGCGACCGGATGGCGGCCCGTGGCGGATCGGGATCCGTCATCCCCGCCGTCCCGGGGCTCTCATCCGGATCGTCTCCCTACACCGTGGAGGACTCGCCAGCAGCGGCGACTACGAGCGCTGCATCCTGCTGGACGGCGTGCGTTACGGACATATCCTCAATCCGAAAACCGGTTGGCCGGTGCGCCACCTGGCGTCGGTGAGCGTCGCCGGAGATCTGTGTCTCATCGCAGGCAGCGCCTCCACGATCGCCATGCTCATGGAGGCCGATGGCCCGGCCTGGCTGGCCGATCTGGGCCTGCCTCATTTCTGGGTGGACGTGCACGGGGACAGCGGCGGCTCGCTCGGCGTGTCGGCGAAGAGCGAGAGATCCGCCGCGTCGCAGAGCCGCGCGCGAGATACGCCGGCCATTGCGGTGCTCGACGAGCCGTGAGGGCCGAAAGAATCTACCCAGATATTTGAAATTGCATGCTCTTTTCGATCCCTTCCCCCTGGAAGGGGGAAGGATAGGATGGGGGTGGAGTCTGTCAAAACGTTGCGACGCTCAACCCCCACCCTCGCACTCCCCCTGCCACGGGAGGGAATAAGCTGGTGCGGGCCGGTAATTGAACCTGCACATGAAATAGATACTTGCGTCGTCAATGTCGAACAACACGGGACCGATCATAACCACAGTACCTAGCTTTACACAGGCGTGCGAAACCGCCCTTCCTGTTTTCAGGAAGGGATCGCTTTTCGATTGATAAAGGCGTTGAGCCTTTGGGTTTAATGAAGCGTGGCCGAGGGCGGGAAGCCGAGAAGCGTCAACCAATCTCCCACAATTTCGCCGGTGAGGCACTGGTGCGCTGAGGTGCCTTTAACGGATGTTCCTCCCCGTTTTGAGCGGTTCTCTTGTGAAAACAGTAGGATAAGAAGCTTTATGGCCTAGAGTGTAGTCACTATAGTAACGCTGTATGTGTTGACAAGTATTTATATCTGTGGCATAGTAGTAGCCACTATGTACGTCGACGTCTCCACCGTTCACCACGGCAGCAAGTCCTATACGCGCTACCTCCTGCGCGAG
>JBOIDR010000129.1:0-11827 GCA_050740695.1 Gammaproteobacteria bacterium | reverse complement strand
TGGGCAGCGCGGCCACTTCGGGATCGGGCGTACTGCCAACCGCGACCTTCATTGCATCGACTTCGAACATCGATTGCGTCTCCTGGTTCATGGCTTTCACCTTTCTACAGTAAATTCACAAAGAAAGGTGTCTCACTTTATGTTGACACAGGGGGGAGCGGCCCATACGCGCTCGCTCGCCACTGGGCTCGATTCGCGACTCGACCCCGCTGGAGCCGAGCGGCGCCAGGCGACGCGTGCGTATTTGTAGAGCGCGACCAGCGTGTCGAACGCGCGCGTGCGCGCGGCCGCGTCATCGCTCGACAAAGCGAGCACGATGCTGCGGCGCGTCGTCGGGAAGTGAGCGACGGTCATCGGACGATCCGCGCGAAGAGTACATACAGTAGTCTTTACAGATAGGAGGAAGTGGAACATGTGTCGATCCGCCGGCCTTTTCTCCCTCGCCGTTCTCGCGTTCGTCGTCATCGGCAGTTGCTCCCGCGCGAAAGTGGTCACCGCGCCCAAGCCTCTTGACACGTCCGCGCGTCTCGGCGCTACAGCGCCCGCGTGCGGAAGCAGCAAGGTGCTCTCCCTTCAATGCGCGGCGTTTCCGATCACCGATGCGGTCAACCAACCGGATTGGGATTACTTCGCGTGGAACGGCTTCATCGCCGCGAACTGGCCGGCGATCGATCCGGCCTCGAACAACGAGCAGCGCGGTTTTCCCGACCTGACGAAGAGCTTCGCCGGCGCGACGTCGACGGACCTCCTCGCGTGGGAAACATACAAAGAAAAGCGCGAGGTGTTTTTCTATCCGCCGGGCACAACGACGAATCCAGGGCCGTGGAATCAGGCACCGAATTACGGACCTGTGGGCGGTGTGCCGATGTGTTCCGACAGCGTGGGCAAGTCGCCGAATCCGCGGCGCCTCTTCGGTCAAGGACAGAAGCTCACGTTCGACAGCCTCGATGAAACGGTCGAAGTCGCGTCGGAGGCGCTGGAGACGCAGGCGCAACTCTGTTCGGGCGTTCCGAACCCGATGTGCGGTACGTCGCAACAGAACGGTTGCTGCCTCGTGCATGGGCTGCCGGTGGGACCGCGTGTGTGGAAGGGAAGTCCCGTCAAAGCGAATCCGCAGCCGGTTTTGTACGAGGTGAAGGTCAACTATGACTTCTATAAATACATCGTCGACAATCAGTACTACATCGACGCGAATGCCGACGCCGCGGCGACCACGGGCAGCATCACGCTTCCGTATCGAACGAGCGCCGCGGCGGGGCCGGGCAGCAACAACGCGGCGAGAGTGCTGAGCTACAACCCAACGAAGTGCATCACCACGGACTCTACGGTCACACCGACCAGCAACGTCACGCCATGTTTCACGGGTGCCATTCATCTCAAAGCCGCGTGGATCCTCCTTCAAAACGAAAATCCCTCGCAGTACCACACGGCCGAGGCGGCGTACTTCAAGAGCGAGAACGGTAAGAAGTGCATGGCCTACGGCACGTTCGGCCTGATCGGTCTGCACATCATCCAGCGCATCCATCAGGGTGCCGGCTCAGTAGGGAACCCGCAGGGCGGGACGTTCATATTCGCGACGTGGGAGCACGTCAACAACGACAGCGCCGGCTTCACGTACTCGAACTTCTTCCCGGGACAACCGTTCGTCGGACCGCCGAAGCGCGGCTTCTATCCGAATCCCGCGTACGCGCTGCCGGTCAAGCGGCAGTTCCCGATTCTGCCGGGCACGGTGAACGTGAACAACGCGGTGCACGCCGCGCTGCCGTCGAGTTCGGTGTGGCAGAACTACGAGCTCGTCGGCGTGCAGTTCCAGCCGATCAAGGTGACTTCGCCAATCGTTCCCGGCGGGAGTGCGAACGATCCGACCAACATCGGACAGCCTCTGTTCCTCGCGAACTCGGTCATCGAGACGAATCAGGGGCTGCAGAACTTTCAGGGACTGCCGCCGGTTGCCGCGCCGATCTGGAATTTTCAGAAGAACGGGATCGTGAAGAACGGCGCGTTGGCGTTCAACCGCAACACGCCGAACGTTTCGTTCAACGGAAGCGCGATCAACATGGGTGGCTGCATGGGCTGCCACGGCGTCGCGCAGGTTAAGGGCTTCTCGTTCAGCTTCGTGCTGCTCGGCGGGCAGCAGGGCGCGGACGTGGATACGGAAGACAGCTTCACGGTTCCGCCGCCGCCATCGCAATGAGAATCGGGGAAAGGGAGTAAGCTGGCTCCGGCAGTAAGACTCCGCGGCGTCCGGTAGATCCCGCGCAGGACGAAGCTCCATTGGCCGGGATAAATCGTTCCCCGCAGCGGGATCACATCGCCGATCTTCCAGCGGTATTGGGCGCTGCCACGCGCTCCCCCGCGATCGCGGCGTTACCGTCGTGGAGAAAGTCCTGGAACTGCTCCGGGGCCAGCATGAACTCGGGGCAGAGATCGAGACCTTGGAAGAAGAAGTTGGTCTCATCGGTCTTGGGGTCCCGGCCACAGGGTTTATCTCAACGAGACCCTGAAGCAGCCCGCAGCCCCACCCATCCCCGCTCCCATCCGGTTTAGCCCCTGAGCCGACCCTTTCCCTTGGCCCTCGCTCGCCCGAGACGCCAAAACGCTCCGAAACATAGCGCCTCGGGGGTACGGTCCAGACACATAGGTAACAGTTTAGTCCGGGGACATGGGTAACAGTTTGTTCATACTGTGGGCACCTGAATCGAGGAGGTGCCTCAATGCCGTGGAGTCAACTGTCACCCATGGATCAGAAAACACAATTCATCGTCGACCATCTACGCCGGAGTTTATCCGTCACTGAGCTTTGCGAGCACTACGGCATCAGTCGCAAAACCGGTTACAAGTGGATTGAGCGCTACGAGCGCGGGGGTCCCGCCGGCCTGGCGGAGCGCTCCCGGCGCCCGCATGAATGCCCGACCCAGACGCCCGAGGGGATCGTGCAGGCGCTCGTAGAAGCGCGCCAGCGCCATCCCTCCTGGGGTGCGAAGAAGCTCTTGGCGCTCTTGTCCCGGCGCCACCCCGATTGGGCCTGGCCGGCCCGCTCCACCGTCTGCGACCTTCTCGATCGGAACGGCTTGGTCCGCAAGCTCCGGGCACGCCGCCGCGTGGGCCATCCGGGCAAACCCGCCACCACGATGAGCGCCCCAAACCTCGTGTGGTGCGCCGACTTCAAGGGCCAGTTCAAGACCCGCGACGGCCTCTACCGCTACCCCCTGACGGTCACCGACGGCTACAGCCGCTATCTGCTTGGCTGCCAGGCTCTGAGCTCGACCGCGGTGGCCGAGGCCCAACCGGTGTTCGCACGCCTCTTCGGGGAGTTCGGGCTCCCCGAACGCATCCGCACCGACAACGGAGTGCCCTTTGCCACCCCCACCCTCGCCCGCCTCTCTTCGCTCTCGGCTTGGTGGGTGCGGCTCGGGATCTTGCCGGAGCTCATCGAACCGGGAAAACCCCAACAAAACGGCAGCCATGAGCGCATGCACCGTACCCTCAAGGCCGAGACCACCCGCCCACCGGCGGGCAACCGCACCGCCCAGCAAAGGCGCTTCAACTCCTTCCGCGAGGAATTCAACCACGAACGCCCCCACGAGGCGATCGAGATGAACACCCCGCCTCTCGCTACCAGCCCTCGCCAAGACCCCTGCCCACCAAGGTGCCGCCCCTCGACTACCCCGGCCACTTCGAGGTGCGCTACGTGAGCTTCAACGGGGGCATCCGTTGGAAGCAGGATTGGGTCAACGTCAGCATCGTGTGCGCCGGGGAGTACGTGGGGCTCGAGGAGATCGATAATGGTATCTGGAACGTCTACTTTGGCCTTCTCAAACTCGGTCGCTTGCTCGAAGAACACATGCGGATCGAAGATGCCAACGGAAAGCTCAAGCGCAGAACCGCAAGACCCTGAGCAGGTTCTCTCTGCCTCAAGCAGGTTCTCGGACCTCGAGGGGGCCTGTGGACTTGTGGATAACATCCCTGTTACCCACAGGGTCCACAGGCCCAAGCTGTGGATATGTGGACAACCTCCCTGTTGCCCACATACCCACAGCCCTGTAATCTATACGAGAGCAACAAAAGAGCCCTAAGGAGGATATTCGAATCGATACAAAAGTGTAACCCATGTCCTCAGACTTTTTTGTTACCTATCTCCCCGACCGTTCAGGGCCGAGGAAGGCCCCCGATAATGCCCCGATCCCAAGCCGCGGACCGTATGCTTGGCAGCTCGCGAGCCCGTACTTTTGCCAAAAAAGGGCGTTTATAATTCCTATACGCATACGCCCGTCTCCACCGCTTCGGCAATGTCATCCGCATCGCGCTCACGAATTACCTGCTGCAGTCGGTGCTCTGCTACGGCCTCGGTCTGTTCGGCACCGTCGGCCCCTCGGTGCTCATCGTCGCGACGGTGGTTGATCTTCGCGCTGCAGGTCGTCGCGAGTGGTTGGTGGCTCGAGGCTTCCGCTTCGGTCCCGTCGAATGGCTGTGGCGGCGGCTGACGTACAAGGGCCCGCTGCCGATGGTGTGGGAAGCACCGGTGCCGGCGGTCGACGCGACGACGGCATAGCTCCGTAAGCACGTATCGACTTCCTTGCGGCATGCCGTTATGATTGCGGCGGTCCGAGGTAACGAATCGTCCCATTCATCCCGACTGCACCCGAGGAGAGAACATGACCGCTCCGGACAACCCCGCCGATCCCGTTCCGCCGTCCGCCTGGCCCTCCTTCAATCCCGTCACCGGCGGTCCTCCGGCAATGCCGCCGTACTGGACCGCCACCGTCCTGCTGCAACCATTCAGCCCGCCACAATCGAATGACCCGAACCCCACGACCCCGTTTTTCGAGCTGTGCGTCGGCGCGTTCGCCTATGTGCAGGGCGCCTACTTCTCCGCGCAGATCACCGGCTGCGTTTCGGGCAATACGTGGTGGTACATCATCGACGAGTACCAGACGCAGCTCTCCTTCAATTCCGGCGACTGGATGGTCGTGGACATGGGGTGGTCGCTGCCGACGAACTGGTTCGGAGGAAAGGCATCGAACGCCGTCTGCTCCGGCTCGTCGCCGCTCAACTGGATGAACGCGCAGACGGTCGACTGGTGGCGAGTGCCGGTGCCGAACACCAATCCTCCGGCCGCCACGTGGGTGTGGTTCGACTCCAACACCGGCGCACCGGTGCGGATGATGTTCGGCGACGGCCCGGCAGCATCGCCCAACATGGGCGATCCGACGCAGCTGGCAATCCTGCAGATGTACTCGTTCAGCTATTTCCCGGTATTCGAGCAATTCGACGCGAAGAACGCGAGCATCCCGCGTACGGCACAGGAGATGCCGGCCTCTTCGTTCGTCAATGCGACGTTCCCAGGCTTCGCCGTCGACAATCCGAATGGCTATCAGAGCTTCGTCTGGAACGGGAACTTCGGGATGACCGTGTTCATGACGCCGGTCAACGAGAATTTCAGTCCGCTGCCCACGCGCGTTCTGTACGTCTGGAAGCCGGACGACGAGTATTCCGTCTATTCGGACCGCGCGCAGAACACGCTCATGGCGTACAACTACAACCCCGGCGACATGACCTTTCAGGAGGCGCTGCTCACCGGTGCCGCTCCATCGGGTGTCATTCCGCCGCCCAACAGCGATACGAGTTTCCTGATCAACTTCTACGACGATCAGGACCCGACGTGCGTGGGCCCGGCGCAGGGATTCGATTTTCCGCAGGAGGCGCCCGACTGGGTGTCGATCCCCGGAGTCGAGGGAACGATTCAGGCGACCATTACGAACAACCTGGTGCTCTGTCCCAATACGACGGTGACCGTCTTTTCGGTGCTGTTCCCGCCGTCGCTGCCGAATTATCCCGATTCGACGTATCTCTGGACGTGGTACGCGCCGCAGAACGACGACGGCACGGAGAGCCGCCCGATCACATTCATGCAGTCGCAGTCAGGCGTCGGCGTCGGGACCAGCCTCGCGCTGGCGGACTACTTCTTCTATGAGAACGTCTCCCAGCCGATCGATCCGTCGAATTTCGACATCCCGTCGCAATGCACAACGGACAAGGCACGGCGGCGCGCGGTCAATCGATTGAATCTCGACGTTCGACGCTGATGTAGCGCGGGCATCCTGCCCGCCGTCTCTTTGAAGCGCGGCGAATTGCGGCGGAAGTCGGTCGGATCCAGGTCATCCAACGACCGGAAGCGGCCAGGGCTTTTCGGATCTTCGGCTGCAGTGCCTTGATGCTCTCGGCTACCGCGGGAACTTGTTTTCCTCAGGCGGCCCTGGTGGCCTCTAAGGTCAAGATAGCCGACCGGCCAAGGTAAACATCACCATAACATCACCAACATTCCCAGCGTCAACCTCAACGGCACGCCGATCGTCCGGTTGGAGAGCGGGAACACGGTGGCGTTGCAGCCGGGTAGTACCGTGGGACTGCAACCGGGAAGAACGGTCAAGCTGGACCCTACGTCCACGATATCGGTCAAGGACGACGCCACGCGTCAGGCCGTCCAGAAGACGTTCACCCTATCGATGAACACCAACGACAGCAATGATCTGAGACCGTCCCGTCCGACAAGATCCTCGTGGTCGAGTACTTGAGTTGTTCATTGCGAGTGTCCAGCGGTGAGAACGTTTATGCCGATCTCGCCACCACGGCGGGTGGCGTGGGTGCACTGCACAGCTTTTTTCCGGGATCAAGCTTTCAGGATGGGGGGTAGCGGAGAAGCGTTTCATCCTATCGGCGTCCACCCGCCTCTATGCGGATCCCGGAACCGCCGTCACGCTCACCTTCCGTCGCACGGTCGTCGGCATCGCAAGCGTACCGAGTTTCCCCTGCTCGCTCAGCGGCTACTACGTAGACGCCACCTGATCGGCTCGCGCCTCGCGCTACCGGCACCTCTCGAAGCTCGGTGCGCCGTTCTCGGCGCGCCGAGCGAGCCTGCACCTGTGCTATAGTCCGACGGCTTCCGGGCACCCCGTGTCCCGATGCCGCGCGTCTTCTATCTCCGTTTCATTCTTCACAATCTCGGCCGGCGCCCGCTCTGGACCGGGCTCACGGTCGCGGGCATAGTGGTGGCCGTGCTGGCCTTCGCGTTCCTGCGTACTGTGGTGGATACCTGGTATGCGGAGGCCGAGACGACCTCGGCCAAGCGCCTCATCACCCGCAATGCCGTCTCGCTCACCTTCCCCCTGCCCATCAGTTATCTGGGTCGGATCCGGCGGACCAGCGGAGTCGAGATCGTCAGCTATGCCAACTGGTTCGCCAGCGTCTATCTTAACGAGAAGAACTTTTTTCCGCAGTTTGCGGTGGACGCCCGGGACTATCTCACCCTGTACCCGGAGTTCATGTCGGCCGCGGCCCCGCAGGCGGTGCGCATCCCCATCGTCGTCGGGCTCAGGGGAATGGGTTGATGGCCGGTGTCCCGTACTATTACGTCCTTCGCAACCTGTGGGTCCGCAAGCTCACCACCTTGCTCACGGCCGGCGGCATGGCGCTCGTGGTGTTCGTGTTCGCGGCGGTCCTCATGCTGTCCGAGGGACTCAATGCCACCCTGGTCGATACCGGCAGCCGGGACAACGTGCTCATCATCCGCCGCGGGGCGGAGACCGAGGTCCAAAGCGGCGTCGATCGAGACCAGGCCGCCCTAATCGAGACGTACCCCGAGGTGGCCGTGTCACCCCGGGGCCGGCCCTCCGTGTCGCGCGAGGTGGTGGTCCTGATGGTGCTCTCCAAACGCGGCAGCGGCAAACCTTCCAATGTCACCCTCAGGGGCTTGTCCGAGATCGGGCTTGCGCTCCGGCCACAGGTGCGGGTCAAGGCCGGTCGCATGTTCCGTCCCGGCACCTCGGAGATCGTGGCCGGCGAGCGCATCGCGGAGGGCTTTGTCGATGCGGGCCTCGGCGAACGGCTGCGTTTCGGGGGCAGACAGTGGACCGTGGTCGGCATCTTCGAGGCCGGCCGGAGCGGCTTCGCATCGGAGATCTGGGGCGATGTCGAGCAGTTCATGCAGGCGTTCCGCCGCAGGGCATATTCATCGGTGATCCTACGCTTGGATAGGCGCGCGCTTCTCGATCCCTTGCGCGCCCGCATCGCCGCGGACCCGCGCCTCAATCTGGAGGCCCAGCCGGAGACGGAGTTTTATGCCGAGCAGTCCGAGATCATGGTGAAATTCCTCAATGTCCTCGGCACGGCCCTCTCGCTCACCTTCTCGCTCGGGGCGGTCATGGGCGCCATGACCACGATGTATGCCTCGGTCGCCCACCGGACCGCCGAGATCGGCACCCTCCGGGCACTGGGTTTCCAGCGCCCTGCCATTCTGCGCGCGTTCCTCGCCGAATCGCTGTGTCTGGCCCTGCTCGGAGGGGTGCTCGGGCTCGGCCTGGCCTCGACGCTGGGGGCCATCACGGTCTCGACCATGAACTGGCAGACCTTCTCGGAGCTGGCCTTCCGTTTCACCATGACCTTCGAGATCGTGGCGAAGGCCCTGTGCTTCGTGCTGGCCATGGGCCTTCTGGGCGGATTCCTGCCGGCGCTCCGAGCGGCCCGCCTCGGCATCGTAGAGGCCCTGCGCGCGTCCTGAGGAAGTGCGGCCCCCCTGCCAATACGATTCTTCATGGTATCCCCGGAGCCGGGAGGCGATCGGTTGGCACCCCTGCCGTATAATGCGACGGTTCGATCCTGACAATAATAGGGGGAGACCATGGCCGCACTTCTCGTCCTGCTCGTCATCGTCGCCGGTGGGTGGGCACTCGCGTACTTCTCGGCACCGCTTCGTCGCTGGACGCTTGCGGGAGGGCTCTTACTCCTGCTCGTGTCGCTCGCCGCGCCGGCCTGGTGGCTCTACCCCCTTTGGTTCCTCTGGGGCTTGGTCGCCCTCGCCAATGTCGCGCCGGTGCGCCAGCGCCTATATATGGCGCCCATGCTGCGCGTCTTCCGCGGACGTCTGCCGTCCGTGTCGGCGACCGAGCGCGAGGCCCTGGAGGCCGGTGGGGTATGGTGGGATGCGGAGCTGTTCTCGGGACACCCGCACTGGGAGCGCTTTCTGGAGTTCCCCAAGGCGCGGCTGAGCGAGGCCGAGCAGGCGTTTCTCGACGGCCCGGTCGAAGAGCTGTGCCGGATGCTGGACGACTGGCGGATCACTTTCAATCTGAAGGATCTCCCGCCCAATGTCTGGGCCTTCATCCGGCGCAACCGGTTCTTCGGGATGATCATCCCGACAGAGTACGGCGGGCTCGGGTTTTCCGCCGAAGCACATTCGCAGGTGGTCGCCAAGGTCGCGTCCCGCTCCGGGAGCGCGGCGGTCACCGTAATGGTGCCCAATTCCCTGGGCCCCGCCGAATTGCTGCTGCATTACGGCACCGACGCCCAGAAGTCCCATTACCTGCCGCGCCTCGCCGACGGGCGCGAGATCCCCTGCTTTGCACTGACCAACCCCTACGCCGGATCGGACGCCTCCTCGATCCCCGATAAGGCCGTGGTGTGCCAGGGCGAATACCAGGGGCAGCAGGTGCTCGGCATGCGCGTGACCTGGGAGAAGCGTTACATCACCCTGGCCCCGGTCGCGACCGTGCTCGGGCTCGCCTTTCAGCTCTATGACCCGGAACGGCTCCTGGGTGGTGAGGACTATCTCGGGATCACGCTGGCCCTCATCCCGACCGGCCACCCGGGGGTCAGGATCGGGCGCCGCCATTACCCCCTCAAGCAGGCCTTCCAGAACGGTCCGACCTCGGGGACCGACGTGCTCATCCCCATGGACATGGTCATCGGCGGCCGCGCACAGATCGGGCAGGGCTGGCGCATGCTCATGGAGCGGCTGGCGGTCGGGCGTTCCATTTCGCTCCCGGCGCTCGCGGCCGCGGCCATCAAGTTCTGCGCGCGCAACGCCGGTGCCTATGCCAGGGTCCGCAAGCAGTTCAAGCTCCCGATCGGGCGCTTCGAGGGGATCGAGGAGGCGCTCGCCCGCATCGCCGCCGATGCCTACGCCGTCGAGGCGGCGCGGCGCCTGACTACCGCGGCCCTCGACCAGGGGTTCGAGCCGGCCGTGATCTCGGCGCTGCTCAAGTACCAGAGCACCGAGCGCCAGCGCCTGGCCATCAACGATGCCATGGACATCCATGGCGGCCGCGCGATCTGCGAGGGACCCAGCAATTACCTGGCGAATGCCTACCAGGGTGTGCCGGTCTCGATCACGGTCGAGGGGGCGAACATCCTGACGCGCAGCCTCATCGTCTTCGGTCAGGGTGCCATCCGCTGCCACCCGTGGGTGTTCAAGGAGCTCGAGGCGGCGCTGGACACGGATCCCGCCCGGAGTCTCGCGGCGTTCGATACCGCCATCTCCGGCCATGTCGGGTACCTGCTGAACAACCTGGCACAGGCGGCCTTCCACCACCTGAGCTTGGGGCGGTTCATGGCCGTGCCCCGGACTGGCCCGGTGGCACGATACTATGCGGGGATAAACTGCGCGAGCCTGGCCTTCGCGCTGATGGCCGACGGCGCGCTCTTGGTCCTCGGCGGACAGCTCAAGCGCCGCGAACGCCTTTCCGGGCGCTTCGCCGACGTCCTGTCGGAGATGTATTTGGCCAGCGCGGTTCTCAAGCGCTACGAGGACGACGGGTGCCCGGCCGAGGACCTGCCGCTCGTGGACTACGCCTGCCAACGCTCGCTGCACGTGATCGAAGAGCGCCTCGCGGACATCCTAGACCACTTCCCTTCCCGCCCCCTCGGGTGGGTGCTGAAGCGCATCGTGCAGCCGTTCGGCATGCGCCATCACGGGCCGGACGACCCCCTCGGCCAGAAGGTCGCCGGGGTCCTGCTCGCCCACTCGCCGGCGCGGGAGCGGCTCACGGCGGGGATCTACGTGAGCCGCGAGCCCGGGGACGTGACCGGGCGGCTGGAGCACGCCTTCGATCTGATCATCCAGGCCGACGAGATCGAGGCCCGCATCCAGTCCGCCACCCGCGCCGGACAGTTCGGTACCGCGACCGGCCGCGAGACGTGGCTCGCGGCGAAGCGCGCCCAGCTCATCGGGGACGACGATGTAGCGACCTTGGAGGCCGCGCACAAGGCGGTGCGATCCGCTATCGACGTCGACGATTTCGCGCCGGAGGATTTGACGGGGCATGCCGCGGTCGAGGTACCGATGGCCAGTACGGCGTAGGTCGGCACCGCACCTGCCAAGCGTACGGTCGCTGAGAGGGCCTAAGGCGAACCGTATTTTTGCCTTCCCCTCACGACGGAGTGGGCATAAATGAGACAGGCACGGTTTGGGCGCAAGCGGCAAACCGATGGCGTGGGAGGCGAGACAGCGGCTCCAGGCGGTAGAGAAATTCGAACCGCTTCGGCGTCGCCACCGTGGCCGCGGTCAGGGGCTTGAGACTTGTCAGCCTCCAGCCCATGCGCCATCGGAGCCCATGTGGCGCTCGCGGGGTGTCAGGCCTCCATGTTCAACGCGCGGGCATACAGCCCTTACGGCGTCTCCGGTTACAAGTTTGACTAACCCACGCAGCACGGCCGGCACGGAGGCTACGCGTCGGATGCCGCGATCGTGTTGTTCGGCGCTTGTCCTACATGCGATGGGTATTGGCGGTCCGGATACAATATACGGATAATACGTGGTTTTCCCCAGCATCGAAGATCGGATGTCCATTTCGAAGGGTTATGAATAGTCGAAACTACTCCATTCCTAACCCGACTTCATAGGTTATGTAGTTAAGGAATGCCGAGTATTGGCTCCAGGCCGAACTGCAAGCGCCCGCGTTTCCGATCGCGCTTAGGGTGTGCGCGTTTGGCGTTGCCGGCGAGATAATCGATCCCCCGTGCAAAAGCGTCGATGAAGGGATTGTCGATTCCT
>JBOIDR010000128.1:0-12018 GCA_050740695.1 Gammaproteobacteria bacterium | reverse complement strand
CGTTCTGCAACACACCTACGCCCGCTGCAAAGCCAACAAGGGGGCGGCGGGAGTGGACGATGAACGTTTCGAGGACATCGAGGCGCACGGGGTAGAGCGCTGGCTTGGGGAACTGGCGGAAGACCTCCGGAGAAGACGTATCGACCCCAGGCGGTCCGGCGGGTGTACCTGAAGAAGCCGAATGGAAAGCTGCGGCCCATCGGTATTCCCCCGATCCGCGACAGGGTGGTGCAGACGGCTGCGGTATTGGTGCTCACGCCGATATTTGAAGCTGATCTGCCCGCCGAACAACACGGGGTATCGGCCAGAGTGAAACGCGCTGACGGCGGTAAGGGAAGTGCACAGCCTGCTGAACACCGGACACACGCGAGTCGTTGAAGCGGATTTAGCGCAGCGTCAGATGTGCCCGGTAGTCCTCCCGGTAGACGGCGATGATGACCTCTTCGAGCAGGGCGCGCAGGAGTTCCTTTTGGTCGCGCGATGTGGTGGTGGGGGCGAACCAGACGCGTTGGAGATCTTCACCGAGTGCCAGCAGGGCGTTGCGCTCCGCGTGTGTCAGGGCGGTTGGGCGCTGCTGTTGGCGGCGGGTCAGCTCGGCCTGGGCTTGATCGAGTTCCCGTAACCGCTGCTCCCACTCGGTTTCGAGCCCGCGGGCGACCAGTCGGTTTTCCGGCTCGACGGCGCGATAGCGACGTTGGGCCCGTTCTGCCTCATAGCGGGCGCGCTCGGCGGCCAGTTGCCACTGCGCCAGGGCGGTATCGTGATCGGCTTCCAGTTGTTGAGCGGCGCAAAGAGCGGCTTGAATGCCCGCGGGGTTCCAGAAGGCTTCGAGAAAAGCCTGTGTCACCGCTTCGTTGATTTGCCCGCCGCCCACGTTGAGGCAGTAGACACCCCGTCCGCTGACGATGTCTTTGCCCGCACAGTGGTAGCCGGGGGTCACGTTCCGGCCGCGATAGTGGGTGCGCAGGCGACGGCCGCAATGTCCGCAGGTGGCGAGGCCTTGCAACAAGGCGGTCCCTTCGCGCAAGGCGCCGCCCCCCTGGTGGGGCTGTGGACGGGTATTGGTGTCGAGCCGCGCTTGATTGGCCTCATACGTGGCCCAATCGATATAGCCTTCGTGATGCTCCGGGATGAGCACCGCCCACTCCGACTGAGGCAGGTGGCGGATGCGTTTCTTGAGTTGCCCCTCTGCATCGACATATCGCTCGCGCCGGGTTTTTCCATAGCAGTAGGCGCCCGCATACACGGGATTGGTGAGGATATGATGGATCGCGGTGTAAGTCGGTGGGGTCCAGCGGATCTCGTCGGTTTGGCTAAACCGCAGGGGAAAGTTCAAGCCCTCGGCGTGAAACCAGAGCCACACCCTTCGTGCCGAACTCAGTTCGGCAAAACGCTCGAACACGGTGCGAATGGCGGCGAGCACCGCCGCATCGGGGTGGAAACGCACCTCGCCGTCCGCATCGCCCCAGACGAAACCAATCGGCAACCCGCGACGCAGTTCGCCGCGGGCGGACGCACGACCCAAAACCGTGACAGTCAGCGGGGGGTTCCGCAAGGATCACCGCTTTCACCCTTGCTGGCGGATCTGTATATGCGCCGGTTCATTCTCGGTGGAAGCGGCTGGGGTTCGAGGCGCGCTATCAAGCGCGTATCGTCTCCTACGCCGACGACTTCGTCATCTGCTGCAAGGGCTCGGCCGAAGAGGCCATGGCCGCTATGCGGAGGACGATGGAGCGGCTTAAGCTCGTGGTGAACGAGGAGAAGACCCGCACCTGTGGCATTCCGCAGGGGCACTTCGACTTTCTGGGGTACACGTTTGGGCGATGCCACTCGACTAAGACGGGACGCGCGTATATCGGTACCTGTCCCTCGAAGACGAGTGTGCAGCGGTTGACCGCCGCGATCAGCGCGGCGACGACCCGCCGCACGACGTGGATGGAGGCCGAGGCGATGGTGGAGCAACTCAACCGAAAGCTTGTGGGCTGGGCCCAGTACTTCTGTTTGGGGCCCGTCGACAAGGCGTATCGGGCGATCCATGCGCACACCACGCAACGGCTACGCCGGTGGCTCGGCACCAAGCATAAGGTTCGCCGCGCAGGATTCAAACGCTATCCTGCCTCTTACCTCCATCAGACCTTGGGGTTGGTAGCACCACCGCGCCACATCTCGACTCTACACCACCACCCTGCCGCGACCGCCGATCCGCACGGCACGGCGTCGTCTTTGTGCTGCGCAACCCTGCTCGCACAAAAGCCCCGTGCGGCATCCCTGGCCGCCCGCTCGGCGGCCTTTCGTCCACCGGACGACAGACATCCGCCTCGGCCTTCAAGCTGGCTCGACGTAGTGTCGGCTACGCCTTCGCCGTCTTTCAGTCCGTGCTCGGCGACACCGGCGCCTCGGAGGTCCGCGTCGGGCCGTGGTCAGAAATGCGGGCTAGAGAACGGCTCGAACCAGGTTCCGCGAGTTCGCGATGTGCGCAGCTACACTCAGCGAACAGCACCGCGCTTCCGTCGACAGAGTCCCTGCGGTCTCTTCAGCGCCTCCCCACCATCGCCGCTTGTCTCCGGAGCTCCGTGGTGGGATACTTCAGGAAATTTGGCCCAACCAGTAAGGATTGAGACGACCTGAAAGGTCGTTTCAATCCGTTGTTCGGATGCCGCAATCCTGCCCAAACTTCGAATTCCGAGAAACGAAGCAGCTCATGAGGTCAAGCCACACTCGGAACGGACTCGGCGTCGCTCTCGATGTAGTCGAGCACTTGCTCCAGGGTGTCTACATCCTCCCACATCACGCAAACAAGACCTTTAAGTCATTGAGATGACCGCTACTAACCCCGCGATGAACCGGGCGCCCAAACAGTGGCGCTCCGCTTGCTGTTTGCGCGCCGGTCGAACCTTCGGCGTCATAATCAAATGGTCGCAAGACTACGCGCCAGCTGCAGGCATCCCAGACTGAAGGAACAAGATGAATGACACTGAGATCGCTGCACGCCTAAGCCGAGATGGCGCTATATTTAGAGGTGATCGCAATACTCGTCTTTCAGCACCTCAGTTTCGGGCCAAGAGGGCCCTGCGGCGGCTCAATAGGTACGTGCTTGACGGATGCTGGGAGTTCGGCTCTGATTTGGCGTCAATAATGACCACGGACCTTCCAGACTCCCAAATTTCGTAAGTTTTGTTTCGATAAGTGCCGCGGTATGGTGACGCCGAACCCTTCCATCGAGCGGGCCGTCTCCGGCGTGCAGCCTCCGCTGGGCGCTCACGTCAGATGTTGGGCGGATGTGCCGGGCCACGGAACCCGGTAAGTCTTTTGCCACCACGAACGGAGAGCAATTCTGGAAACGCCTTTGACTCCAATGGAATTCGTGCGTCGCTCACGCAAGCTGTATGCGCAACGCGAGGCAGTGGTGGATGGCGATCTGCGCCTGACCTATGCGCGATTCTCCGAGCGCTGCGACCGCGCGTCCGCCGCGCTGTCCAAGCTCGGCATTGGCAAGGGTGACCGCGTCGCCACCATCGCGCCGAACACGGCCGCACACCTGGAGCAGTTCTACGCGGTGCCGCAACTCGGCGCCGTCGTGGTACCGCTCAACTACCGGCTCATCGCGGAAGACCTCGTTTACCTCATCAATCACAGCGGCGCGCGCGTGGTCTGCGCGCACTCACACTATCTGGACATGGTCGAGGGCATCCGGGCGCGCTGCACCAAGGTCGAGCACTTCGTCGCGCTCGAAGGCGCAAAGAACGGCTGGCTGAACTACGAGTCGCTGCTCGCGCAGGCCGGCACGGAATTCCCGCGGGCCGAAGTCGCCGAGAGCGACTTGCTCGCCATCAACTACACCAGCGGTACGACCTCCAAGCCCAAGGGGGTAATGATCACGCATCGCAACGCTTGGGTGAACGCGGTGGGCACGATCATTCACCATCCCATGAGCACGGCCGACCGCTATCTGTGGACCCTGCCGATGTTTCACGCCAATGGCTGGACCTTCGTCTGGAGTGTGACCGCCGCCGGCGCCACGCACGTGTGCCTGCGCAAGGTCGAACCCGCCGCCGTGTACGAGCGCGTCAAGGGCGAGCGCATCACCATGTTCTGCGCGGCGCCGACGGTGCTGATGGATATCGCCAACGCCCCTGCGGAAATGCGCCGCACTACGCCGCGCGGCCTGCGCGTGATGACTGCGGGCGCGCCGCCCTCCGCCGCGACCATCGAGCGCGTGGAACAAGACCTTGGCTGGACCATCACCCATGTGTATGGGCTCACAGAGACCGCGCCTTTCATTACCATCAACGAGCCCCGCCCTGAGTTCGCCGAGTTGTCGCCGGAGAAACGCGCGATACAGAAAGCGCGCCAGGGTGTGGAGCTAATCACTTCCGGTGAGTTGCGCGTGGTGGACGAACAGGGCCGCGACGTGCCGCGCGACGGTGCCACGCTCGGTGAAATCATCGCACGCGGCAACGTCATCATGGCTGGCTACTACAACGACCCCGAGGCAACCGCCACGGCGATCGCGGGCGGCTGGTTTCACTCCGGCGACGCGGCGGTGGTGCACGCCGACGGCTACGTGGAAATCCGCGACCGCTTCAAGGATGTCATCATCAGCGGCGGCGAGAACATCTCCTCCGTCGAGATCGAAGGGGTGCTGCTGCGCCACCCCGCGGTACTGGAAGTGGCAGTGGTCGGCCTCCCGCATGAGAAATGGGGCGAAACGCCGCACGCCTTCGTCGTCTTGCGTGCCGGCGTCGCGGCCGGCGAAAAGGAAATCCACGAATTCGCTCACGCCAACCTAGCCGGCTTCAAGGCGCCGAAGGCGTACAGTTTTGTGAGCGAATTACCGAAGACTGCGACGGGTAAGATTCAGAAGTACGTATTGCGTGGAACGCAGTCGGCGATCGCCCGGCAGCGATGATTCAAACGAAGCGCATCGCGTATAAAGAGAGAGCGGTCCTTCGATTGCGACGTCCTTTGCCGACTGTCGAGGCGTCTTTACGTGGGCGGTACTGTCGGATACCGGTCGCCTCTGCCCAGCCTTAGGAGGTTAGTCTTGCCTTAGTCTTGCCTACGCCGCTTGGACCCGCAAGGAAGACGATGTCAGACAACTCAGTGACCTCGAATGGGCTGATCGGTGGAAACCCATGAATCTCGTACGATAGGAGCTTCATACACGGTGAGCTATTGGGGAGATGCGATTGGATTGGTCTCATCCCAATAGCTCGACCCAGTGTACTACCGGCACCCAGGCCTCCTGGCGTAGGTAGGCATAGCCCGTGGGGAAAAGGGGCCAGGCTCGATATATTCGCGATATACTCACTCAATCAGCGCATGCACGCTGCCCGCGAGGATCATGCCCGATGCGAGGGCGGCCATGGAGACGGGCCGGATCGTGCGCTTCCGGTCACCGGATCACCTGATCCAACGAAATCGCGTCGCCGAGTCCGGCACGCTTCGCCTCGAAAGCCGCCAAGGTCGCGACGTTCTGCAGCGCGTCGTTACCGACAAACGGCCGGACCTGAAAGAGCCAGAGCTTACCGTTGGCGAAGCCAAACTCGATATCCCACGGCCGCTCGCCGCCATCGGGGGCCCGCGAGGGCGCGAGCCGGGCGCGGATCGCCGCCGCCGTCGTGGTGAGCTCGCGGAGCTCGGCGTCCTCCAGCACGAACTCGCGCCCCGTCGAGGGCAGGACGATCGTGCCGTCTCTCTGAAGCAGTCGGCGGTAGGGCGACTTGAACATCGTCAAGACATCGACTGCGCCCTCGGACCAGACCAGGGTCTCCGCGGGCGTACCGTCGACGGCGCCCCCGACACCCTCGGACGTCGCGATCAGCATCCCGCGCGGATCGCCGCCGTCGATGTCCGCCGTCACCAGCACCCCCGACTTCTCGCTCGGGACGCTCTCGAGAATCACGACCGACGGCAGCACCCATAGCGGCTCGTCGATCAGCGTCTGGCGCCACGAGAAGGAGCGATACGTGAAGGGGGACGCCCAGACCTCCTTGAGGCCGGCGTCGATGTCGGCCAGGGTGCGGCGGTTGAAGAGGGTCAGGTTCAAGCCGGCACCGTTGAAGTTGTCGAGGTCCTCGACGTTGGTGTCGCTGCGGATGAAGACGCCGACCGTCTGGGTGGGATCGTCGGCGGCAAGGAGCCCCAGGCGCCGCAGCTCGTCGCGGATTGAGCGCCGCAGGTCCTCCGCGAGCGGCTCGCCCTCGATCGAGTGGCGAATGACCGTCAGGCGCGGGCGGATCCACGCCGCTAGCGTCTGCTCGTCGGCACCCGAGGGCATTATCTCGCCGAAGAAGCTCGCGTACGTCCGCGCGACGAACGCGGGCAGCGGCTCGCCCTTGTGTGCGATGCCGGCGCCCGTCAGCTCGCTCGGCACGGCGACCCGCGCGCGGCGGTAGTGGGCGTGATACGCGCCGAAGGGTACGACGACGCCGCGCGCGACCTTGTCGGGGAAGAGATGCTTGAGCTCGCCGAGAAACGCCGCTTTCGGGCCGCAGCGTATCCCGGAGTCGCTCCGGCGCATGGCCCCGAGGTCGAGCGCACGTTGCGGCGTCAGGTCGAGACGGGTCTCGTCGATGCGAAGCTTGGCACCGGCGCCCACAAGCGAGCCATCGTCCGCGCGCCGCTCGTTGCGCGTGTACTCGGCGAGCACGGCATGGTCTGCCGTGCTCATCGCCGACACCTCCTTGAGCACCACCCGCCCACCGGGGGTCGAGATGAAGAACACGTCGCGGCCGGCGTGCGCCGCGAAGCGCTCGTACACGTCGGGAGCCAGCACGACGTTGGGAATGCCGAGGGCGCGCGCGAGCAACTGCACGTGCGACACGACGTTGCCTTCACCGCGGGTCAGGATCCCCGCGGCCGGCTCGAGATCGGCCGGCGTCTCCGGGAGCGCCACGATGTCGTGGCGCGAGTAGCCGCCCGCCCTAGGTGCGACGCGAAGCCGGCCGCGCGCCAGCCCGGGGTTGAGCGCCCGGACCCCCTGATCGAGCAGCACCCCGAAGATCTCGTGGCGGATCGGATCGCCGCCAACCGCCCAGATCCGCAGGCGCTGCAACGCGCGCCCGTATGCCAAGAGCGGCGAGCCGCGCAGCACGTCGTCCGGAATGCGGGCGGTGTCGGGGAGGAGATGGATCCAGGGCGCCCGCACCTCCTCAAAGGCGTATAGCGTGCTCGCCTGCGCCCACTCGATGGCACGCGCGGCCTCGCCGAGGCCGCGCTCGAGGTCGCCGCGCACCAAGGTCGGCGCGCCGAGAAGACGCGCGAAGGTGCGCCCGAGCGCGACCCGCTCGCGCTCCATGAGCAAGCCGGCGCCGTGCGCGGCCTCGGCCAGGACGGCGAGGAGTCGCAGCAACTGGCGCGCGCGCGGACCGCCGCCGGCGGGCTCGAGGAGTCGCGCCGTGCGACCTTGGAGGACCGCGGCGGCGGTGATCGCCAGGTCGATGAGCCGGCGGCGGTCGCCTACCGACACGGTCTTGGCCTCGACGGCGCGCCGCGCGCTCACCATCACCTCCGCCAGGGCCGTGACGGCCTCGAGGTCGGGGGTCTTCGGCGCCGGCAGGCGCGCGGCCAGGGCCTTCCGCGTCGGCGCATCCTCGATGGCGGGCAGCTGCGCCTGGAGCGCGGCCTCGTCGAGCGAGGTCAGCTTCTCAATCTCGACGATAAGCTCCTCGACCCGGGCGCGCGTGTCACCGCGCGCAAGCGGGTCGCGGTAGGCGGCGATCCTCGGGATCAAAGCCGCCGAGATCTGATTGTGAACGGCGTCCCGCAGCGGCTTGAAGCTCTCGCGTTGCCGGTGGATGGCGGACGCCAGGTTGCGCACCTTGACGATGTCGCCCTGATCGGCCCGAACGTAGAAGCGCCGCTGCAAGTCGTACGCGAGCAGGTAGTGCCGCGGCTCCTTGAAACTGCCGAGCGCCAGGTAGCGCTCGAAGAAGCGCGGCGCGTCCCGCGCCTCGTACTCGGCACCGGCGAGCCCGCCGTACGCGCGCATCTCCGCGAGCTTGTGATCGGGATGCGTCTCGACGAAGAACTTCTCGAGGAGGTAGCCGCGCACCAGATCGTGGTGGTCGGGAAACGAGTCCCATTGCCAGAGATCGCGCGAGAACAGGTTGGCGATGTACATGCCCTCGTCGGCGAGCGCCTGCGCCCAGGGCTCGCGGAACGCCGCGCAGAACCGGGCGTTGCCGCCGCACGGACTCACGATGCGCCCGTCGGGGAGCTGCACGGGTCGCTTCTCGCCGTCCTGGCAGACACAATAGTTCTTTGTGTACGGCCCCTTCTGCTTGGCGAGGCAGAGGCGCCAGTTCTGGTCGAGCTTGGCGATCTGGGCGTCCGTCAACGCGGGGCCGCGCGCGAGCGCCGCGGCGGCCACCATCGCCAGCAGGAGCCCGCCGAGCACGCGCAGGATCAGCAGTCTTCGGTGCAATGTCTCCAGTCCTCTCCCCCGGGGCAGTCGCTCCGCGCGCCGACCGCGAATATTACACGGCTGCCGGCCTAGCGAGAACCGCTCGCAGCCGGCCGTGTCGGGAGGCGGGCTTCGGCCCGAAGGCCGCGGCCTTCTTCACGAGCGTCACCGACGGCGTCTATGAGCTGCGCGACGGCAAGGTCGACTACTACGAATTATGGAGGGGGCACGGGTCTATCGACTTCAAATACCGGACTGGCGGGCGAACGCCACCCGGTCGAGATCGATCTCCCCTCCCCCGGCGCAGTAGAATCGCCCGGCGCACGAGAATCCTAAACGCCAAATGCAACCTCACGGGGCCATGGGCAGGGTCATCGCGGTCACCAACCAGAAAGGGGGCGTCGGAAAGACGACCACCAGCGTGAATCTTGCGGCCTCCCTCGCGGCCACGCGCCGGCGCGTGCTCCTCGTCGATCTCGATCCCCAGGGCAATGCCACCATGGGGTGCGGGATCGACAAGCACACCCTCGCGGCCTCGACCTGCGACCTCCTCATCGATGGCCGGCCGGTGGCGAGCGTTGCCGTCCCGCTGCCGAACCAGGGCTTCGACCTCGTCCCGAGCAACGGGGATCTCACCGGCGCCGAGATCGCGCTCTTGTCGGTGGACGGACGCGAACAGCGCCTGCGGCGGGGGCTCGAGCCGGTCATTGCGGAGTACGACTACGTCCTGATCGACTGCCCGCCGGCGCTCAATATGCTCACGGTCAACGCGCTGTGCGCCGCCCATTCCGTGATCATCCCGATGCAATGTGAGTATTATGCCCTGGAGGGCCTGAGCGCCTTGATCGAGATCATCGAACGCATCCGCAAGGTGCAGAACCCGGCGCTCCGGATCGAGGGACTGCTGCGCACCATGTTCGACGCCCGAAATAACCTCGCAAGCCAGGTCTCGGCCCAGCTCCTCATGCATTTCGGCCCCAAGGTCTACCGCACCACGATCCCGCGCAACGTGCGCCTGGCCGAGGCCCCGAGCCACGGGTTGCCGGCGCTCTACTACGACAAGACCTCGAGCGGGGCGATCGCCTATCTGGCACTGGCCGGGGAGATGCTGCGCCGGGACGGCGCGCACAACGAGGCCGCCGCATGAACGCCAAGAAGCGCGGGCTGGGACGCGGTCTCGACGCCTTACTGGGTCTGGCCGGGGATCCGCTGCCGGAAGGGCCGGCGGCGCCGCGGGCGGTCGAACACATCGCCATCGATCGGATCCGCAAGGGCCGCTATCAGCCGCGGCTGGACCTGCGCCCCGAGGGTCTGCAAGAGCTGGCGGACTCTATCCGGGCGCAGGGGGTGGTGCAGCCCGTGGTGGTGCGGCCCCTGGGGGACGGCTACGAGCTTATCGCCGGTGAACGACGCTGGCGCGCGGCGCGGCTCGCCGGCCTCGACGCCATCCCGGCCTTGATCCGCGAGGCCCCGGACGCGGCCGCGCTCAGCATCGCGCTCATCGAAAATATCCAGCGCGAGGACCTGAGCCCACTCGAAGAGGCCACGGCGTTCTCGAAGCTGGTCGAGGAGTTCGGGATGACCCACCAGGAGGTCTCCGAGGCCGTGGGCCGGTCGCGCACCGCGGTGAGCAACCTCCTGCGGCTCTTGGATCTGGAAGCCGACGTCAAGGGTCTGCTGGAACGCCGTGAGATCGAGATGGGCCATGCGCGAGCCCTCCTCGCCCTCTCGGGTGGGCTGCAGCTCAAGGCCGCTCGCGACATCGTCGCGAAGGGACTCTCGGTGCGCGAGGCGGAGAAACTGGTGCGCCGCGCCCTCGCAGCTACCCCCACGCCGGAGCCGGCAGCGACGAGACCGGCGGATCCGGATGTCAAGCGACTCGAAGGGGACCTGAGCGAGCGGCTCGGCGCGCGCGTGCAGTTGCGCCACAATGGCCGGGGGCGCGGCAGCCTCGTCATCCACTACGCCTCGCTGGACGAGCTGGACGGGATCCTGGGACACATCCAGTGAGCGTCGGGGGCTTCCGCGGCGGGTACGCCCCGCGCGGGTGAGGGGCAGCGCCTGTCGTGATGGATCATAAAAAGTAAGGGTGCCACCGCGTGAAGCGCGTCTACACCGCCCGCCATCCCATCGATGCCCATGTCGTGCGGGGTCTCTTGGAGGCCGAGGGGATCCCCGCCGAGGTGCGCGGGGAGGCGCTGTTCGGCGCGCGCGGGGAGATCCCGATGACCGAGGACACCTTGCCCTCCGTCTGGGTGCTGGACGAGCGGACGGCCGCCCGCGCGCTGTCGATCGTACACACGCATCGACAGGGTGCAGCGCCGGCCGCCGGTCCGGCCTGGCGGTGTCCGGCGTGCGGCGAGGAGTTGGAGCCGCAGTTCTCTGCCTGCTGGCGCTGCAGCCCCGATGTCGCGTGACGGCGTAGGGGCGCCGATCGGCGTCGTCGCGGCCTTGCCGGCCGAGGGCCGCTGCCTTAGCGGCGGCGGCGGGCGCGGAGGTCGCGATGCATGTGTTCGAGTGTCCCTCTCGGGGATGGGACAGGCGCGCGCCTACCGGGCCGCACGCTCCCTCGCCGGGCGCGGTGTGTCCGCGCTGGTGAGCTTCGGCACCGCCGGGGGCCTGGCGCCGGGGCTCGGGGCCGGCGATGTGGTGCTCGGCACCGCGGTCCTATTCGGCCAGGAGATCATCGAAGCCGATCCGGACTGGCCATCGCGGCTTGCGGGAAAGCTCGACGGACGGGTGCGCGTCGGACAGGGAAAGATCCTGCACGCCGAGGCCGTGGTCGCGTCCCCTGCGGATAAATCGCGGCTGTTTCGATCCACGTCCGCGCTGGCAGTGGACATGGAAACCGCCGGGGTTGCGCGGGCCGCCGCCGAGCACGGCCTCCCATGGCTTGCGATACGCGCCATCGTCGATGCACAGGGCGTGTCGATCCCCCCGCTCGCCCTGGACGCGCTCTCGGCCTCCGGCCGCCCCCGCCTCGGGAAGCTCTTGGCCGGCATCGCACACGCGCCTGCCGGGATCCCCCGGCTCCTGCGCCTCGGCCGGGATTTCCGTGTGGCACGGTCGGCCCTGAAGACCGTGGTGCGCCTGGCAGGGTACGGGCTCGGCTATAGCCCTGCGAGGCGCGGGGCCTCTTGCTGATAGTATTTCTCGGGGCGGCCGAGCCGCTCAAGAGCGAGATCCCGCGGCTGCTCGCGGTGCATTTGCGGCGGGTGTTCGCCACGGCGCGCATCGCCGACCGCGGATCAGAGCGCAACCCTCGATGCGGATGACCGGATCTCGATGTCCAGCAGGCATTGGTACCGTTCCCATCCATTTGGATGTATTCCACATCGGGGCCGAAGGCTTGATCCTCATTACTCCGGCAGATCCCGTAGGATGTGCCGACAAAGGAGGCGCATCAATCGCGAACGATGCGCTTCGTTCCTCAGCGCATCCTGTCATGGCTCCAATTCTGTCGCACCGGCTGAATCTCCGTCCCAACTAACTAACTTTCATGATTCGATGACGCAGCGCCCTTGATTATGAAAGACACTACGAGGGTGTGCCGTCGCTCTAGGGCTGAGATCGCGAAAGTTTTTGATGGCATCCGACCGCGAAACTAACTC
>JBOIDR010000127.1:0-12079 GCA_050740695.1 Gammaproteobacteria bacterium | reverse complement strand
GCCCTCACGGGCGCACTAGGGTGGGGGCCAAGCCCTTCAGCCGCTGACCAAGCCTCGTCTCCGCCTGACACGCCTGGCCCCCACCCTAGCCCTCCCCCGCTGCGCAGGGGAGGGACTTACCCTGGCGCTTGCAGCTGATTGACTTTGCATGTGAATCAGGAATTGCTCGAGCGGTGTTGTTCGACATTTACGACGCAAGTATCTATTGCTCTGAACCTGGGCGTCGGTCATGGCTCAGAATTCCCCATGTGGATATGGGAGTTGGGATGGTCGGGGAGTATGGCCCTGGAGCAGGGAAGGGTCAATCTATACGCTGCCAGCCCCGCCGGCGCGGCTCGCAACGCTTGCCCATCATGCGCTCGATCGTGCCTTGGAAGCGCTTGTTGCCCAAGGGCCCCCTTTGGGTCACCGCGAGCCACAGGTTGGCGACGGTCGCGGCATCAATCCAGGGTGCCCGAATTGGCGCATCCCGCTGGAAAGCTTGCCCTGCGGCACTACCAACACGGTGATGGTCGGTCATCCGACGATAGGCATGATGGGTCCGGTGCAAGCCTTGCCGAAGATGCTCGACCGGGCCCGGCGAGCATCTTCCCGCGAACCGAACGGGCAGGAGCCCGGCTTTTATGAGGTACAGGATGAATAGATGTCCTCCGGCTGGTCACCCCGCAATGTGATGTGATAAAGCCCGCCGGATAACTCGACACGCAGGGGTCTTGCCATGCCCGACAGCACCGGCGTCAGGCGCGTTCATGAAAGCCCGACCCGATGCCGTTCCCTGTTCGTCCGTTCACCGGTCTCGTCCGACACCCGGGGATCAGCTTCATAGACCGTGACGATGACAGCGGCACGTTCGTCATCGACATCCGCAGCCACCACATGGATCGGTCGCTGCCTGAATCAGCCCCCGATCTCCTCCGCGATCACCCGTTCCACCTCCGTGAGGCGTGCCTCGATCTTCAAGGGCGGGGCGGAGGATTGGGCGATCGCGATGTCGGGGTCCTTGAGACCGTGGCCGGTGAGGGTGCAGACGACGAGGCTGCGCTCGGGGATCTTGCCGCCTGTCACGTCCCGCATCGCACCTGCGATCGAGGCCGCGGAAGCGGGCTCGCAGAAGATCCCTTCCTGTTCCGCAAGAAGCCTTTGGGCCGCCAGGATCTGGGTGTCGGACAGCTCATCGAACCAACCGTCGGACTCGGCTTGCGCCTGTAAGGCCAGGTCCCAGGACTGCGGGTGGCCGATCTGGATCGCGGTCGCGACCGTTTCCGGGTGGTCGATCGGGTGGCCGCGCACGAAGGGTGCGGCGCCGCTCGCTTGAAAACCGCACATACGGGGGAGGCCTTCCACCAGGCCATGCCCGTGGTATTCCCGGTAGCCCATCCAATAGGCCGTGATGTTGCCGGCGTTTCCGACCGGCAGGCAGTGGAAGTCGGGTGCGCGGCCGAGCGCCTCGATCACCTCGAAGGCCGCGGTCTTCTGACCCTCCAGGCGATACGGGTTGACGGAGTTGACGAGAGTCACGGGCAGACGAACCGCGACGTCCTTGACGAGACGCATGCCGAGATCGAAGTTCCCCTGGATCTGCATGACAAGCGCCCCGTGCAGGATAGCCTGGGCGAGCTTGCCGAGCGCGATCTTGCCCTCCGGGATCAACACGAAAGCCCGGATCCCGGCGCGCGCGGCATAGGCCGCGGCCGAGGCCGAGGTGTTCCCGGTCGAGGCGCACAGGATCGCGCGGCTGCCGTCCTCGAGGGCCTTGGTGACCGCCATCGTCATCCCACGGTCCTTGAACGAGCCGGTGGGATTGAGGCCTTCATATTTGACGTACAGGGCGATGTCCTTACCGAGGAGGCTTGGGATGTGGTGCAGTCGCAAGAGCGGGGTGTCACCCTCACAGAGGCTCACGATGCGCGTGCCCCTACCGATCGGCAGCCGCTCGCGGTAGCGTTCGATGATCCCGTTGTATCCTTTCATTTAATGCCTATCCGGTTGATACCAAAGACTCCTGTGAGTAGCAGTCACGTCAGGTGTAATCACCTATCGGCAGTGCCGTTGGGCGAAAACCGGATAGGCAGGGCTCATTCCAGGGTCTCGAGGCGGATGCGGGTCACGGCGCCCTTGATCGCGGGCAGCGCCTCGATGCGTGCGATCGCGTCGTTCATGGCCCGTTCCTGTATCCGATGGGTGAGAAAGATGATGGGGACATGGCGCTCCTCTGGCGCGGGCTCTTTCTGCAGGATCGCCTCGATGCTGATCTTTAGATCGCCCAGGATGCGCGTGATGTCGGCCAGCACCCCCGGCCGATCGACGGCGCTCATGCGCAGATAATACGCGGTGCGGACATCCTCCATGGGCGCGACGCGGAGGTCCGATAGGGCCTGCGGCTGGAAGGCGAGGTGGGGGACGCGGTTCTCCGGGTCCGAGGTCAGCGTCCTGACCACGTCCACGAGGTCGGCGACCACCGCCGAGGCCGTGGGCTCCGCGCCGGCACCGGCGCCGTAGTAGAGGCTCGGGCCGATGGCGTCGCCCTGGATAAGCACGGCGTTCATGACGCCCATGACGCTCGCGAGCAACTGGCGCTTGGGGATGAGGGTCGGGTGGACCCGAAGCTCGATGCTCGTCCCGGTGTTCCGGGCGATGCCGAGGTGTTTGATCCGGTAGCCGAGCTGGTCGGCGTAGTCGATGTCGGCACGCGTGATCCGGGTGATCCCCTCCGTGTAGACCCGCTCGAACTGGAGCGGGATCCCGAAGGCGATCGCGGCCAGAATCGTCAGCTTGTGAGCGGCATCGATGCCCTCCACATCGAAGCTCGGATCGGCCTCCGCGTAGCCGAGGCGCTGGGCCTCGCGCAGGACGCCGGCGAAATCGCGCCCGCGGTTCTGCATCTCCGAGAGGATGAAGTTACCGGTGCCATTGATGATCCCGCAGAGCCATTCGATGCGATTCCCGGCCAGCCCCTCGCGGATCGCCTTGATGATCGGGATGCCGCCCGCGACCGCGGCCTCGAAGGCCACCATGACGCCGCGCGCCTGGGCGGCCTCGAAGACTTCGTTGCCGTGGATGGCGATGAGCGCCTTGTTGGCGGTGACCACGTGCTTGCCGTTCTGGATGGCGCGCAAAACCAGCGTCCGTGCCGGATCGAGCCCACCGATGAGCTCGACGACGATCCGTACCTCGGGGTCGTCGATCACCGCCGTCGGATCCCGGGTGAGCACGATGCCGTCGAGCGCGAGGTCGCGCGGCTTGGCGAGATCGCGGGCGCTGGCGCAGGTGATCTCGATGGCACGCCCGGCGCGGCGGCTGATCTCGTCGTGGTTGCGGCGCAGGACCCGGAGGGTCCCGCCGCCCACCGTCCCCATCCCCAGGAGTCCGACCTTGACCGGGTTCACCCCTCGTCTCCCATTCCGGGCCTAAGAGGCCCGAATGCTTCCGACCTCGACGACCCTGTCTTTCTTGAGCAGATCGCGGATCCCGCGGATCGCCTGGCGGGTACGGTGCTCGTTCTCGATGAGCGCGAAACGCACGTGGGCATCGCCATAGTCCCCGAAACCGGTGCCCGGAGACACGGCCACCCTGGCCTCCAGGAGCAGCATCTTCGAGAACTCCAGCGACCCCAGCCTGCGGTAGGGCTCCGGGATCGGGGCCCAGACGAACATCGTCCCACGCGGCCTCTCGACTGGCCAGCCGATGCTGTTGAGACCATCGCACAAGACGTTGCGGCGTCGGCGGTACGTTTCGCGGATCTCGTCGAGACAGTCCTGGGGCCCGTCGAGGGCGGCGATGGCGGCCACCTGGATGGGAGTGAAGGTGCCGTAGTCGAGGTAGGACTTGAGCCTCGCCAGGGCCTTCACCAAGATCGGGTTCCCCACCATGAACCCGACCCGCCAGCCCGGCATATTGTAGCTTTTCGACAGGGAGAAGAACTCGACGGCGATGTCCTTGGCGCCCGGCACCTGCAGGATCGACGGCGCGACATAGCCATCGAACACGAGGTCCGCATAGGCCAGATCCTGCACCACCCAGATGCCGTGCTGGCGGGCGATCTCGATCACCCGCTCGAAGAACGGCAGCTCGACGCATTCGGTGGTGGGGTTGCTGGGGAAATTGAGCAACAAGAGCTTGGGGCGTGGCCAAGAGCCGCGGATGGCGTCCGTGAGCTCCGCGAAGAAATCGACACAAGGACTGCTCGGGACATGGCGCACGTCGGCCCCGGCGATGACGAAACCGAAGGGATGGATGGGGTAAGCCGGGTTCGGCACCAGGACCGTATCGCCGTGATCGACGACCGCCATGGCGAGATGCGCGAGCCCCTCTTTGGAGCCGAGGGTGACGATGGCCTCGGTCTCGGGGTCCAAGATGACCTGGTAGCGGCGCGCGTACCAGTTACAGATGGCCCGGCGCAGCCTCGGGATCCCGCGCGACACCGAGTAGCGATGGGTGTCCTCGCGTGCCGCCACCTCGCAGAGCTTGTCGATGATGTGGCGGGGCGTGGGCTGGTCGGGGTTGCCCATACCGAAGTCGATCACGTCCTCGCCGCGATGACGTGCGGCCATCTTGAGCTCGTGGACGGTGCTGAAGACGTACGGGGGCAGGCGGTCGATGCGCGGGAAATGGGCGTTCTGGGTCACGAGCGCGCTGGATCCATCGAGGCCGCGTCCGGCCCAGTGCGGGCCGCCAAAGGTAAAATCCCGAAGTTACCTGCCCGCCGATGAACTGTCAAACGGCCGGATCGGGCGGCAGGGCGCCGCGCCCCGGGATCCGATCGACCAGATAGGCAGTGAACGGCAGCGCGCAGGTAAAGGCGGGCGAAACGGCGTTCAGGACATGCGACGAGCGTTCGTCCCCCTCGAAGTGAAAGTCGGGCTCGAGTCGACCGGTCCTGGTGTCGACGAGCTGGGCCCGGATCCCGGCCTCGCCCCAGACGCGGAAGTTCTCGGCCCGCACCCCGTCGACCAGGCGCGCGGCCTCGCGCAAGAGGTAGGGTCTGAAGCAACATCGCAGCTCGGTGAGCGCGAGGCGCGTGTAGCCGCTCGGATCGCTGCGCCACAGGCGATAGCCGAGACGCAACACCGCGCGGAGCTCACCGTGCTCGAATCCGCCCCATCCCCGATACTGTTCCCGCCACAGCGCCGGGACGGCCGTCGGGCCCAGGGTCACCCCGCCCTCGGGGCCCAGGGTGAAATGGGCACCCAGGAAGGGATAGGCGGGGTCCGGCACGGGGTAGACATTGGTCTTGAGCGATCCGGCCGGCTCCGAAGAGCGCAGGTACAGGCCTTTGAAGGGCAGGATGGCGTGGTCCCGCGCGAAACCGAAGTCGCGCGCCACGAGGTCGGCGTACAATCCGGCGGCGTTCACCACGTGGCCGGCAGCGATGGCACCGCCTGTGGTCAGGACCGTGCCCTGGCGGCGACCGAGATATGCCGTCGAAGGGCGCAGAACCACGCCGGCCGCCTCTGCGTCCGCGGCGAAGGCGGCGACCACGCGTCCAGGGTCGACCGTCGCGGTCTCGGGGGAGTAGAGGGCCTGGCCGCAGGTCTTGACCCTGGGTTCGATGCGGCGTGCCTCTTCCTCGGTGACGAGATCCAGCGGGACCCCGTTGGCCTGGCCCCGCTTCAAGAGCTCATGCAGGCCCAGCAACTCGGCTTCGTCGCGGGCGACTACCAGCTTGCCGGTGAGGTTGACCGGGATACCGCGGTCCCGGCAGTAGGCCTTGAGGGCACGGTTCCCGTCGAGGGTGAAGCGTGCCTTCCACGAGTCCGGGCCGTAGTAGAAGCCGGCGTGCAGGACCCCGCTGTTGCGCCCGCTAGCGTGCCGGCCGCAGCTCTCCTCCTTCTCGATGAGAGTCACCGTGCAGTCCCGGTAGTGCCGCTTGAGGTTCAAGGCCAGACACAATCCGATGATGCCCCCGCCGATCACCAGGAAGTCGGTCGTCGCTGGGTGTCCGCGCGTGTCGCTCGGCAGCATTAGTCGTTCAGCCTGGATTCAGGGTCGGGTGCTAGACTGCGGCGCGTAAGAGTGACCTTACAGCCCAATCGAACCAACTGAAAAGGAGACTTTGCATGAAGACTACTGCATGGGTCGGTACCGTCATCGCGGTCGCGCTCATGGCCCTATCGGGGACCAGCCATGCCGATGATGATGATGGATGGCGCAAGCATCGGCGCCACCACGGCGGTCATCACCATGGCAGGCACCACCACCGCCATTATTATCCGCCCCCGCGCCCGGTGTACCACCAGCATCACCACTACTACAACCATGAAGACCATGCTCCTGCGCCGGTGGTCTATCGTCCCTACTACGGCTACGGCGGTGTGGGTTACGGCGGCGGCTACTATCGCCGCGGTCACTCGTCCCTGCCGATCATCTTCGGCGGCGTCCTGGGAGGCGTCTTGGGCCACGAGCTGAGCGGGGGTGATCCCCTGCTGTCGACCACCGGCGCCATCGCCGGTGGCGTGCTGGGCCACGAGCTCGATCATTGAGCGGCCTATCGGCCGGTGATGCAGGGACCTGGGGCGGCTGCGGCCGCCCCCGGTTCGTCGTAGCTCCCGAGAAGGCCCGCCCGATCGGCCAGCGACTCGCGAGATCGGATATGCTGATGAAATGACGAACCGCATGCTCGCGCTCCTGCTGCTTGGCAGCATCGGCGTCCTTTTCCCTGCTCTTGCCGATCATCGCAACGGCGACGATCCAAAGAGGCGATGGTGGCGTGGCCAATCGAAGGAGGAGTTCTGGGACGGCGCCTGTGAAGTAAAGCTCGAATCAAAGCGCGGGGAGTTCAAGAGAGAAGTAAAGTGCAAGGATGGCGTGGGTGCAAGCTGGCATGGCGAATGGCAGAAGGGGTTCTGGGACGGGCCATGCAAAGTGAAGCTGGAGGCGAAGCGTGATGACTTCAAGGAGGAGGTCAAGTGTGAAGGCGATCATTGAGCCATTGCCCGCCATATTCGGGAGTTAGAAGGCGATATGAGCGCCGGCCGAAGCGGATCAACCGCGGTGCCTGTGCTCGCACAGCGCACCCTGTACGGTACTTTGTATCACTGGGAAGGGGGTGGCAGCGACGGGCGTGCGTTCGGGCCCCTCGTGTCTCATCTAACACTTCGGTTGCCCGCCTTGCCCCCGCGCTTGCTCGTATACCGGGAGGGCCTGCGGCAAGCGGGCCTGCAGATCGCGAATGCGAGTCTCGTTGGCGGGGTGGGTGGAGAGGAATTCGGGTGGGGCGCCGCCACCTTGTTTGGACATAGCTTGTTTGGACATGTTGGCCCAGAGCTTCGGCGCTTCGCGTGGGTCGAAACCGGACTTCGCCATGTATTGCAGGCCGAGGACGTCCGCCTCGGTCTCGTCGGCCCGCGAGTACGGCAAGAGCAAGAGCAGATTGGCCCCGAGGCCGATGAGTTGCGGGTCGACGCCGGTGGTCTGCCCCAGTACCGTGACTCCGAGTCGGGCTGCCAGCTCGTTCGACACGCGTGCGGCGGAATGGCCGGCGAGGACATGTGCCACCTCGTGGCCGATCACGGCCGCGAGCTGGCCCGGATTCTCGGCCACCTTGAGGAGGCCCGTGTACACACCGATCTTTCCACCCGGTAGCGCGAAGGCATTGACCTCCGGTGCCTCGAAGACCCGCACCTCCCAGGTCTCTGCGGGTGCCACGGTGCGCGTGATCGCCTCGGCCACGCAATCGACGTATCGCACCGTCTTGGGATCGGAGGTAGGCGGTGTCTCTTGTTGGAGTTGCGCGAAGGCGGTGCTGCCCATGGCCACCATCTGAGCGTCGGATACCAACCGCAACTGGGTCCGACCCGTGGGCGTCGTGACGCAAGCCGCGGCGATCAACGCCACGGCGATCAAACGGGCCCCGATGACGGCGATTCGGCGCATCGGGCCCTCCATGGAGGTAGGAGCGTGGTGATCCATAGCCTAATAGTCAGTCAAGAAGATTCAAACAGGCACGTCTACCGGAATCCAGACCACATGGACGTAGGTGCTATCCTGCATCCCGGACCCCGGCAATCCCTGCCGGGGTGACGAATCACTTTGAACCAACATGACTGCCTACTAGCGCTGTCCCCGGCGCCTACGACTCCTCCGTCTCGCTCGGCTTGAACTCAGCAATGAGCTGCTGCTGGGTGCGGGCCGGCACCGGGTCGTAGTGGCTGAGCTCGATCGTGTAGGCGCCATGGCCGCCGGTCATGGACTTCAGCTGGGACTGATATTGCTCGACCTCGCTCAAGGGCACCTGGCCCGAGATCTCGATCATCCCGCCCGCGAGCGCGCGGGTGTTGCTGATGCGCCCGCGGCGGCCCGACAGATCGGCGGTGATGTCGCCCATGGCCGCGCTCGGGACCGTGATCGCGATGTTGACGATGGGCTCGAGCACCACCGGCCTGGCCTTCTTGACGGCGTCGATGAAAGCCTTGCGTCCGGCGGATACGAAGGCCACCTCCTTGGAATCCACCGGGTGGTGCTTGCCGTCGTAGACCGCGACCTCCAGGTCCTGCAAGGGATAGCCCGCGATCACGCCCTCATGCAGGGCTTGCAGGACGCCCTTCTCCACGGCCGGAAGGAACTGGCGCGGGATAACCCCGCCCACGACGGCGTCGACGAACTGATAGCCGGCCCCGCGCTCCAGCGGCTTCACGCGCAGGAACACCTCGCCGAACTGCCCGGCGCCGCCGGTCTGCTTCTTGTGGCGGTGATGGCCTTCGGCGGGCAGGGTCACGGTCTCGCGGTAGGCGATGCGGGGCGGGCGCGTCTCGACCTCGACGTTGAAGCGCTCCTTCATGGTCTCGAGCAATACCCGCACGTGGAGATCCCCCAGTCCTCGCAACACCGTCTCGTTGAGCACGCTGTTGTGCTCGATACGCACGCTCGGGTCCTCGGCCGAGAGCTTCTGCAGGGTATCGGAGAGCCGCTGCTCGTCGCCGCGACTCCTGGCGTGGATGGCGATACCGTGCATGGGGGTCGGAAAGGTGAGCGTTCTCAGGCGGATTTGGTCCTCCTCGTGGGAGTCGTGGAGGACCGCGTCGAAGTGGATGTCATCGACCTTGGCGACCGCGCAGATATCTCCGGGGATCCCCTCGGGGACCTCGAGGGTGTCCTTGCCTTGCAACGTAAATAGGTGGCCAACCTTGAAGGGTTTGCGCCCGTCCCCGATGAACAACTGGCTGTCCTTGGTGATGGTACCCTGGTGGATACGGAATACGCCCAAGCGCCCCACGAACGGATCGATGGCGACCTTGAACACATGGGCGAGGGCGTGCCGGGCCGGATCGGCGGCCAGCGGGACGTGCTCCGCCGCGGGACCTTCCCCTTTCAGGAACACCGGCGGGTTGCCTTCCATCGGGTTCGGCAGGAGCCGCGCGAAGACCTCCAGGAGCTGGTCGAGGCCCGCGCCGGTGCGGGCCGACACGAAGCACACCGGGATCAGATGTCCTTCGCGCAGGGCCTTCTCGAACGGCTCGTGTAGCTGCTCGGGGCTGAGCGATTGGTCTTGCTCCAGGTACAGCTCCATGAGCGCATCATCGACCTCGACCACCTGGTCGATCAGCTCGGTGTGCGCCTGTGTGACGGAGGAGAAATCCGTGGGGCGTCCGTCGGGCGCGAAGAAGCAATCTACCACCGCCCCTCCGCCATCGGCCGGCAGAGTGAGCGGCAGACATTCGGCCCCGAACTGCGCCCGGATCTGCTGGAGGCAGGCCTCGAGGTCAACATTTTCAGCGTCGATGTGATTGACGATAACGAGGCGATCGAGATCGCGCGCCTTGGCCCATTCCATCATGCGGCCGGTGACCATCTGGACCCCGGTCTGTGCATTCACGACCACTGCCACGGTCTCGACCGCGGGGAGCACGGCCAGAGCCCTTCCCAGGAAATCGGGATAACCCGGGGTGTCGATGAGGTTGATGCGTGTGGTCCGATAATCGAAACCGATCACCTTGCTGTGCAGCGAATGGCCATGGGCCTTCTCGAGAGGGTCGAAGTCCGAGACGGTGGTCCCTCGCTCCACGCTGCCGGGTGTCTTGAGGACCCCGGTGTGTTGCAACATCCTCTCGACCAACGTGGTCTTGCCGGCCCCACCGTGCCCGACCAGGGCGATGTTGCGGATGTCCTCCGTTCTGTAGCGGGCCATCGGTACTCCCATGCTATTTTTACAAGGTTCCCTCCGCTGTGTAGGGCCGAGGGCGAGATCGAGAGGCGATCACGGGCGAAGCACGCCCCGCGGCGGAGGGTGGGGCAGGTCCATTATATACCGGCGGCCCTTTACCCCGGCACGCACCACGAGGTACCCTGCCGGGCACAAAAAAATGGGGCCGATCGTGCAGCCCCAAGGCGCTGGTGACGAGCAAGGACACCCGCGGCCGTTTCAGACCCCTCAATCTCCGTGCTGCGCCAGCAGTTCCCTCCCCTTGCGAGTCAGGTACCCGTCCTCATTGATGAATCCGAGGCGGGACGCCTCCAGGAACACCGTCCGTCCCCCGCCCTCCGGCACATACACCCCCCCATCGCCGTAGTGGTGCCGTAGAAGGGTTACGATGCGGGCCTCTCCGAGCATGGGGTCCGCCTCCCCTTTGCCCGTGGTTTCCCCAGCCGTATACCGGGATTGCGTTGTGGATTGACCGTCTAGCATCTTGATATTGAGGCTACTATACAACATGAAATACCAATATACAACATGAGAGTAAGTCATGTCAAGAGACATTGGTGCCTGCATGTTACTTTTTAGCAACACACGACCGCCCGTTGCGGCTCCGGTTCACCAGGGCCGCATGCCGCATCCTCAGGCCCCTGTCTTCTGCAACGTATTGATTTGCTTACTACACCATGCGCCCACCTCGGCGTTCCACTCGCTCATCAGGTCGCGCATGCCAGCGCTGACGGCCAGAAGTTCTTGCTGGTAGTCCTTGATCAGAAGCGGCTAGGCCACGGCCTTGCCGCCCTCGGCGCCGAGTGCCCTTGACCGCGCTATCGCGCGCGCCACAGCCCCCAGAGTCGAACTGCTGGTCCTTGATGCCCTCGAACAAGCGCCCGTGGATCTCGCCGATCTCCCTGAGAGCGCTGATCGCGGCCTCGCCTGTCCTTTCCAGTATTTGCTGATTTCGCTGTACGTTGTCTTATTCCTCATATCTGTTGGTGGTGGAATGTTGCACTGCAGCATTAGTGCGGTGCAGCATAAACCCCCAGCAGGAGGGTGTCAATAGTCAGTCGAGCAGGTGCTGCTGGGACAGATAGGCGTGGCTCTGCATCTCTTCGAGCCGGCTCGCGGTGCGCGCGAACTGGGCGGCGAGGAGCTGCCCCCTGTAGAGGTGCGAGGGCGGCGCATCGGCGGACACGATGAGCTTGACACGCCGGTCGTAGAGGGTATCCACGAGCAGGATCAGACGCTTGGCCCGGTCGTTGTCGCCATCATCCAGGCTCGGGATATTCCCGATGAGGACGGTGTGATGGCATAAGGCGATTTCGATGTAGTCCGCCGCTCCCCGCGGGCCACCGCAGATCCCTTCGAAATCGAACCACACGACCCCATCGATGTGCCGTACCGCCGGGATGGCGCGGCTCGCGACCTCCAGATCGAGCCCGGCGCGTCCGGGCCCGCGGGCCAGATGTTCGAAGGCGTAACGCAGACCGTGCTCGGCCGAGTCGTCCAGGGGACAGTGATAGATCTCGGCTCTTTCCAGGGTCCGCAGCCGGTAATCGACGCCCCCCGAGAGCTCGACTACCTCCGTGTGGCGCAGGATGAGGTCGATCGCGGGCAGGAAGCGCTCGCGCTGCAGGCCGTTCCAATAGAGCCGCTCGGGAGCCTCGTTGGAGGTCGCGACCAAGGTCACGCCGCGCGCGCAAAGCGCCTTCAAGAGGTTGCCGAGCAACATCGCATCGGCGATGTCCCCCACGTGAAACTCATCGAGGCACAGGACCCGCATTTCTTTGGCCATGCGCTCGGCCACGACATCCACGGGGCGCTCTAGCAGCCTGTCGGACTTAGCATGGAACTTTTCATGGGCGGGGCGATCGGATCGGTCAGGGTCCCAACGAGCGCGCGTCCATGAACCATTTCCGTCCCTGTGATCGTGAAACACCGTACCTCTTG
>JBOIDR010000126.1:0-12152 GCA_050740695.1 Gammaproteobacteria bacterium | reverse complement strand
CTCGATGCCGTGATCGCACAGTTGCATGTGGGGTTGCCACGTTTGGCGGAGGATCATAACCGGGTGCGGGGCATAACGGCGTGGCCGTGGATAGTTAGTCTCAACTTGAACGTACATTAGAATAAGCGGCATAGGTCAATTCCGGGACTCGGCCGGAACCACCGTGCAAGAAGGATCGAAGCTCTTGATACTGCTCTATCCCTTCAACGAGGAGAATAACTTGGCCGTTGAAGAGATCCGCACGGAGTATAAGGGCGAGTTCCAACAACAGTCGGTGCTGCGCGTGGATGAACAATCCTGTGTGTCCTTCTGATTGTTAGCGGTGGGGTCATCGGGAACAGACTAGGATTACAAAGGGCTTCGCGTAACGGTGTTTGGAGTAGGACGCCGGAAACAAATGGGTACATACGGACCACGATTGTTCTGTACCCACCAACCGAAAACCGTGGTCTGTCCCGATATGCTCCGCGTGGCGAAATAGGGAGAGGCGCATGACAACCACCCAGACAGACGCAGCCAGGAGGCCGCCAGGCACACCACCGACTAGGAATTCGGGACGGTTGACACCTGAGCAATTCGCAGCGGTGCACGGCTCCGCACGACCCGGTGGTACAAGCCGAGAGACGTGCTGGTCCTCGACCCGAGCAGCGAGGCCCAGCTCGCACGCGGTGTGGGTGGCGACGCGGTGCCAAAGGAAGATATGCTGCGGTATCCGTTGGTGCTGTAAAAACGCGGATGTTCCGTGCGCGCAGTGCCGGTCGACCTCATCGCCACAATTGGCTAGCATGTCGCCCCATCGAGCTCGATCGTGCTCGAACTGACTGGATCCCTATTTCGAGCTCACCAACCTTCAAGCCAATGCAGCCACCGGCCAGCCTCATGACTTCTCCTCCTGGCATTGCCGCGCGTATCGAGCGGCTACCGCTCTCAGGTTTCCATCGCCGCTTCGTCGCGCTGATTGCCCTGGGTGGTTGGTTCGATTTTTACGACATTTTTATGATGGCTTATTTGGGCGCAGCACTTCAGAACTCTGGCTTTCTCAGTTTGCAGGACTTTAGCCATGTCATCGCGGCGGGATTTCTAGGCATGTTCATCGGGACGGTAAGCTTCGGACTGGTCAGCGATCGTTGGGGACGCAAAAGCGCGTTCCTATGCATGTTACTCATCTATTCCGTATTCACTTTGCTGGGGGCTTTCGCGACTAACCCGACGATGCTGATCGCCGCGCGCGCTTTGGCCGGGACCGGCATCGGCGCGGAGCTTGTGGTGATCGATACTTATGTCACGGAAATGGTGCCGGGACGTGTGCGCGGCCGTTACGTGGCGATCACCCAAGTCGTTGGCTTCACGGCCATCCCGGTCGTCGCACTACTATCGCAATTGCTAGTACCGACGCACTGGCTACTGGAAGGCTGGCGCTGGGTCATGATCATCGGTGCCAGCGGCGCACTTTTTGTGTGGTATTTGCGGCTTAGACTTCCAGAGTCCCCCCGCTGGTTGGAGATCGTCGGTCGGCATAGCGAAGCCGATGCACTCATGCAGCGTATCGAGATCGCTGTCGCACAGGAAATCGGGCGAGAACTGCCACCGCCAACCCCGGTTGCGGAGGCGCATCGCGAACGGTTGCCCCTGCGCGACCTTTGGTCACCCGCTTACCGCGGCCGGACGCTCATGCTGATGGTCTTTCACCTATTACAGACGATCGGAATCTATGGATTCGCGAACTGGGCTCCTACCTTCTTACTTGCCGGCGGCCAGACACTATCGCAAAGCCTGCACTACGGCACGCTGATCGCGCTGGTCAGCCCAATCGGGCCGCTCATCGCTGTGCTGACCACAGAACGTATCGAGCGCAAACACGCCATCGTTGGCCTTTCGACGCTGATGGCCCTGAGCGGGTTGGCGTTTCCCTTTGCCGACAGCGGCATGCTCATCGTCTTGACCGGCGCCCTGTTTACGATCTTCAGCTATTGGTTCTCGGCGGTCTTGCACGCCTACCAAGCGGAATTGTTCCCGACCCGCGCCCGCGCGACCGGGGTTGGATTCACCTATAGCTGGAGCCGGCTGAGCGCGATGTTCTCGACCTTGATTATCGGCGCGCTGCTGTCCAAAGGCGTAGTGGCAGTCTTCATCTTCATGGCGGCGGCGATGCTGGGAGTCGCCCTGCTCGTTGGCGTCTTTGGCCCACGAACGAACGCTGTCGTGCTCGAGGAATTGTCCCGTTGACGATGCCGTGCGCAGGGCTAGTACACCGACCGATGAGTGCAATGGTGTGGCAGGAAGGGAACTACACCGGCTGCGAGGCGGATCGCAAACGCCGGCTCGGGGAAGAGGCGGCGCAACCGCACCGCATCCGCCACAAGCCCATCACCCGCTAGAGGCTATTCAGTCATGTTAAATCGAAGTGATTCGTCACCCCGGCAGGGATTGCCGGGGTCCAGGATGCAGGATAGCACCTACGTCCATGTGCTCTGGATTCCGGCAATCCATGCCGGAATGACGTGCTTGTTGGATCATCTTGACTGACTATTAGAACAGGGTCGCCAGCGTCTTGTCAGCCACGGTTGCGGGGAGGGGGATGTAGCCGTCCTTGATGACGACACCCTGGCCGCTCTTGGACAGCACCATCTTGAGGAACTCCCCCTCGAGCGGCGGCAGCGCGTTGTTGGGGTGCTTGTTGACATAGACATAGAGAAACCGCGACAGCGGATAGGTGCCGTTGATGGCATTCTCCGAGGTGGCCTCGACCGGCGCCTCCCCTTCCCCCTTCGCGAGCGGAACGCCACGCACGCCGGAGGTCTTGTAACCGATCCCGGAGTATCCGATCCCGTTGATGGACTTGGTCACCCCCTGCACCACCGAGGCCGAGCCGGGCTGCTCGTTGACGGTGTCCTTGAAATCACCCTGGCACAGGGCGTTTTCCTTGAAGTAACCATAGGTCCCCGACACCGAATTGCGGCCATAGAGCTGCAGGGTGCGGGACGCCCATTCGCCGCTCAATCCGAGCTTGCCCCAATGGGTGATGTCCTCGCCGTAACCACACTTGCGGGTCGCCGAGAACACGGCATCGACCTGCGGTATGGTCAGATCCTTGATGGGGTTGTCCTTGTGTACGTACACCGCCAAGGCATCGATGGCGACGGGCACGGCGGTGGGCTTGTAGCCATATTTGGATTCGAAGGCCTCGATCTCGACGTCCTTCATGACCCGGCTCATCGGGCCGAGGTTGGCGGTGCCCTCGGTGAGCGCCGGCGGGGCGGTCGAGGATCCCATGCCCTGGACCTGGATGGTGACGTTCGGATACAGGCGCTTGAACTCTTCGGTCCATAACGTCATGAGGTTGTTCAAGGTATCCGAGCCGATGCTCGACAGGGTGCCCGAGACCCCACTGGCCTTGCTGTAGTCCTTGAGGCCGGGGTCGACCTGGTCCGCTCCCGGGATGGCTTGCGAACCGAAAAGGGCAACGCTCGTTGCGAGGATCGCGGGATAGCACTTCATGGCTTGCGCTCCGTTATGGTAAAGCGGCAGTATCGGGCCGTCGTGTGACGGTTTTGTGACAGCCGGACAACTCAGAGTCATTGGTTTGACCACTCGGCTCTTCTGCCCGCTGTTCCGGCCTTCCCTGGTCCGGTCCCTCCACCTTTTAGAGCCCTAGGATGATACGGAGTGCCCCTGCCACCTCTTCCATATAGGGGCCATCGACGTGGCCCAGGACGCGAATGATACGGCGTTTATCGATGACCCGAATCTGCTCGCAGAGGACCACGGAATCGTTGGGTAAGCCTCCGATACCTGCCGGAATCAGCGCATGCGACGGCAACACTGCACGGCGAATACGCGTCGTAAATGGCGCAATAATGGTATGAGGACTGACGGTGTTCGCACGGTCCGATTTGGACAACAAGGACTGGCCGGACTCCCGCCTGCTCGGTCCCGACCACCGGGTTCAGGTCACACCGAATCACGTCGCCGCGGACCACCGTCACCATCGGATGTCTCCACGGGCTAAGCCCTCCTCATACCTTTCCAAGTTGTGTAAGTAATCGGAAAAGTCTGATTCCGCTAGGTCGAGCGCCTCGCGATAGTTGGTCCATAACTCCCACTGCGTCTGATCTTGTTTGACGAGAAGGAAGTCAACGAAGTCGCTGACTTCCTGGAGCAGTGGCTCGAGTAATCGCTGCATTTTGGCAACTGTACGTTCATAAACGGTCATGGCTTTTTCCTTACAGGAATGCGCTTTTTTACTGGTTCCCAAGCTCCAGCTTGGGAACCCCGTCGGGAAGCTCCAGCTTCCCGGAATGCATCCCCACGATGAAAGGTTGGGGATCTTGGAATGTATAGTCAGTAGGACCAAGATCGGTCCTTCGGATCGTAATCAGACCGACGACCATTTCAGGACGCAATGCATGGTATACCGGAGAGGAGAGGACGACAATCGGCCGGCGCTTGATACCCGAGACCCCGGGGAAATCAATCGCCACCACATCGCCCGGATTACACGAGTTCGTCATCCTCCGGGTAGAGCTCGGCAGCATACTGCAACGAGAAGGTGGTTAAGTCGTGTCGATCTTGCTCGCTCCAGGTGTCACTACGGTCCACCATGGGCACTTCGGACTGCGCCAGATCCTGTAAGATAAGCGCTGCGAGACGAAGCCGCTCACTCGGTGGCAGGGCACGAACGGTTTCTGCGAAGACTTCTTGCGCGCTTAGTGCCATGTGCAATTCTCCCATATTTCTCCCCGTTCATCATACCGAAGGACGAGAAGACATGCCCTGCCACCTCCCGAACGAAACTCCGGCTACCCATCGCTGGTAAGACGCCGCAATTCTTCAATCTGGGCGGCCATTCGATGACGCTGCTCTTCCGTGAACATGGGACCAAAAGTGCCAGATGTGATTTCAAGCTCTAAAAGGCGGCTCTCCGCCATAAGGTCAATGATTCTGTTCAAGCGACTGACCGCGCTCTCGCCCTCTTTAGCCAACGCACCGAGCTTAATCTTCAGCGGCCCCAACTCAGCTTCACTACCGGAACCGCTGCCAAAACGGCTCAGTAGCGCAAGGAGGGGCTTGCGAAAGATGAGCACGACAACAAACGCCATGACTGGCCAAGACAGAACGAGCGGCACAATGACTCTTATCCACTCCATGACGCGCTGCTCCTATGGCACCTAACCCCTCGATCAACGATCTGACTCAATCAAATATCCGCTTGAGCACGATGGTCTCGGCGCGATCGGCGCCGGTCGAGATGAGGTCGATCGGGCAATCGGTGATCGCCGCCAGGCGTTCCAGATAGGCCTTGGCGTTTACGGGCAGCCGTTCGTACTCGGTGACACCGCTGGTCGAAGCGGTCCAGCCCGGGAGATCCTCGTAGAGCGGCTCGCAGCCGGCGATGGCCTCGGCGCCCGCCGGTACGGTGGCCAGCAACCGCCCTTGGTAGCGATACCCGGTACAGACGCGAATGGTATCCAGGCCATCCAGGACATCGAGCTTGGTGATGCAAAGCCCCGAGACGCTGTTTATCCGGCAGGCCCGGCGCAAGGCCACGGCGTCGAACCAACCGCAGCGCCGCGGCCGGCCCGTGGTCGCCCCGAACTCATCTCCGCGGCGTGCCAGGTGCTCGCCCATCGCGTCGAACAGCTCCGTGGGAAAGGGGCCCGAGCCCACGCGGGTGGTATAGGCCTTGGTGATCCCGAGCACGTAATCGAAGCACCGCGGGCCGACCCCGGAGCCGGTCGCGGCCCCGCCGGCCGTGGTGTTCGAGGAGGTCACATAGGGGTAGGTTCCATGGTCGATGTCGAGCAGGGTTCCCTGGGCCCCCTCGAACAGGACGTTGTCACCGCGCGCTTGATGCTCGAATAACCGCTCGGTGACATCCGCGATGAGCGGCGTGATGGCCTCGGCCAAGGTCAGGGTCTCGTCGAGCACCGCCGAGAAGTCCAGCGGGGTACGCTGGTAGAAGTGCTTGAGAACGAAGTTGTGGAAGTCGAGGACCTCGCCGAGCTTGGCGGCGAGGCGCTCGCGGTGGAGGAGATCGCCGATCCGCAGGGCGCGGCGCGCCACCTTGTCTTCGTAGGCCGGTCCGATCCCACGCCCGGTGGTGCCGATGGCGGCCGTGCCGCGCGCCTCTTCGCGCGCCTGATCGAGCGCCACATGGTGGGGCAGGAGCAACGGACAGGCCTCGCTGACGAACAAACGCCCGCGCGCCACGATACCCTTCCGCTCCAGCATGCGGATCTCCTCACACAGGGCCTGCGGCGAGACCACGACGCCGTTGCCGATCAGGCAGCGCACCCCGTCGCGCAAGATCCCGGAGGGAATGAGGTGCAGGATGGTCTTGGTGCCGTCGATGACCACGGTATGTCCGGCGTTGTGCCCCCCCTGAAACCGCACCACCGCACCCACGTGCTCGGTGAGGAGATCGACGACCTTGCCCTTCCCCTCGTCGCCCCACTGCGTGCCGACCACCACGACGTTCTTGGCCATCGCCCTCCCTTTTCGGTCTAGACTCGGTTCAAGACCCACCGTCCGTCGCAGAGGTCGAGCTGCTCACCGCAGCCCATTTCGGCGGCCCCCCCCACCTGGCCCGGCAGGCCGCACACCACCCGCCTGCCCTCTGCCCGGAGGTCCCCGATGAGGTCCCTGAGCCTGGGGTCGGTGTACCTGGGGTCAGTGGGCCAGGGGGCGAAGACGCTCGGCCGCGGGCGATCCGTGGCCGTGGCGCTGCCGACCAGGAGCTTGAGATCGGTGCTGAACCCGGTTGCCGGTCGGGCGCGCCCGAAGACCGCGCCGATGTCGTCGTAACGGCCGCCTGTTGCCAGGGCCTGGCCTTGCCCCGCCGTGTAGGCGGCGAACATGACGCCGGAATGGTAGTGATAGCCGCGCAGCTCGGCGAGGTCGAAATGGACCCGGACCTCGGGATACCGCTCGCTCACCTGCGCACCGATCTCGCCAAGATCATGGACCGCTGCTCGGACCTCGGGGCCCGCGCCGGAGAGGGCGCGCAGGGACTCTTCGAGCACCTCGGCATCGCCGTTCAACTCGGGCAGGGCGGAAATGGGCCGGGCGATCTCGGGCGGGACGCGCCACCGCTCCAGATAGTCATCGATCTCGGGCACGGCCTTGCGCTGCAGCGCGTCGAACAGCAAGCCAGTCTGCTCGCGATCGAGACCGGCCCGATCGGCCAACGCGCGGAACACCTGCATGTGCCCGAGATCGATGCAGATCCCTTCCTCGCCGGCGGTCTCGAGCGTCTCCAGCATGAGGCACACGACCTCCACATCGCTCTCCAGACCGCGATGGCCGTAGAGCTCGGCGCCTATCTGCAAGGGGTTGCGGGAGCCGCCGAGGCCGGACGGCCGGGTGCGTAGGACGGGGCCCAGATAGCACAGGCGCGTGGGGGTCTCGCGCTTGAGGCGGTGGGCATCGATGCGCGCCACCTGCGGGGTCATGTCCGCGCGCACCCCCATGAGCCGGCCGCTCATCTGGTCCGTGATCTTGAAGGTCTCCAGATCGAGGTCGCGCCCGGTCCCCGTGAGCAGCGATTCCAGGTATTCGATGAGGGGCGGAACACAGAGCTCGTAGCCCCAGCTCTGGAATAGATCGACGATCGCGCGCCGTAAGGTCTCCAGGCGCTCCGCCTCCGGCGGCAGCACCTCCCCGACGCCCTCGGGGAGCAGCCAGCGGTCCTCGACAGTCATGCTCTCAGAGTTTGTGAAAGAAATCGTCGCGAGCGAAGGGAGGTCGCGTTCCGCCCGTAGGAGCGGCCCCCTGTGGCCGCCCCAAACCCCATGGTTGCCCCATCCGCCCTGGTTGGCTCACCGGCGTGGGACGGCCACAGGGGGCCGCCCTTACGGGCGCAGCGTGAGATCCCGAGTGCTGCAGGTTTTTTCACAAACTCAGTTGAACAGGTACAGGATCAAGACACCCACCACCATGCAACTGAGACCCAGGAACCGGAGCGTAGGATCATCGAGCTTGGAGGCCTCTTGCAGGAACCTCCGGGCGGCATCCGGATGCAGGAAGGGCAGGATGCCTTCCAGGACCAGCATGAGACCGAGAGCGACCAGAAACTGGCGCCACATGATTCATCACCACCTGTTGGTCGGGACGCCCGGACACGAGGCGCACAGGCGATCATGGGTCACGGATCGCCCCCAGCCGGGCTGTCCGCACCTGCCTCAGGGCCCGGTGGGTTTCTTGAAATAATGGAAGAAGTCCGACGTCGGCTCCAGCAACAAGATGTCCTGGTGCTTCGCGAAGCTCGTCTTATAGGCGATGAGGCTGCGGTAAAACTCGTAGAACTCCGTGTTTCGGCCATATCCCGCGGCGTACAACTCGGCGGCACGCGCGTCACCGGCGCCACGGATGTCCTCGGAATCCTTATAGGCCTCGGCCAGGACCACGGTCCGCTGTCGATCGGCGTTCGCCCGGATGGTCTCCGCTTGAGCGCCGCCTCGCGAACGAAACTCCTGCGCCACCTGCTCGCGTTCGGCGCGCATCCGGTCGTAGACGGCATTGCTGACCTCTTCCGGTAGATTGATACGCTTGGTGCGCACGTCGACGACGGTGACGCCCAGCTCATCCCCCTTGGCGCGCGCAGCCTCGGTGACGCTCTTCAAGATGTCGCCTCGCTCGGCGGCGACCACCTCCTTGATGGTGTGCCGGCCGAACGCGCCGCGCAGGCTGTCGTAGATCTGCTGGAACAAGAGACTGCCCGCGCGCCGCACATCCCCTTGGGTGCTTCGGTAGTATTTCTCGACATCGGCGATGCGCCACTTCACGAAAGTATCGACGATGACGTCCTTCTTTTCGCTGGTCAGGAAGCGCTCCGGTTCCGAGTCCAGGCTCATCAAGCGTTTCTCGAATTTCACGACCTCGTCGATGAACGGGATCTTGAAATGCAAACCCGGTTCGAAATCCGAGCGCCGGATCTCCCTAAAACGCAGCAGGATCCCGAACTCCCGCTGGTCTATGGTAAACACGAAGCCCCAGCCCAGTAGGGCTACGACGAGCAGAAGCGCCACGATCAGGAGAGGTGAGCCGCGCATCTAACGGGTCTCGCCGCGCTCGCGGCTGCGCCCGTCCGCGCGCGGCACGGGCGCCTGATCGGAGGCCAGAGGCTCCGGCTCCGCACCGGACGCCGACGATGATCGAGGTGGCACCTCGGCGGCCTCCTGTGACCCCGGCGTGTGAGCGAAGAGCTTGTCGAGCGGCAGATAGATCAGATTGTTGCCGCCCTGGACATCCAGTAACACCTTCGGCGAGTTCGACAGGACGGACTCCACTGTTTCCAGATAGAGCCGCTCCCGGGTCACCTCCGGTGCCTTCTCGTACTCCGTGAGGATCTGTGTGAAACGGCTCGCCTCGCCCTCGGAATGGGCGATCACCCGAGACCGATAGCCCTCCGCGTCGGCCCTGATCCGGGCGGCCTGCCCTTCGGCCTTGGGCAGGACCAAGCTGACGTAGGCCTTGGCCTCGTTGATGAAACGCTGTTCGTCTTCACGGGCCTTGATGGCGTCGTCGAAGGCGCTCTTAACCTCCTCGGGCGGCTTGGCCGGTTGCATGTTGACGCTCGTGACCTCGAGGCCCGATTGATACTGGTCCAGGAGCTCCTGTACCGCCTTCCGGATATCCGCCACGACCTGCGTACGGCCCTCGGTCACGATGAAGTCCATCTTGTTTTCGCCGATGACGCCACGCACCGAGCTTTCGGTGACCTGCTCCAACGTGGCGTCCGGACCGACCACATTGAATGCGAAGTCTTCGATCGATTTTACGCGGTATTGCACATTGAGCTCGACATCCACGATGTTCTCGTCCTGGGTGTACATCGCCGCCTTGTATCCCACCGACCGGATCTGATCGATATTCACCTTCTCGACCCGCTCGATAGGCGGCGGCCAACGGAAGTTGAGACCGGGCATGAGGGTCGTGATATAAGCGCCGAAGCGCATCACCACCGCACGCTCGGCGGCCGCGATGACGTGAACGGACTCGTAAATGGCGAGCGCCACCAAGACGACGAGGGCTAGGATCCACAGCGCAGGCGAGCCGCCGCCACCGCCGCCACCGCCGCCACCCGAGATCGGACCCCGCTCGCCAAATAAGCCCTTGATCTTGGCCCGAAGCTTACGGAACGCCTCATCCAGATCTGGCGGCCCGCCGCCGTTACCGCGTCCCCCCCAAGGGTCTTTGTCGCGGCGACCCCCAGGTTCATTCCAAGCCATCGGTCGGGCCCCCCTTGATGTCGTCTCGATCCGTCATTCTGGCCGGTATCATACGGACCTGGCCGGAGTGCCGCAAGCTTGCTCCACGACGTCGAATCGTGACAGGCGCCTCTCTACCCGCGGGCCCACCGTGACGCTCAAGAACCAACCGCCGCGCTCGTCGGCGTGTTCCTCCCGGACCGCACCCTGGTTGTACAGCCAGGATCGCAGCCGGCCGGCCCGCCCCGGCAGGTTCAGCCAGCGATGGATACGCCCGCCCTCGAACCTCTGCGCGATTGCCCGGCACAGGAGATCGAGGCCGACCCCTTCCGCGGCGGAGACGAAGACGCGCGTGCTGCCCCGCTCGGCACCGGATTCGATGGCCGCGACGCGAGCCGGGACGCGGTCGATCTTGTTGTACACGTCGATGAGGGGGAGCCCCGCACCGCCGATCTGTGCGATGACGCGCTGCACGGCCTCGATCTGTACGGCCTGTTCAGAGAGCGGTGCGGCGGCATCGATGACATGGAGCAGGAGATCGGCCTCGCCTACTTCCTCGAGTGTGGCGCGAAACGCGGCGACGAGCTCGTGGGGCAGATCACGGATGAAGCCCACCGTATCCCCGACGATCACCGGCCCCGCCTCCGCAAGCTCAACGCGCCGCAAGGTCGGGTCCAAGGTCGCGAACAGGACGTCCGCGGCGTATACCGAGGACCGGGCCAGGCGGTTGAACAGGGTCGATTTCCCGGCGTTGGTATAGCCGACCAGGAGCACGGTCGGGAGGCCCGCTCGGCGTCTGGCCTTTCTGCCGAGGGCGCGCTGCCGCCGGAGCGTCTCCAATCGACCGCGAAGCTGCTGGATGCGGCGCTTGATCAGACGGCGGTCGGTTTCGAGCTGGGTCTCTCCAGGGCCCCTGAGACCGATCCCACCGCTCTGGCGTTCGAGGTGCGTCCACCCCCGTACCAGGCGCGTGGAGAGATGCTGCAACTGCGCCAGCTCGACCTGGAGCTTGCCCTCGAAGGTGCGTGCCCGCTGCGCGAAGATATCCAGTATCACGGCGCTGCGATCCACGACGGGACATTCCAGGAGACGTTCCAGATTGCGCTCCTGGCCCGGATTGAGCTCGTGGTTGAAGAGCACCACATCGGCGCCCGCCTGGCGGACCGCCTGCTTGATCTCCATCGCCTTGCCGGTGCCGGCGTAATAGCGTGGCGCCGGAGGCTTCCCGGCGCCGGACACGATAGCCACCTCGGTCGCCCCGGCCGAGCGCACCAAGTCCCGAAACTCGCAGAGCGCCCCTCCCCGCGCCGGGTCCGCGGCGCCGAGGTCGACCAGGACGGCACGTTGTCGGGCTTGGGGTCGTTGAGACAAGAACTGTTCGGCGGCGGCCGGCGAACCGGCCTATGGGCTAAGGCTGCGCCTCTTCCCCCTCCCCATCTTCCCTCGGGAGCTTGATGTTGCGCGAAGGGACGATGGTGGAGATCGCATGCTTGTAGACCATCTGGCTCACCGAGTTCTTCAACAACACCACGAATTGATCAAATGACTCGATCTGGCCCTGCAGCTTGATGCCGTTTACGAGGTAGATCGACACCGGCACATGCTCGCGGCGCAAGGCGTTCAGGAACGGCTCTTGGAGTGACTGCCCCTTGCTCATAAAGAAGACTCCTGCTCGTTTCGTCTTTGAATTCTTCGGTGCTGGGCCCCACGCGGCGGTCCCGAACGCGCAACGATCGGCGCCAAGTGATCCCGCCGGCTATCCTCCCGGTAGGGATCCGTGCGCCCCCGCGAGCCGACGACACCCCGCGCCCCGATGATAGATACTTGTGTCGTAAATGTCGAACAACACCGCTCATGCAAGTCCTGATTCACATGTAAAGTCAATAAGCTGCAAGCGCCAGGGTATTCCCTCCCCTGCGAAGCGGGGGAGGGTCAGGGTGGGGG
>JBOIDR010000125.1:0-12318 GCA_050740695.1 Gammaproteobacteria bacterium | reverse complement strand
CGGGACCGATCCGTTCATCGTCATTGCGTCGCTCTTAGAACCTCAACGGCCGCCCGAGTCACCCTCATCGTGCGCGAGCCCCGCCTTGTCCCATTACCGGTCAATGCGAGTCCGACAGGCTGCTAGAATTCTCGGATGACGTCGATCGGCTCCTGCGCGATCTGGCGAGCGTGGAAACATCGATAAATATGAGGTGATCCGGCGAGCGCTGGCCCTATATCAGCACCTGCACAAGGAAACCACCGAACAGAAGCGCAAGCTCCAGATCGCCGACGAAGAAGGCAAGGTGATCGAGAACATCGTGTTCCGGTAGGACACCGCCGTGAATTCGGCGCCACTCCCGCTGGAGGCCGGCGGACAAGCGGATCGCGCGGTTTCGGGTCTTGCGGAAACGGTCGGTCACGTGCACGCCGCCCCACCGACCTTCCAGGAACTGGCCGGTGCCCGGCTCGCCACCCTGGTTTTCGGGGTGATCTGCAGCCTCGCAGTCGCGTTTCTCGTCGCGTGGTGGTTCACGCGCCCCTCCTCCCTCGCGGAGGTCCAGACCGTCTTCGGCTCGGGCGGCTCCGGCAAAGAAGTCCTGGAAGCCCTGCAGGCGCTGCGCAGCGCGCACTTCGGCGAGCTCCGCGAACTCTTTCAAGTCGTTGCCGCCATCACCCCCTGCGGTTATGATGCGTCCACATGGTGGACCGGCTGCCGATCGACGAGATCCTGACGCGCTTCGCGGCCCTCCTGCCGGAGGGAACTGCGGTGCTGCGAGAGGACCTCAAGAAGAACCTCAGATCCGCTCTGGGCGCGACCTTGTCGCGCATGGACCTCGTGACCCGCGAGGAATTCGATGTCCAGGCGGCGCTCCTGTCGCGCACCCGGGCTCGGCTCGAAGCGATGGAAAAACGGCTCGCGGCCCTCGAAGAGGCGCTGCGCACGGCGCCTGCCCGCTCGACGCCACCGCAGACCTGAGCGTTTTTTAAGAACCGTCGCGAGCGAGGGAAGGCGCGATGCATCCTCGGCGCGAGATCCGAGCACAGTCGGCGAGCACGATATCCCGCTGCACGACCTTTGCCTCTGGATCTTGACCAAACCCTTACCTCCAGTAGCGCGAGCGCCGCGGTGACCGTGGTCTTGCCCTGGCCCGAGGCCGGAGCGGCGATCACGAGCGCCGGGGGCGCGGTGAGTGGTCGTGCCCGATCACCTGAGCAGGAGATACGGCTCGAGCGCTTGGAGCAGCGTGTCCTTCTTGATGGGCTTGGTGAGATGGGTGGTGCAGCCGGCGGCCTTGCTCTTGTCCATCTCTTCCTTGATGGCGTGTGCGGTGAGCGCGATGATCGGGGTCTCCGGCCTGCCCTCTTTGCTTTCCCAGCGGCGGATCGCGCGCGTGGCGGCGTGACCGTCCATGATCGGCATCTGGATGTCCATGAGCACCAGGCTGTAACGCCGCTCCTTGAACTTGGCGACCGCGATCTCGCCGTTCTCGGCCTCGTCTATCTCGTAGGGCACCCGTTTTAGATAGGCCCGGACCAGGAGGCGGTTGTCCTCATTGTCCTCGACTACGAGGATGGGCGACAACTGGTGGGGGCGCGTGTGCTCGCCTGTCTTGTCCCATGGTTCGTGCTCGGCCGAGGGCCGTGCCGACAAGGCCTGGTTCACGGCCCGCATCAGCTCCGCGCACTTGACCGGTTTGACCAGGTAGGCGCCCATGCCGATCGCCTGGGCCTTGACCATATCGTCGGAGAGGCTCGATGAGGTCAACATGAGCACGGTGTCGACCTCGCCGCCCGCGGCGCGGATCGCCTCGGCGACCTGAAAACCGTCCATGCCCGGCATCCGGCAGTCGGTGATCACGAGCTCGAAGCCCGCTCCCTTGGCCCGCGCACGGCGAAATGCCTCGAGCGCCGCGGGCCCATCTACCGCTTCGCTGATGAGCGCCCCGTGGCCCTTCAGCATCTCCCGCAGGATCAACCGATTGGTGGCGTTGTCGTCGATGACCAGGATGGACTTGCCGGTGAGGTCGATCTCGAGGCCTGGCCCCCTGGGTTCCGGCTGCGACGCGCGCCCGAGCTTGATCCAAAACGAAAACGTGCTGCCGCGACCGATCTGGCTGTCGACCTCTATCCACCCGTCCATGAGCGCCACCAGGCGCTTGGAGATCGCGAGCCCGAGGCCCGTGCCGCCGTACTTGCGGGTGGTCGAAGAATCCAACTGCGAGAAGCTGCCGAAGATAATATCGAGCTTGTCCTTCGGGATGCCGATCCCGGTGTCCCGTACGGAAAACAGGATGCGCCCCGGTTTACCCGGATCACACGACAAGCTCACCACGATCTCGCCGGCCTCGGTGAACTTGATGGCATTTCCGAGTAGGTTCAGGACCACCTGGCGAAGCCGCCCAGGGTCGCCGCTCACCTGGACCGGGACATCGAGGGCCACGTGGGACAAGAGCTCGATGCCCTTCTCGTCGGCGCGTAACGCGTAGATATCCACGGCCCCCTCGATGAGCTCGCGCAGATTGAAAGACGTGTCCTCCAGCTCCAGTTGCCCGGCCTCGATCTTGGAGAAATCCAGGATGTCGTTTACGAGGCTCTGCAATGCCTCGCCCGCCTTCTTGAAGATCCCGACATATTTGCACTGCACCTGCGACAGCTTGGTGTCGTTCAGGAGCTCCGCCATCCCGACGATGGCGTTGAGCGGCGTCCGGATCTCGTGGCTCATGCTGGCCAGGAACTCCGACTTGACCCGTGACGCCTCGACGGCCTGGTCACGAGTCACTGCCAGCTCCTTGGTCTGGCGCTGTACCTGGCGCTCGATCTCGCGGGTGCGTTCCCGGAGATCCCGGGCCTGGACCCCTTTGGCTCGGGCGAGGGCCGCGAGCAACAGGCTCATGCCTACGCCCAGAACCGCCGCTGTGTAGATCAAACCCTTGTCCAGATCCCCCCAATACACGGGTTTCTTCACGATCATCTTGGTCGAATAGTGCGGAAACTGTGTCGAGGTCTCCTCGGACAGCGTCGCGATCTCCCAGTCCGGCTGCCCGCCCTGAACGTCGGGGCGTTTCGAGAACACCGATTGGCGGCCGCTGATCCCGTGCGACTCCGTATATAAAGATACCCGCAGGTCGCCGCTCAGAGACGCCCGCCGGAACAGGTGGTCGGCCGCAATGGCGACCACCAGGAGCCCGACCCGGGGGTCGCCTCGATCTAGCGGATCCCGCGATGGGGAGATCGGCGATGCGTGCAACGACACCGTTTTCAGCAACACGTATCCGCCGAGATCGGCTTTCGCCGAGGACGGACGACTCGGAACGGCCTGGCCCGAACCGAGCGCGGCCTGCACGGCATCGAAGGCGCGGGGATCGGAAACGAGATCGATCTCCACCCCGGCCGGTTGCCCGCCCTCGCGTGCGATATGCATCGGGACGAGAAAATTCGAGGCCGCGCCGGTGACGGTTTGTCCGTTCGGGGTCCCGAGCGCCGCGAGCGAGGGATAGTAGGATACCGACTCTATGTACGGGTGCCTCTTGAACAAGGCATCGACGAAGACACGAAACGACTCTCGATTCGATGAGCCGATGGAGGACAGCAAGGACGCCAGGCTGCCGGTGACATCGTCGGCCGCGGTCACCCCGACCGTCACGCCCTCCCGCAGCAGCACCGATTCGAAGGCGAATTGCTTTTTCTCCGCCTCGAAGGCGTTCTGCAAGGCGAGAAACATGAGGAAGACAGAAAGCGACAGTCCGAGGGCGATAGCGACGGCGTAGGTCAGGCCCTTGGAGGTGTCGTCGCGGGAGACCACGCTGGCGGGCGACCGATAATAAAACAATAAGAAAGAGGGCCTACTCAGGGTCGGGTTCGCAGACGACCTCGACCCGGGCGAGGTAGTCCTGCAAGCGCGCGAGCGCTTTGCTGACGGCATCGCCATCCGAAACCTCGGCCGCCTGCTCCAGCGCCGCCCCCACGTCGCTCACGGTGTGAAAGCCGTACCCGCCGCCCGATCCCTTCATGCTATGGCCGATGATCCAGACGCATTCCATATCGCCACGGCCGAGTGCGTCCAGGATCGCCAGCACGTCCTTGCGCCGGTTCTCGATATATCCCGGCACGAGGTCGATCAGATCAGCATCGATCCGTGCGATGATCCTATGGGGATCGACGGCGTTGGCTTGCTCCATCGCTCGCAGCGACTCCGGAGGGCTTCGAGGGGTAGGGCCTGACTCTAGGCACGATCCGGTTGCGCGCTTGCGGCGACGCCGGTGCATCGATACGCCCGCGAGGTGGCCGCTCCGCCGGCCGGCACCGCGATCAATCCGCCGCTCCGTCCGATGTTTCATCCGATGCATCATCGGATGTCGATTCCTCCTCGAAGTCGCCGGTGTCTTCGGCACCGCCCTTGCGAAACTCCGCCGGATCGATCCGGTGTTGCTTGAGGAGCTTGTAGAACTCGGTGCGATTGCGCCCGGCGATGCGTGCGGCCGAGGCCACCTGTCCGCTCGTGATCCGGAGGACGCTCAGGAGATAGTTCCTCTCGAAGGCGTGCTTCGCATCGCGCAGGGACTTCAGCTCGGCCGGCTGATCGCGCAGGGCCTTCTGCGCCATACCGAGGGGGATGATATCGCCCTTGGTCAGGGTCGCGCACAGCTCCACGACGTTGATCAGCTGGCGCACGTTACCCGGCCACGGCGCCGCGGTCAGATATTCCAGCGCCTCCGGCGCAAAGCGCTTGGCCTTGAGCTTCCGGCGCTTTGCCAGGCGTTCCAGGAAGTGGTCGAGCAATACCCGGATGTCTTCCCGCCGCTCCGCGAGCGCCGGGAGATAGAGCGGCACGACATTGAGCCGGTAGTACAGGTCTTCCCGGAAGCGGCCCTCCTTGACCGCGTCTTCGAGGTTGTTGTTGGTTGCCGAGATGATGCGGACATTGACCGGCACGCTGCGCGTCGATCCGATCGGCCGCACCTCGAAGTCCTGCAAGACCCGCAGGAGCTTCACTTGCAACCCGAGTGGCATATCGCCTACCTCGTCGAGGAACAGGGTGCCGCCGTTTCCGGCTTGGAAGAGCCCCTCGTGCCTGGTGGCCGCGCCGGTGAACGACCCCTTCTCGTGCCCGAAGAGCTCGGACTCCAAGAGCTGCTCGGGGATAGCCGCACAGTTCACCCCGATAAAGGGTTTGTCGTGCCTCGGGCTCGCCGCATGGATGGCCTTGGCCAAGACCTCTTTGCCGGTCCCGGTGCTGCCGTTGATGAAGATGGTGATGTCGGTGTCGGCGACCAGCCTGGCCTGATCGATCACCTCGGCCATCTTGGGGCTCCGATAGATGAGCCCCTTGCCGAACCCGGATCCTTGCGTCGTCTCCGCACCGGAGGCGATGTGCAGGGTCTTGCAGATCTGATCGACCAGCTCGGCCCGTTCCAGCGGTTTGATCAGGAACTCGGAGATCCCGAGGTGCATGGCCTTGACGGCATCCCGGACCTGGGCCTGGCCGCTCAGCATGATCACGGGCATGAGCGGATCGTTCCGGTGGATCTCGGTCAGAAGCGTCATCCCGTCCATGCCGCGCATCACCAGGTCCGTAACCACTAGGTTGGGGCGTGTGATGTCGATGCGCTGTAAGGCATCCACGCCGGACGGGGCGCTGTCCACATAGAAACCGGCCTCCGCAAGCCAGGTGCAGAGGAGCGTCACCATGTCCCGGTCGTCATCGACGACCAGGACGCGATATTTATCGAGTCGCATGCTTTCGACGTTGGAGGGCATCGAGGCTCCGGTGGCTTGTTCGGTGATCTACTCGACGGTGACCGACTTCGCGAGGTTGCGCGGCTGATCCACATCCGCCCCTTTGAGCACGGCCACATGGTAGGCCAGGAGCTGCAAGGGCACAGTATAGAGGATGGGGGCGATCAGGTCCCCGACCGGAGGCACCTCGACGACCTCGACGCCGGGCGAGGCCTTCATCTCGACGCTTGGATCGGCGAAGACGAAGAGCCTGCCGCCGCGCGCCCGCACCTCTTCGAGGTTGGACTTGAGCTTTTCCAGGAGCGCGTTGTTCGGCGCCACCGCGATGACCGGCATGTCCTCATCCACGAGCGCCAGCGGGCCGTGCTTGAGTTCCCCGGCCGGGTAGGCCTCGGCATGGATATAGGAGATCTCCTTGAGCTTCAAGGCCCCCTCCATGGCCACCGGGTACATGGCGCCGCGCCCGAGGTACAGGGTGTGATGCTTGTCCGCGAACTGCTCCGCGAGGCGCCGGATCCGCTCGTCCGACTGGAGCACCAGACCGAGCAGCCCCGGTACGCTTTCGAGCTTCGCCACCAGCGAGCTCTCGGCGGCCGTGCCGATCCCATAGCGCCGGCCGAGCGCGATCACCAGCATCAAGAGGGCCGTGAGCTGGGTCGTGAAGGCCTTGGTCGAGGCTACTCCGATCTCGGGACCGGCGCGGGTCAGGAATACCAGGTCCGCTTCGCGCGTCAAGGAGCTCTCCGGCACATTGCACATGGCGAGCGTCGCGGCATAGCCGAGGGTCCTGGCCTCGCGCAATGCCGCGAGCGTATCGGCGGTCTCGCCCGACTGGGAGATCGCCACGATCAACGTACCGGGCAGGACCACCTGCCGGCGGTAACGAAACTCGCTGGCTACCTCGACGTTGCACGGGACGCCGGCCACCGCCTCCATCCAGTAGCGCGCCACGAGTCCGGCATGGTAGCTCGTCCCACACGCCACGATCTGGATGGCCCGCACCCGATCGAACACGCCGGGCGCGGCAAATCCGAAGGCGTCCTCGACGACGTGCCCGGCGAGCACACGACCCTCCAGGGTGTCGGCCACGGCCCGTGCCTGGGTGAAGATCTCCTTCTGCATGTAATGCCGGTAGCCGGCCTTGTCCGCCGCGTCCGCCGACAGGCTCGAGATCGATACCGGGCGTTCGACGCGCTGCTCATGGAGGTCGTAGATCTCGACCGACTCCCGGCGTAGATCGGCGACATCGCCCTCTTCCAGATGGATGAAACGCTGCGTCACCGGCAGGAGCGCGAAGACGTCGGAGGCGATGAAGTGCTCGCCGATCCCGATCCCGATGACGAGCGGGCTGCCGCGCCGCGCGGCCACCAGGCGGCCGGGCTCCAGCGTGCTGATCACGCCGAGCGCATAGGCCCCCTCGAGCTCGGCCCGGGCGTCCAGGACGGCGCGCAAGAGGTCCTTGCCCTCTTTGAGATGGAAATGGATCTGGTGGACCGCGACCTCGGTGTCGGTCTCGGAGGTGAAATCGTAGCCGAGCGTTCTCTGGCGCGCACGTAGCGCCGCGTGGTTCTCGATGATCCCGTTGTGGACCACCGCCACGGCGTCGCGCGACACGTGAGGGTGGGCGTTGCGGGTGCTCGGTTCCCCGTGCGTTGCCCAGCGCGTGTGCGCGATGCCGGTGGTGCCGGACAGCGCATGCTGGGCAAGCGCCGCCTCGAGCGCGCCGACCTTGCCGAGCACCCGCAGCCGCTCCAGGCGGCTCCGGCCACCGACGATCGCGATCCCGGCCGAATCGTAGCCGCGGTACTCGAGCCGTTTCAGGCCCTCGACGAGGATCGGTATGAGGTCGCGCTGCGCTACGCCACCGACGATACCGCACATCGCTGATTACCCCCCAAGCTGATTACCCACGAATACGGAAACCCCCTCCACCGGTCATAGCGGCCGCCTCGTCTACCGGTATAACCGATATCGAACCGACACCCTGCGCCTGAAAAAACCGTGGCGTACAATCCTGCCGCGGGCCTGGCCGTGCGGCAATTTATCCTCGTGACACCCCCTTCCCGACCTCATGAATAGACCCGTAGGGTATGAAATACGCTCCGAAGGGTCAACGTCGCGCGGGCGGCTTGAACGCGATCCTGCCTGGTAGAACGGCCTGGCTATCGGCCATAGAACGTTGAGATGTATGCCGACGCTTCTCCACCCGGCGATGCGCCTCGCCCTCTGCCTGCTCCTGTGCGCCGTTTCCCTACCGCGGCCAGGGCTGACGATGCCGGTAGTCGGGTGGGTCGAGCGGGTCCAGATCTACCCCGGCGAGATGATCCTCGAAGCCAAGCTCGATACCGGTGCCGAGCACTCTTCCATCGACGCACGCGATATCGAAGAGTTCGAGCGCAAGGGCGAGCCCTGGGTGCGCTTCCGGATCGTGAACCGCGACGGTCAGAGCCTGGCGCTCGAGCGCCCGCGCCTCCGGGAGGCCAAGATCAAGCGGCGCTTCGGGAAACGGCAGCGGCGGCCGGTCGTGAAGCTCGGCGTATGCCTTGGGGACGTCTATGAAGAGGTGCAGGTCAACCTCGTCAACCGCAATGGCTTCATGTATGCCATGCTGATCGGGCGCACTTTCATGCACAAGAAGCTGCTCTTGGACCCAGCGCTTCGTAATACGACCTCTCCTAGGTGTCCAAAGGCCCCAACCGTTCGATAACCGTTATGTGTCAAGCCGGCGAGAGGCGTCGTGCCGGCCGGGCATCGTATGCACGCGGGGTACGATGTATTGCCTTTCTACTCGCGCCGACTGCAGCGCCGGCGGGACGACTGATTTGCAGAGCGGACGTTGTAAGCGAGACGCATATAAGACAGGGGCGTACCAATACTTTAGCCGTACGCCAGTGCGTTCCTCATGTTGGAATCCAGGCCCATCGCGGACCCCCCCACTGCTCCCCCTTTTGTTGAAAAGGGGGAGCGCAAGGGGATTCATGCAACCTTAGAGACTATTCGTCGTCGTCAGAGACACACCCATCCTCCTCGGTCCACGTACACCCCCCTGCCACTTCGCATTCGGCTTTCGTCGCGTTCTCTTCGCACGCTGCCTCGACATCTGTTCCTTCATCATCCGGATCGTCTTCTTCGTCTTGGGCTAAAATGATTGGTGGTGCGTTGTACGGAGTCACCTGGGTTCTAAATGCTGGCAACTCCTCGGCTCCTATCGCGATTGTTTGGCATAGCAGGAGTGCCGCCAACGGTATATATTTCATCTTTGTTCTCCTATCGGATATTTCAATATCACCTTCCGGCGTCCTGGCACCTTCCTATTCGCTCGTAGCAAGGCGCTCGGCATACTTTAACAGACCGAAGTCGATTCCAATAGAGGTTGGGGCATGAACGAAGGGGAAGCTGAGGCATCGGCAACGCCCTGGGATCGGCGATGGATGGATTGAACGGGCGCCCCCTGGCTTCGTTGAGCGGCTGGGCGACCTAGTGGTCGCTCAGTCGGGTAGCCTCGGCCGGGAGTCGGGCCAGGGTGGTGCCCGGCTTTGAGAAGGTGCCGGCATCGGCCAGCGGAGGCCGGCTTCTCCAGGAGCGTCATGACGTTGGGGGAGCTTTATCTTTACCTTTGCCCTTGGCATCGATGGTGTCCTCGGCGAACAGGCAGGGCCGATGGAAGTTGCGGTAGGGGTTGAGGTGTGCGGTGCAGAACGTCTTGATTTGCATCGCATAACGCTGCGCGGATGGCGTGGTGTGTGCGAGACTGGGTCATGCAGTCCACGGCGGTGATGGGGTAGACCCCTCTTCATCCCCCCTCAGCGCCCTGATGAGCGCTGTCGATGCGCAGGTAGCCCCGCGTCCGGCTGCGGGGCGCCTCGCAGATCCCAAGCCCGACGTTACGTGGCCTTGCTGGTGGGCCATCACCGCCGCCCGCTCAAGGTCTGCGAGGCCGCGGTGCGGCTGCCGGCGCTCGCCCAAGCGCCCGCGCGCATCCTGCGCGGCCTCACGCTGCACAGCGGGGAAGCGAGCCTCGTCCCCGTGGCTGCGGGTCTATCACCGGGGACAGGTGGAACGCCTACGACCCCGCCGACGGTACCCTCGGGCCGCCCGATGACGATTTCCTGATCCTCACCCGTGGGACATCTGCCCATCCTGCAGGCCAAGCGGGCCGACCGGCCCCCACGTCACGATCATGAGACCGAAGGCCTCCAAGGATGGGACGAGCAACCGGAGTGTATGACCTGGACTTGCCCGCTACCCGCGCGTTCGGACCAGGCCCAGCCGTTCAGTCCCTGTGCCGGTCTCGACCGTGTATGGAGGCCGCTCTCCCCGGTACCGACGCATGGTTTGCATGATCGCAGCCCCTCGCGCGGGTCGGAGGTCATCGTCCTCCGCCATCGGTTGGCAGGCGAAGCCGCGTCGAGCACGCCTCCCAGCGGGGCGCTTTGTGTTTCGCCGCACCGCGGAGTAGATTGGCGGCCAAGCATCAAGGGGAGGAGTCCATGACGACACATAAGCTCAAGAAAGCGCTGCTAATTTCGTTGCTGATCCACGCGTCGATCGCCGGGGCGGCCGAGCCGCCGGCACTCAACACGGCGAATACGGCGTGGATGCTCACATCCTCGGTACTGGTTCTGTTCATGACCCTCCCCGGGTTGGCGCTCTTCTACGCCGGGCTCGTGCGCGCCACGAACGTGCTGTCTGTTCTCATGCAGTGCTTCTCCATCACTTGCATCGTCACGCTCGCCTGGTTGATTGTCGGCTACAGCCTCGCGTTCGGGGACGGCGGCGCGTACAACCAGTGGTATGGCGGGTTCGCCAACTCCGTCCTATCCGGCATTGGCGTGAGCACGCTCAAGGGCTCTATTCCGGAGACCGTGTTCGCGATGTTCCAGCTGACGTTCGCCATCATTACGCCAGCGCTTGTCCTCGGCGCGTACGCGGAGCGCGTGAAGTTCTCCGGCATGCTGCTCTTCAGCCTGCTCTGGGTGCTCTTGGTCTACGCGCCGATCGCGCACTGGGTGTGGGGCGGCGGCTGGCTGCAGGAGATGGGCATCATGGATTTCGCTGGCGGCACCGTTGTACACCTGAACGCAGGCGTGGCGGCGCTGGTCGCCGCGCTGGTGCTGGGCCGGCGTAAGGGCTTTCCGGAAACCCCTATGCCACCGCACAACCTCGCCATGACCGTAACCGGCGCGTGCATGCTCTGGGTGGGCTGGTTTGGGTTCAACGCCGGTAGTGCGCTTGCGGCCGACGGTGCCGCGGGGATGGCGATGCTCGTGACACACATCGGCGCGGCCACGGGGTCGCTCGCCTGGATGTTCTGCGAATGGGCGCGCTACCGCAAGCCCTCTGTGCTCGGCATCGTGACCGGCATGGTCGCTGGGCTCGGCACGATCACACCGGCTTCGGGCTTCGTGGGCCCGCTGGGTGCGCTCGCGATCGGCGCCGCCGCCGGCGTCCTGTGCTTCATCGCCACCAACGTCATGAAGCGCTCTCTGCGCGTGGACGACTCGCTCGACGTGTTCCCGGTGCACGGGATCGGCGGCGCGCTCGGCACGACGCTCACCGGGGTGTTCGCAGCGGACTATTTCGGCGGCGTGGGTTATCCCGAAGGGGTGACCATGGGCGACCAGGCTCGGGTGCAGCTCACCGGGGTGCTCGCCACGGCGGTGTGGTCTTCGGTAGTCACGTTTGTCCTGCTCAAGTTGAGCGACGCGCTCGTGGGGTTGCGTGTGACGGCGGAGGAGGAGATGGAGGGGCTCGACACCGTGCTGCACAACGAGAAGGGCTACAATTTATAGTCGACTCTCTGAGTTTGCCAGCGAACGTGGGGCGCCTGTCCGCGCCAACTCATTCGCCGAGACCAGCGCCGTTGAGTGATTCGATGTTGCAACACCCATCCTCGACCACAAACGGGGTGGGCCAAACGAAGCATCCCGATAGCTTCCCGCGGGGCCGAGCGCACATCGGCATCGGTGAGAACGGCGCTGATAGGTGTTGACGGTGAAGAAATAGGTGCCACCCGGCACATGGACGCGACGATAATCAGGCATGGGGAAATCATACCGCCAATGAATGGCGCGGGCACGCGCCCTGCCAGTGACGTTTTACTAGGAGCCATAACCATGAACGATTTAATTGAAGCGCTAGAATACTACGCGAATGAGGACAACTACAGACAGTGCGAGGAGAACGGTTGGTATTGTCTGCCTGGGCCTATAGAAGATGCGTTACCTATAACACCTCTCCAGCCACTCCTTCACCCTGCGACCGTCGCTCAGAAGGCGCTGGAAAAGGTGCGCAAGATTAAGGAGACACGACATGGAATAACAGATGGATAATGGTCTACGACGACGGCCGCACGTCGGCGATCCACGCCACCGAAGTGGAGGCCGAGACGATGGCTGACGCCCTGGCCGCGAGCGGACTACCCGCCGAACCATGTTCGGACGTGTGCATTGCAGGACCATATCGCAGCCGCTAAAGGGCAAAGTTCCACCGTTAATTGAACACCCAAGTTCCAGCGTTAGTTGAACACTCGTAGTACGGATATACAGGAATGTCGGATGGGGCGGTGTTGTTCATTGTTGTTTTGAAGGTATCTATT
>JBOIDR010000124.1:0-12366 GCA_050740695.1 Gammaproteobacteria bacterium | reverse complement strand
GTTATTTCGCTTAAAGGCTGGATATCACCGCCGGTGACGTCCAGCGCGATGCAATAAACTCACCAAAACCCTGTCTTCTATGCCCTTTCCTGACGATCCGCGTGGATATTTATGCAACTGGAGGGTTAAGGCCAGAAGACTTAACGGCCCAATAAACCGCGCGAATAGAGGTTGAAAATCCGTGGGGGGATTTTCAAGCAATGGAAACGCTGTAGCGATGAAGTAAAACACCATCGCCGTCCAGGTAGCGACTAGAAGCCAATATGGGACGTGTGGTGGTTGCGACTGACCGCGTTGATTATTCATTGGCGTTGGCCCCTTGATTCGTAACTTGTAATCCTAAACGGCTGACTTCAGTGCCCCCCGGCCGGCACACGCAAGGAAGCCGGCCAACGCGGCCCAGCCCCACAGGCCCGACACCACTATAGGCAGCCGCTGCCAACTCGCTAGCCTGATTCCAGCTCAGCGTTTCAACCTATTGATATCCAAGCCGGATCCGTGAAGCTAGCTAGCGCACCATTGGAGTCTAGCACACCCCGCATCGCACGCCTAGCGTCTCCTCGGCGCCGTCTTCCTCCATGTATAAAAATAAACGCCCGTTTTCTCAAGAGGCACAGTATTCTTGGTCGTCGCGATCACCTTCGGTACCCCCGCGATTATTGGCGCAACGTGCGCCGGCTCCCAGCCGCGCACGGGCACTTGTCGCGCAAACGCCTCCGGAGTCTCCGCACCGAGAACACAGGTGGCCGCGAAGCATCGGCGTCCCTCGTCCCGCATCAACGCATGCGCGTCCCGAAGCTCCCGGTCGATCATGCAGGCGGTGTCGTACGCCAACCACCACGCCTTACGCTCGGCATGCGAGAATTGGCTGCCCGACGTGATGCGCAGTTCGCCCCCCAAAGTCCTCATCGGTTGGCCGAGTTTCGCCTGGAATCGCCAGTGATCCTGGGAGATACCTTCCGGTTGGCGCAGCGCAAACAGGAACCAGGGTGCGCGCAGGCCGTCGATGTGCGCCGCATCCGCCGTGCGCAAGAGAAATGCGAGCTTGAGCGCATCGACCTCCCAATCGGCCGGCTGCATGAACCCGGGTGCCGATACCCTTCGATCGGCGAACTCCTCGGCCACGCGATGCGAGGGCCAATGATGACTCGCGGCAATTTCGCCGATCAGATCGACGTAGTACTCGCGTAGTTCCACATGCTCCAGCAGATGTAGCTTTGGGCCGGTGTTCGGTACGGCCCATTCCAACCTTGCGAGCGTATGCGCTTGCTCGGCATGCAGGTACCGAAGCACCTGGAACAACGCCGATCGTTCCTCGTCACTGCGGGCTTCCGGGTCTCGACCACCGTAACGCTGGGCGATCAGGTCTTGCCATTGAACGGTTTGCTTGATCGATGAGATGCCGCCCGGATACGCCGCCATCACATGCGCGGCATCGTGCAGCAGAAACGCGCCGCCGAGCACAAACGCCTCGGCGGGATGATCGGGTAGTCCGGCCCAGCGATCTGGTGGGCGACCCGCCACAGCGCGTCGAGGTGGGTGATGACGTGTACGGTCAGGTTGGGCAGCTCGGCACCGAGTGTCTGCACGAGGGCGGCGACGCGCTCGCGAAAACCCAGCAAGGCCTGTCGCAGCACCTCGCGTGGCCCATCGAGCCGATCACTTTGCGGCGCCAGCGTGCGCTGCCACAGTGCCATCGAATCCAGCGGTGTCACAGACGACTCCCTATCTCGCTTCGTCCTGTCCGCCCGGCGTGATGATTCAAGCGAGCCAATCCTCGACGGCCAGCCCTTCCACGCGCCGAAACTCGCGCGTGTTGTGTGTGACCAAGGTCAGCCCATGCTCCAGCGCGGTCGCCGCGATCAGCGTGTCGTAGGGACCGATCGGTTTGCCCGCGCGGGCGAGTGCTAGGCGCATTGTCGCGGCGCGCCTGGCTTCGGCGCTGCCGAATGGCAGGCTTGGCAGGAGTTCGAGTAGGCGCAGGGTCATCGCTTCCGCCCGAGTCCCGGGCAGGAGCGCGAAACCGTAGAGCAGCTCGTGCTCGACCAGGGTGGAGACGCACAAAGCGGCGGGCGGTGTTTGCGCCAGCTTGAGCATCAGGGCCGACGAGCTTTTCCGCGCCCATGCGCTGACGATGTTGGTGTCGAGCAGGTAGCGCATCAGCGCCTGGCCTTTCGGGCAGTGCGCTTGCGCATCGCCGCATTCATCTCGGCACGGATGGCGTCGAAGTCTGGTCCTTCCTCAACCGTGATGGGTAATGGCTCGCGCATCCAGCGCTCGAGGTCTGTGGGCCAGACCTGAAGCGCCTGGCGGGCCAGGTACTCGCGCACCGCCTCCCGGATCACGCCGCTGCGGCTCGTCTGCCGCGTCTGGGCGAATGCGTCGAGGTCGGCGAGCAAGGGATCGGGCAGGTGGATGCTGAAATTCACGTGGCGCTCCGCGGCAGTGACATGTTAGATCATGTTAGATTCCTGGCGAACCATGGTCAACCGGCTCCGCGTGTAGCCCGGGACTGCGCCATCGCGATCACCGGCAGCGCCACGGGCGCGCACCGCGTGCAGTGGTTGCAGGAGGCGAGGACCCGGCAACGCGCACCTTGTGCAGGGGATCTTCGGTCGGGCGCCTCTGCCTCGACGGGCCCTGGCGCTTGCGCGCCCTCGAAGGCGCCGATGTCGCGTCAGAGGTCGGGTGCGGGGAAGGGGATTGCCCCTGACGTGATTGTTGATTAGACTTGGCCCGCTAAGTCTTAATAGCAATCTCGCCTATTCAGAGTTCTTGAATAAGAGGGATGGGCCATGCAGAGGGGGGAGACCGGACGCTACGAGGTCTCGATCGCTGGGGGTGAGCGGGTCCGCGCCTTCGTACCGGCCGCATTGCCGCCTGTCCCGTCGCTGGCTTTCGAAGGCGCGCTACAGCAGGCACTCGAGTCGGCGGTGCTCGCCCTCGGGCGGCTCGATGGCGTCACCGCGTTGCTGCCGGACAAGATGCTCTTTCTCTATGCCTACATCCGCAAGGAGGCGGTGCTCTCCTCGCAGATCGAGGGGACGCAGTCCTCGCTCTCGGACCTGCTGCTCTTCGAGATCGAGGAGGCCCCGGGCGTTCCGCTCGACGATGTGGTCGAGGTTTCGAATTACGTCGCGGCCCTCGAACACGGGCTCGCGCGACTGCGGGAGGGGTTTCCGCTTTCGAACCGCCTCATTCGTGAGATCCATGGCGTATTGCTCTCGCGCGGCCGCGGCAGTGGCAAGGATCCCGACGAGTTCCGCCGCTCACAGAACTGGATCGGCGGCACCCGGCCCGGTAACGCCGTCTTCGTGCCGCCGCCGCACACCGCGGTGCCCGATTGCATGGGGGCGCTGGAGCACTTCCTTCACGCCGAGAATGACGGGTTGCCGTTACTGGTGCGCGCAGGCCTCGCGCACGTGCAGTTCGAGACGATCCACCCTTTCCTCGACGGCAATGGGCGCGTGGGTAGGCTGCTCATTACGTTTCTGCTCTGCAACGCTGGCCTGCTGCGGGAACCGCTACTCTACCTGAGCGTGTACCTGAAGCAGCATAGGACCGCCTATTACGATCTGCTCGATCTGGTGCGTCGTACAGGCGACTGGGAGACGTGGCTCGCCTTCTTTCTCGATGGCGTGCGGCAGACAGCCGAGGCCGCGGTCTCGACGGCGCAGCGGCTGGTCGAGATGTTCACGGTCGACCGGGCGCGGATCGAACCAAGCGGGCGCCGCGTCGGCTCGGCATTGCGCGTGCACGAAGCGCTCAAAGCGCGTCCGATCCTGTCCATGCCCGAGGTGTGCCGCAGCGCACGGCTCTCGTTTCCGGCAGCCTCATCGGCAATGGCCTTACTTAGCGAGCTCGGGATCGCACGCGAACTGACCGGCAAACGCCGTAACCGTCTTTTCGTTTACGAGCGCTACCTCGCCGCCCTCAGCGAAGACGGCGGAGAGCGATGAACCCCGAGATGGTGATCGCCGAGCGTTTCTCGAGCAGGAGCCAAAGACACGCAAGCATCTAGCGTATGCCCGAACGGCTCTTCGCCACCACGCCCAAGGGCATGGAACGGTTGCTAGCGCGCGAGTTGACCACCCTCGGTGCGGCTTCGGTGCGGACGGGGCGTGCGGGGGTGTACTTCGAAGGAGATCTCGCCATGGCCTACCGCGCGTGCCTCTGGTCCCGGCTCGCGAGCCGCGTCCTGTGGCCCCTCTCGCGCTTCCCCGCGCCCTCACCCGAGGCCTTGTACGAAGGGGTAGGGGCCATCCACTGGGACGAGCATCTGGCGCCGGCGGGGACCTTGGCGGTGAGGTTCGAGGCGGTCGATTCTGCGATCACCCACTCCCAGTTCGGGGCGCTCAAGGTCAAGGACGCCATCGTGGACCAGCTCCGCGAACGGCATGGCGAGCGCCCCTTGATCGATCGCGAGCGGCCGGACGTGCGCGTCCATGTGTATCTCTACCGCGATCAGGCGAGCCTCGGCATCGATCTCTCCGGCGAGGCCCTGCACCGCCGCGGCTATCGGGAGGAGGGCGGCCCGGCGCCGCTCAAGGAGAACCTGGCCGCGGCCCTCCTGGTCGCCGCCGGCTGGCCCGCGCTTGCCGAGTCGGGCGCGCCGTTCGCGGATCCGCTGTGCGGGTCCGGGACCCTGCCTATCGAGGCGGCGCTCATGGCCTTCGACATCGCGCCGGGGCTCTTGCGCCCTTACTTCGGATTCCTCGGATGGCGCGGGCACGACCCGATCGTTTGGGCCGAGTTGCTGGAAGAAGCGTGCGCGAGGCGAGCCCAGGGACCGCGGGACAACGCCATTCTCGGCTCCGACGGCGATCCGATGGCCGTGCAACGGGCCTTGAGCCACGTGGTCCGCGCACGCCTCGCGGAGAAGATCCGCATCGAGCGATGCGCACTGGTGGATCTACGACCGCAGGCGGGCCGGCCAGGGTTGGTGGTGGCGAACCCGCCCTATGGCGAGCGCCTCGGGCGGGACCCCGATCTGCCGCGGCTGTATGCGGCGTTGGGCGACGCGCTCAAACGGGGGTTCCCCGGCTGGCGGGCGGCCATCTTCACGCACAACCCTGGGCTCGCCCACCGCCTGCGCGCCGTGCCCGAGCGCACGCAGGTGCTCTACAACGGCGCGCTGCGTTGCCGGCTCTACTGCTTCCCTGTGCCGTCCGCACCGCAAGCCGCCATCGCGACTCCACCGGAACGCGAGGCTTTGGCGGAAACGATGGCTGCCGACCCGGTCGGGAACGCCACCGGCAGCGGCACGCTCGACCGGAGACCGCAAAAGACTCCTGCAAGGGCCGAACGACCGGGAGCCGCCGCGGGCGCCGAGATGTTCGCCAACCGGCTGTCCAAGAACATGAAGTCGCTGGCGCGCTGGGCCAGGCGCGCGGGGGTCGATTGCTATCGGATCTACGACGCCGATCTGCCGGAATTCAACCTGGCCATCGATCTCTATCAGGGCGAGGGGCGTTATGTCTATGTACAGGAGCACGAGGCCCCGCCCCACATCGACGCGGCGCGCGCGGCCGGTCGGCTGGAAGCCGCGCTGGTAGTGATCACCAGGCTCTGCAATATACCCGCGGCACACCTCTACGTGAGAAAGCGCCGCCGCCAGCGGGGGGTCGATCAATACCGGAAGCTGGCCGCCGGCGGCGAGTTGCACGAGGTCCGGGAAAACGGCTGCCGCTTCCTCGTGAACCTAACCGATTACCTCGACACCGGCCTGTTCCTGGACCACCGTCCGACCCGGGCACTGATCAGTGAGCTGGCCCGCGGGCGGAGATTTTTGAATCTCTTCGGCTATACGGGCACCGCCACGGTCTATGCCGCGCTCGGCGGGGCCTCGATCACCACGACCGTGGATCTGTCCCGCACCTATCTGGACTGGGCGCGCCGCAACCTCGCTCGCAACGGCATCACCGGGCCGGAACACGCCCTGGTACAGGCCGACTGTCTCGCCTGGCTAGAGGAAACGACGCGCACGTTGGCCGCGGACGAGCGCTACGGTTTGATCTTCACCGATCCGCCGACCTTCTCGAACTCGAAGCGCATGCGCGAGACCTTCGACGTGGAGCGCGATCACATCGGGCTGATCCGCGCCACCGCCCGCCTGCTCGCACCGGACGGGGTGATGATCTTTTCCACCAATCGCCGCCACATGAAGCTCGACGAGCCGGCCATCGCGGCGCTCGGTCTGCGCATCGAGGACCTCACGCGCGCGACCATTCCCCCGGATTTCGCCCGCAACCCGCGCGTGCACCGCTGCTGGCGGTTTACGCCGCTCTAGCACGCCGGGTCGGTTGGCCGCGAGATGTGAGTCACTGACCGCCGATCGGCCCGAGGGCTAACATTCGGGGAACGGGGCCCGGGGTTACCCTCCACCCGGGCGGACTGGAGACGGGCCGCCCCGGTAACCGGGTGGGGAGGCGGAGTCGTCCGACGGGTCTCGTGTACGCGCCGTGCAACGCCCTGCGCCGATTGCGATGGCGACAGCGTGCGATGCGTGATGCGCCGGCAAACATTGATGCGAAGAGGTAGAGCGTATGTTCTTTGGCACTACGGTGGAAGGTAGGGTGGTACGAGTGGTCGATGGGGATACGGTGCGCATTCGTGCGGACGGGCGGGAGGCGAGCATCCGCATCCTGGCGCTCGATACCGAGGAATCGAATTCCGGGAGCCGAACCAAGCCCCAAACGCCTTGGGGGCGGGCGGCGAAGGCCGAGGCCCAGCGTCTCCTCCCGAACGGCGCGGCCGTGACCTTGGAGTTTCCGGGTACCGAGCCCCTCGCGGAATGCTGGGAAAAGCATCTGGACAACTTCGGCAGGGTGCTCGGTTTCGTGCACGCGGCCGGGCTCGATTTCCAGGAGCACATGATCCGCACGGGCTACAGCCCGTATTTCGTGAAGTACGGTTATGCCGAGTTTCCCGACCACCACGCACGCTATACCGCCGCGGAGCGGGAGGCCCAAGCGGCCCATCACGGGGTCTGGGACCAGCTCGCGGTGAACGGGGCCGAGGCGCGGAACTATGCGCTCCTGGGCGTTTGGTGGCACCTGCGCGCCCAGGCGATTGCGGCCTATCGTGAGGCCCGTATCGGCGATCCGCTCTTGTTCAACTCGCGCCTCGATTACGAGCGCCTTTTGATGCTCGCGTCCCATGACACCGGGGCGATCGTCTTCACGGAGTTGCGGGAATACCATCGGGTCGGCGGCCGGCACGTGGTCGTGACCATCGGTTCCTTACAGCAGCCGTTTCAGCTCTTCGTGCCGGATGCCGACTCCGACGCCGGGCAGGCAATCCTGCGCTTGCTCGACAATCGCTACATCGCCGCCGAACCCGGGCACCCGCGGCGCAGCTACGCCTATGTTCGGGGCACGCTCAAGCTCTTCGGTGGCAAACCGGAGATCGTGGTGCGCGCTCCGGGCCAGATCAGCGACGACCCTCCGTCCTGACTGGATGCGCGCGAGCGCGTGAGGCGTGGCGTTGCGGCGGATCCGGGCCTGTCGTTATGATATGCGCTGCACGGTCACGAATCGCAGATTTTTTTCGATCCCCTCACCCTAGCCCTCTCCCGGTAAGAGAGGGGATCTGAGGGGATTTCCGGTGGGAGAGGGGTCTGGGGGGCATGACCGTCGCCGGAATAGACCGGCGAGTTTACGGGTCGGCGGTCGAGTCCTCCATAGGGACGCCGGGAGCTCCGGCCCGTCGTCGGAATCGCGGTCGAGCCCCCCATCGGAAGCGTGGGGAAAGGTGCCCGCGGGTGAGCGCAGTCGGGGGGGCATGTCGAGCATCCAATCCGTCCACGGCCGCGAGATCCTGGACTCCCGGGGCAATCCTACCGTCCAGGTGCAGGTCGTGACCCAATCGGGGGCCGTCGGTATCGCCGCGGTGCCCTCGGGGGCGTCCACAGGGGAGCGCGAGGCCATCGAGCTGCGCGATGGGGACCCCAAGCGCTATCGCGGCAAGGGGGTGCAGAAGGCCGTCTCGCACGTGAATGGCGAGATCCAGGGCGCGCTCGTCGGGCAGGAGGTCGGCGCCCAGGCCAAGCTCGATGGACTCATGTGCTGGCTGGACGGCACGGCCGGCAAGGGACGGCTCGGGGCCAACGCCATCCTCGGCGTGTCGATGGCCGCGGCCCGCGCCGCGGCCGCGGAGAGCGGCGTGCCGCTCTATCGCCATCTGGGCGGCAACGGGCCCTTCACGCTCCCGGTCCCCATGATGAACATCATCAACGGGGGGGCGCACGCGGACAACAACGTGGACTTTCAAGAGTTCATGATCCTGCCGGTCGGCGCCCCGAGCCTCTGCGACGCCGTCCGCTACGGCGCCGAGGTGTTCCACGCGCTGCGCGACGTGCTGCGCGGGCGCGGGCTCAACACCGCGGTCGGGGACGAGGGCGGTTTCGCGCCGGATCTGCCCTCGAACGAGGCGGCGGTCGAGGTCATCCTGGAGGCCGTCTCGTGTGCCGGTTATCGTGCCGGCGAGGATGTGTTCCTGGGTGTCGATGTCGCGAGCTCGGAGTTCTTCCGGGAGGGGCGCTACCGGCTGGCATCGGAGGGCCGGGATCTCACGAGCGCGGCATTCGCAGAGTTGCTCGCAACGTGGGTGGCGCGCTATCCCATCATCACCATCGAGGACGGCATGGACCAGAACGACTGGGAGGGGTGGCGGCTCCTGAGCGAGCGTCTCGGAAATCGGGTCCAACTGGTCGGCGACGACCTCTTCGTCACCAACACCGCGATCCTGAAACAGGGCATCGAGCGCGGGATCGGCAACTCCATCCTCATCAAAGTCAACCAGATCGGGACCTTGAGCGAGACCCTGGCCGCGATCCGCATGGCGCACGAGGCGCGCTACACGGCCGTGGTCTCGCACCGCTCCGGGGAGACCGAGGACACCACCATTGCCGATCTGGCGGTCGCCACCTCGTGCGGGCAGATCAAGACCGGATCGCTGTCGCGCTCCGATCGAGTCGCGAAATACAATCGCTTGATCGTGATCGAAGAGGAGCTCGGGGCAGAGGCGTCTTATCCCGGGCGCCGTGCGTTCCCTACCCTTCCCGGATAGCGGGATGTCGGAACCGGCGAGAGCGATCGCACCTCTACCGCCTGTCCGGCTGGTGCGGCGGGGTACGCGCTTCACTACGATCCTCATCGCGTTCTTGGCCGTCCTCCTGGCCGCGTTGCAATATCGATTGTGGTATGGTCGAGGGGGAATAGGCGATCTCGCCGAGCTTCATTCCGCGCGCGATGCCCAGGCGCTCGAAAACCGGCGCCTCCGCGAGCGCAATCGCGCCCTGGAGGCCGAGGTCGCCGATCTCAAGTCGGGGCTAGAGGCCATCGAGGAGCGGGCCCGGACCGAGATGGGCATGATCCGGGAGGACGAGGTATTCTACCAGATCATCGAAGCGCCCGCCGAGGCCGCGAACTAGATGCGCAGGGTGTGGGCGGCGATCCCGGCCGCGGGTGTCGGTGCACGCATGGGTGCCGATGTCCCGAAACAATACCTTCCGCTGTGCGGGGTCCCGGTCCTCGCGCACGGATTGAGGCGGCTCGGCGATCACCCCAAGGTGAGCGGGGTGGTGGTGGCCCTGGCCCCCGGCGATCCTCACTGGCAAAGGATGGAGGTCCGCTGCCGTGCGCCCCTCTGGGTCACAAGCGGCGGCGCCCTGCGCTCCGACTCGGTGCTCGCGGCGCTCGGTGTGCTCGCCCTACACGGCGATGGAGACGACTGGGTTCTGGTACACGACGCCGCGCGGCCGTGCTTGCGGCGAGAGGACCTCGATCGTCTGATCGGGGGGCTATGGGACCATCCGGTCGGCGGTCTCCTGGCCGTACCGGTAGGAGACACCCTGAAGCGCGCGGGGCCCGCAGGGGAAGTACAGGGCACCGTAGCGCGCGATGGGCTATGGCAGGCGCAGACACCGCAGATGTTTCGGCTCGGCGCCTTGATCGCGGCATTGGAGCAGGTGGCGGCAGGCGGCGGGGTGGTCACGGACGAGTCGCAGGCGATGGAACGGATGGGCCTCGCGCCCCGGCTGATCGAGGGACATGCCGCCAACATCAAGATCACGCGCCCCGAGGATCTGGCGCGTGCCGCCCTGTACCTCGGTTCGCAGGACAAGGAATGATGCGCGTCGGCCACGGTTACGACGCCCACCGCCTGGTAGCGGGCCGGCGCCTGGTGCTCGGCGGGGTGACCATCCCCCATGAGCGCGGGCTCCTCGCCCATTCCGATGGCGATGCGCTCATCCATGCGGTCTGCGATGCGCTCTTGGGAGCCGCGGGCCTGGGCGACATCGGCCGCCATTTCCCCGATTCCCAATCGGCGCTCTCGGGGATCGACAGCCGCATCCTGCTGCGTCGGACCCTCGGTCTCATCGAAGCGCTCGGTTTCGAGGTCGCCAACGTCGATGCCACGGTGGTCGCGCAAAAACCCAAGCTCGCGCCCTATTTCGCCGCCATGCGCGAGAATCTCGCCGCGGATCTCCGGGTCGATCCGGGACAGGTCAACCTCAAGGGGACCACGACGGAGGGCATGGGTTTCGCCGGGCGCGAGGAGGGTATCGCGGCTCATGCCGTCGCCCTCTTGTGCCGTGTCACGAATACGGAGTAGGTCGGGGCGCTCATCCAGCGTTTCGGCTCGGCCGCCAATCTGAATAAGCACGCATAATACCTCCGTTGTGCAAGTCATTGATTTTAGTAAACAGACACTGTTGTTTTGTCGTTTTGTCAACGTGTCCCCATCGAGAATGAGTTTCCCCGTGGCCTTGAGCCGTTCGAGTATGCTCGCTACCGGTTCACTGTCCAAGTCGGCGCGCTTGATTTCCAACGGCGCATAGGGCGCGACTTGTTCAACGGCTAAGATCTTCTCGTCGATGAGTCGCATCAGGGTGGTATCACTGACGCCACAGTACTTCGTGGCTTGGCCCAAGGTTAACAAGTTCGGGTCCAGCTGCGCTTGGTCAGGGGCGGGGATCGCTTGCTTCTTTCGCACCGAGGCCACCCGCGACTGCGTCCACCGATCACCCTTGCGGTTCGCCGCCCTAGTTTGCTGAGCACCCGTGCGATCTCATCGTCACGATAACGGCGGGCCATGTTGGTGATCACCTCGAGGTCTTCCAACGCGGTCTTGTGCAGGAGGGCACCGGAGAGTGGCTTGCGCATCTGAAAGCGCGTGTGACAGCCGCCGTGCCAATGAAGGATAAAGTGAAGCTGTTGGGTGTCGTCGTCCAAGTCGACCATGATTTCGTTGATGAGGGGTGCGGGCGATCTTCTTTTTTCAGCACCATCGGGCAGGCGGGATCATGCCAAACCGAGGCGAAGTTTTCGCCCAACGCGATAATCGTTTCTTTCTCGGCCCGCGGAGCTGCGACCTCCTCAGCGTCGAGCTCGGTTTTAAGTTGAGTGAGAGCTTCGAGCTTCTCATTCCAGCGTTGTTCCAGCACCTCAGCGACTAAGCGCTTCGCCGGATCAACTTGGTTATACTGATCAAACGCACGGTGCGCCTCATAGTCCAATTGCTGGAGCTGGCGCGTTAACGCCTCGCGCCGGTCACTACCCTTCACGCTGAGCTTTTCGATCGCCGCGAGGCTGGCCGCCACCCCCAGGGGTGAGAGGGCGTTGAGGATCTCTTCACTGACGCGTTTATCGACGGTGGCCCCGCCGAAGCCCAAACAATAGTGCCCGCCGGTGGGAAAATCACCGTCGCACAAATAGCGGGCCGCCGTACCGCGCTTGCCCCAGTAGCGAATGTGAAGCTTGCGACCACACCGAGCGCAACGCAAAAGCCCGGTCAATAGTCCGTGACCGGCGCGCACGGCCATGACCGACTCATCCAGACCGAAATTGCCATGGTTGCCCTGCATGATCTGTTGATTTCGTTCGTACTCGGTCCAGCTAATATAGCTCGGGTGATGGTCCTGAATAAGGACCTTGGCGGCGGCGGGTGGCCGGGGTGAGCCTTGGCGCTTCACCGCTCGACCTTCTTTGACCACCACCTCCCTCGCGCGGCGGCCGTACACATAGGCACCGGTATAGAGCGGATTGTGCAGCACATCACTGACAAAGCTCTGCGTGGGAAGTTGCCAGACGAGTTGAAACCGTCCCGCCACCGCTTTATTGACGGGCAACTCGATGTTGTCCTCGTGGAACCATCGATAGGTCTGGCGGATACTGCCGAGCTCGCGGAACTTATTGAAGACCAAGGCGATCGCGTCTTGTACCCGCAAGTTGGGATGGGACCGATCATAACCACAGTACCTAGCTTTACACAGGCGTGCGAAACCGCCCTTCCTGTTTTCAGGAAGGGATCGCTTTTCGATTGATAAAGGCGTTGAGCCTTTGGGTTTAATGAAGCGTGGCC
>JBOIDR010000123.1:0-12422 GCA_050740695.1 Gammaproteobacteria bacterium | reverse complement strand
ATCCGCCAAGCTATCGACCCGTGTCCCCGCAAACAGGGCCATCAGCGTCATCACCATCCGGTAGGGTGTCAGTTGCCGCACCCGATGGCAGTAGCGCGTGGCCTTGCCCAGCTCGTTGAGCACGCCCACCGAGAGGGCCTTCTTGAACTTCGCCGCGAACATGCTAACTTTTCCCCGCTCCATCCGATCCTCCCGATCTACTTTGTTTGCCGATAAAGTCGATCAGATCGGGTGGAGCACTAAAAGTTCCGTGATTTAGGGATACAACGCCATTCCGCCATCGACATACAGCGTAGCGCCGTTGATATAATCGGCCTCGTCGGAGGCGAGCCACACGGCGGCCCGAGCGACATCCCCGACCTCGTCTACCCGCCCGTAGAGAATGAGCCGCAGAAGCTCGGCTTCCGCGTGCCGCGTTTTCCACGCATCCCTATTGATTTCGGTCTTGATAGCGCCAGGGGCGATGGCATTGACCCGGATCCGGTGTGGCGAAAGCTCTTGAGCCATGGTCTTCATCAACATGGCGATGCCGCACTTGGACACTGCGTAGTTCCCGTGCCCAGCCCAAGGAATGCTCTCATGCACCGAGGAGATACAGATGATCGTCATGTCTTGATGACGACCGCATCTGCGATGCTGGTGACGACTGAGGGCGTCCCTTGTGTGAAGACGCGTTCCTTGCGCTCTTGCTTCTCGTGCGTCGACGCCCTTCTGTTGTCCGGCCGCCCTGTCCCCCGTTTTTTTCCCATCTATTGCCATTGCGCCGCTTTCAAGGGAAGAGCCGCATATCAGCAAATGCAGTGCCATTGCTGTTTGCGGCGTCACCAGGAGTCATCAAGCAACTCCTCTATGCCCCGTTACGGCCATGGACGCGGAGTGATAGCAGATCGCTCAGATCTCCGACCAACGTTCGCATCCTCTCGGGCGAAGCGGCGGCATCCAGGATCAGATCCTGGAGGTGCTGACGGCGGGCGTCCATGCTCTCGAGGACGAGTGGATTACGCTTACGCCGACCGGCTCATCGCCGAGCGGCTGGACGCGATAAGCGAGTGCTGAACGACCGCCACGAGGCGCGATCTGGACGGCCCCCGCGCGCCAGGCTGTGACGGGAAACATCGGCCACCGATCGAGGGCCGCCCGCCATTCCCTCCCGCTGCCAATTCCCTGGATGCTACGATCACGCCCTGTATGTCCCTCCGAGCCTTCCCGTCTGCCTTACGGAGCCTGCCGACCCCCCCCGGGGGGCGGGTTAGGACATGGGCCTGACGGAGGGGCTCCGGCGTACCCGTGCGCGCTTCGGCGTCGGGCTCGCGCGCCTCCTCGGTACGGTCGGCGGCGAGGGCGCGGTCGAGCAGATAGAGGACCTCTTGCTCGGGGCCGATGCCGGGGTCGAGGCGACCGAACGCATCGTCGCGAACCTGCGGGATCGGCTGAGACGCCGGGAGCTCAACGATCCGGAGCGCCTCCGCGACGCCCTCCGGGCCGAGTTGATCTCGATCCTCGAACCGGTCTCGACGCCGCTGGTGATCCCGCGGGGCCGCGACACGCCGTTCGTGATCCTGGTCGTCGGGGTCAACGGGACCGGTAAGACCACCACCATCGGCAAACTCTGCGCCCATCTGCGTGCGGAGGGCCGGTCGGTGGCCGTCGCGGCCGGCGATACCTTTCGGGCCGCCGCCCTGGCGCAATTGGCGGCCTGGGGCGAGCGCGCCGGGGTGCCGGTCACGGCCGGGGCCGAAGGCGGCGATCCGGCGGCGGTGGCCTTCGAGGCCCTCGAGAAGTCCCGAGCGCGGGGCACCGAGGTCTTGATCGTGGACACCGCGGGCCGGCTGCACACCCAGGCTCACCTCATGAACCAGCTCGGAAAGGTGTGCCGGGTGATCCGCAAGCTCGACCGGAGCGCGCCCCACGAGGCGATGCTGGTCCTGGACGCCACGACCGGCCAGAATGCCCTAGTGCAGGCGACCGAGTTCCATCAGATCGTTGCGCTCACCGGGATCGCCATAACCAAGATGGACGGCACGGCCAAGGGCGGGATGGTGTTCGCGCTGGCCGAGCGGCTCGGTACCCCGATCCGCTTCATCGGCGTCGGCGAGGCACTCGAGGACTTGCAGGGATTCGATGCCGCCGGGTTCGTCGATGCCCTGCTCGCGGACGCGGAACCCTGAGGCTCTGTTTGGACTCTTAGGATTAGCACTCGTGGGGGGAAGAGCGCTACCATGCCAATCATCTGTCTTGGGGGAATCAGCGATGATGAACGAATTGCGACCGGCGCTGCCCATCGGTTCTCTGGATGCCTACATCGAGGCCGTGCACCGCATTCCCATGCTCACGCTCGAGGAGGAACGCGAGCTGGCGGAGCGCTATCGCAGTCATGAGGATCTGGATGCGGCCCGCCGCCTGGTGCTCGCGCACCTGCGCTTCGTGGTGCGGGTGGCGCGGGGCTACAACGGTTACGGTCTTGCCCAGGCAGACCTCATCCAGGAGGGCACGGTGGGTCTCATGAAGGCCGTCAAGCGCTTCGACCCCGACGTCGGCGTGCGGCTGGTGTCCTTTGCCGTCCATTGGATCCGCGCCGAGATCCACGAGTTCATTTTGCGCAACTGGCGCATCGTCAAGGTCGCCACCACCAAGGCCCAGCGCAAGCTGTTCTTCAACCTGCGCTCTGCCAAAAAGCGCCTCGGCTGGCTCTCCGGCGAGGAGGTCAAGGGGGTCGCGCGAGAGCTCGGTGTCAGCCCGAGCGCCGTCACCGAGATGGAAAGGCGCTTGAACGCCCACGACACGTCCTTCGATCCACTGGATGACGAAAGTGGCCCCCCGGCCCCCGCCCAGTACCTGGTGGACCTGCGTTACGAGCCCGAAGCCGCGGTAGCGGCGGCCGAAGACCTGGCTCGCGATCGCGAGGGCGTCGTGCGCAACGCCCTGGCCGGCTTGGACGGGCGCAGCCGCGAGATCGTCGAGAGGCGCTGGCTGGCAGAGCGGAAAGCGACCCTGCACGAGCTGGCGGCCCAGTTCGGCGTGTCGGCGGAACGCATACGCCAGATCGAGCAGAATGCCTTTAAAAAGCTGCGCTCGGCGCTCGAGGGCTTTCCCGGGCTATTGCCCTCCGTTTGAGGGCGGATCATCCCCGCCGCCGATGCCCGCGGCGGTGCAGGCCGGTAGTCGGCCGCTGATCTGGCATTTCCGAGGTGGACGGCGTGCCACCATCCTCCCCCCTGCCTCCTGCCGACTCTGCCGATAGCGGTGTGTGGTCGGACCTAGCCTCTCGAATCGAGGGCGAGGTCCTGGCGGACCCCCTCACCCGCATGCTCTATGCGACGGATGCCTCGCCGTACGAAAAGCTGCCGCTGGGGGTCGTGCGTCCCCGCCATCGGGAGGACTGCGTCGCCATCGTCCTTCACGCCGCCCGCCACCGCATCCCGCTCATTCCGCGCGCCGCCGGGACCAGCCTGGCGGGACAGTGCGTGGGCGAGGGGCTGGTCGTCGATGTCTCGCGCCACATGACGGCGATAGTCGAGATCGACGTGGCGGCGGGCCGCGCACGGGTGCAGCCGGGGGTGATCCTCGAGGATCTAAACGATGCCCTTGAGAACGATGAGCTGGGCAACGATGCGCCGGGAAACGATGCCTTGGGGCCACCCGGGTTGCAGTTCGCCCCCGACACCTCGACCGCCAACCGTTGCATGATCGCGGGGATGATCGGCAACAACGCCTGCGGCGCGTATTCGATCCGCCACGGCACGACGCGCGACCATGTGATCGAGATCGAGGCCGTGCTGGCGGACGGGACGCTGGCGAGCTTCGGTCCGCTCGACGGCCCGGCGCTGGAAGCCAAGCGGCGCTTGCCCACGCTCGAGGGTCGGATCTATCGCGAGGTGCTCGAGATCATCGATGCCCACCGCGAGTTGGTATTACAACGCTACCCGCGCCCCGAGGTCGTGCGACGCAACACCGGCTACGCACTGGACGCCTTGGCGCGCGGCCGGCCGTGGATCGCGGACGGGCCGCCCTTCAACCTCGCGCGCCTCCTGTGCGGAAGCGAGGGGACGTTGGCGCTCGTGACGGAAGCGACGCTCCGGCTGGTGCCGCGCGCGTCGGGGCGGCTTCTCCTCTGCGCCCACTTCGACACGCTCATGGGCGCCATGCGCGGGACGCTCGTCGCGGTTCGACACGGGCCGGCCGCGGTCGAGCTGATCGACCGGCGCATCCTGGACGAGACCCGCCACCACCTCGAACAACGCGACAACCGGTTCTGGATCGAGGGCGATCCCGAGGCGGTCTTGGTCGTCGAGTTTCAGGGCGAGGGCCGCGAAGACCTCGAGGCGCGCGCCTCGGACCTCATCGAAGACTACCGGGACGAAGGTCTCGGCTATGCGTTTCCGATCGTGCGGCCGCCGCTTGCCACTCGGGTCTGGGATCTGCGCAAGGCCGGACTCGGTTTATTGATGAATAGGCCCGGCCCCCGCAAGGCCGTCACCGTGATCGAAGACACGGCCGTGGCCCTCGCCGATCTGCCCGAGTATGTGACGCGTATCCAGGCGCTCATGGAGAAGCACGGGACCCGCTGCGTATATTATGGTCATGCCTCCGTCGGGCTCTTGCATTTCCGGCCGGAGCTCGATCTCAAAGTCGCCGGGGACCGCGAGCGGTTTCGATCGATTGCCCACGAGGTCGCCGATCTGGTGGCCCAATACGGCGGTTCCCTCTCGGGGGAGCACGGCGATGGGCGGCTGCGCGCGCCGTTCGTCGAGCGCATGCTGGGTTCGGAGGTCCACGCACTTCTCCGCCGAGTCAAATCGGCGTTCGATCCCGAGGGGATCTTCAACCCTCAAAAGATCCTGGATGCTGCGCCCCCCATCGATCGTGATCTGCGCGTCACGATCCGAAGAGACCCGGTGCCCACCTATTTCGACTGGCACGAGGACGGCGGCCTCCTCGGGGCCGCCGAGCGCTGCAACGGCTCGGGGGCGTGCCGTAAGCGCGCGGGGCGCGGCACCATGTGTCCTTCCTACATGGCCACCCTGGAAGAACGGCACGGCACGCGCGGCCGGGCGAATGTCTTCCGGCAACTCCTGACGCAAGCGGACGCGCGTCGGGCCCTGTCGGATGAGCGCCTGCGAGAGGTCCTGGACCTCTGCCTCCTATGCAAGGGCTGTAAGTCCGAATGCCCGGCCTCGGTGGACATGGCGCGCATGAAGTCGGAGTTCCTGCAGCACTACCACGATCGGCACGGTCTGCCGCTACGCGCACGGGTGCTCGGGGAGTTCGGGCGCATCCAGCGCTTGGCGGCGTATCTTCCGGGGCTCGCGGGTCTTCTGATGAACGACCCGCGGATCAAGCGGCTCCTGGGGTTCAGCGCAGCGCGTATGCTGCCGGTGCCGGCGCGCCAGACCCTGAGCCGTTGGTTTTCGCTCCACCATCCGCATTCACGCGCCGGAGAGGCGGATAGTGTGATCCTGTTCAATGACCCCTACACGGAATACCACGAGCCCCACATCGGCATCGCCGCCGTGGAGGTCTTGGAACGTGCGGGCTTTCGCGTCACGCTCACCCATGGCCTGGAGTCGGGGCGCGTGCAGTTGAGCCAGGGGTTATTACGCAAGGCGCGGCGGCTACTCGATGCCGCCATCGCGCGGCTTTACCCGGCGGCCGCTCGGGGCGAGTCGATCCTGGGTCTCGAACCCTCGGAGATCCTCACCTTCCGCGACGAGGCGCCGGATCTGGTGTCCGCGCCCCTGCGCGATCAGGCCCGTGTGGTGGCGAGCCGGGCGCGGCTCTTCGAGGAGCTCATGGCACAAGAGGCACAGCGGTTGAGAACCCTGGGGTTCGACGCGAAGCCGCGACGGCTCCTAGTCCACGGCCACTGTCATGCCAAGGCGCTCTGCGGTATGCGCCCGCTCCTCGAAACCCTCGCGATCCTGCCCGAGGCCCGCACCGAGGCGATCCCTTCCGGCTGCTGCGGGATGGCGGGGGCCTTCGGCTATGAATCGGAGCACTACGAGCTGTCGATGCGGATCGGCGAGCTGGTCCTGTTCCCCGCCATCCGGCGCGCGGCCCCGGACACACTGGTCGTCGCAAACGGTACCAGTTGTCGGCATCAGATCCGGGATGGGGTGGGCCGCCGCGCCCTGCACCCGGCCGAGGTGTTGCGGATGGCGTTGCGAGACTGAACCCCCCAATCCTCATGCCGCACCGATCGGGGGGCGTCGACTCGACCATCGCCCGCCGCGTCACGACGGCGTCTGATCCGATCGGCACCCATGCTCTCGACCGGGCTCACCACGGTGTCATTCGGCATCGGCTATCGAATCTTCTCCGTCGAAGCTCACTTTGTCATAAACGTCTGCCAGCGGGAGCTCGCAGCCCATAGCGGGCAGTGGAAGAATAGCCTCCAGCCCTTCCGCCATGCGCAGGATCCATTCCTCACCGTGTCGCGTGAAGCGTTCCACGAGCGGTCTGTGCTGGGACACCAGCACATAGTCTTGCAAAGACGTCAACCGGCGATAATGCGCGAATTTATGGCCGCGTAACGCTCGGTGCTGTCCGATAGCACCTCGATGATCAAAGACGGGTTCGTTAGCGTATCCTGCTCGGAGTCTTCAAACTCAGGCTCACTGCAGAGCGCCGCCACATCAGGGTAGGTGTAAAGCCCGGTTTCCGTGACTTTCAAGCGCATGTCCCACGTGCTCCAGCGACTGGAAGGGCAGCACTGTGGTGCAGACCTCGCGGGTCTTGCCGTTCCAGATTGCCGCGAGAAGCGGGTCCAGATCGCCGGCCTCTCGGCCTTTGCGTCGCAGATCAGCGCCGATTTTCCCGCCGCGCTCGGCAATTTCCGCGCTCACCGGGAGCCAGCTTGCCACCACCGGGAACAGGCCCCGTTGCAGGCGCGCCCAAAACCGGTCTGCGTCTTGCCGCAGGCTGGCGCCGTAGCGCAGTTCGTAGCGCGACACCACCGAGGCACACAAATCCCTCGTGCGCTGCTTCCCCAGGGCAGCCGCAACCCTCGCATCCGGCACCGGACGCACAGTCTCGCTCAGCACGTTGGTGTCGAGCAGGTACATGCTCAGTGATCGGCGAACGGATCGCGCGGAGGCGATAATCGGCTGCGGCGGCGGCGAATGTCCTCCAGGTCTTCGAAAAGCGCCGGATCGTCAATGCCGTCGGGATTGGTGACCGTGCCATCTGTATGGAAGACGAGCTTCTTGGCCCAAGCCTGGAGTGGGTCCTCCGCGCTTGACAACGGCGCAGTCTCTAGCCCACGCCTGATGAGTTCCGCGACCACGTCTTTCAGTTTGCGTTCGGTAGCGGCGGCCCGGACTTTCACGGCGCGCATCAAGTCATCCGGAAGCTCAAGCGTGGTCTTCATGGCTGAATCTCCCCGCGAGACCAAGGTCTGGGGCTATGAGACGGTCTTGATCAAGGCGCGCCTCGTTTTCACGGCGGAGCAATAGGGCGGCTCCCCTTTTCGGGGCTGAGGACGAAGATATCTAACCCTGTTTCAAGGGGGACTCGCGGACCGGGTTCGAGAGGTCATAGCGGAAAACGCGCGCGCCGAACCACGGGCCCCGCCTCTTCAGTCCGCGACCGCGGCCTCGCGCGCGGCCACCCGCAGGGCCAGATCCTCGCCCTCGACGGTGATGACGACATGTCCACCGCCTTCGAGCTTGCCGAACAGGAGCTCTTCGGCGAGAGGGCGTTTGACCTTGTCCTGGATCAGGCGGCACATGGGGCGGGCGCCCATGAGCGGGTCGTGGCCGTGCTCTGCGAGCCAGGCGCGGGCCCGTCCGTCGACCTCCAAGCTGACATCCTTGGCATCGAGCTGGGCCTCCAACTCGGCCAGGAACTTCTCGACCACCTGGGCGATGGTGCGATCGTCCAGGGGATTGAAGTGCACGATGGCGTCCAGGCGATTGCGGAACTCGGGGCTGAAGATGCGCTTGATGGCCTCGCTCGCATCGCTCATGTGGTTCTGGACGGTGAAGCCGATGGAGGCGCGGCTGATCCGATCGGCCCCGGCATTGGTGGTCATGATGATGATGACGTTGCGGAAGTCGGTCTGGCGCCCGTTGGTGTCCGTCAAGGCCCCGTGGTCCATGACCTGGAGCAAGAGGTTATAGACATCGGGGTGGGCCTTCTCGATCTCGTCGAGGAGCAGGACGGCATGTGGGTGCTTGTTGATCGCTTCGGTCAGTAGGCCACCCTGATCGAAGCCCACATAACCCGGCGGCGCCCCGATGAGGCGCGACACGGTGTGGCGTTCCATGTACTCCGACATGTCGAAGCGCACCAGCTCGATGCCCATGATGCGCGCGAGCTGGCGGCTGACCTCGGTCTTGCCGACCCCTGTCGGCCCGGCGAACAGGAACGAGCCGATAGGCCGCCCGTGGTCGCCGAGTCCCGATCGCGACATCTTGATGGCCGAGGCCAGGCTCTCGATAGCCTGATCCTGGCCGAACACCACGAGCTTAAGGTCGCGGGCGATGTTCTTGAGCGCGTGCTTGTCGGAGGCCGACACGCTTTTCGGGGGGATGCGGGCGATCTTGGCGACGATGTGCTCGATATCGCCCACCCCAATGATCTTTTTCCGGCGCGAGGGCGGCAGGAGCTGCTGGCTGGCGCCGACCTCGTCGATGACGTCGATGGCCTTGTCGGGCAGATGGCGGTCGCTCAGATAGCGCTCCGTCAACTCGGCCGCGGCGCGTAGCGACTGGTGGGTATACTTGACCCGGTGATGGTGCTCGAATCGGGACTTGAGCCCCGCCAGGATCTTGATGGTGTCCTCGACGGAGGGCTCGCTGATGTCGATCTTCTGGAAGCGCCGTGACAACGCGCGGTCCTTCTCGAAGATACCGCGGTATTCCTGGTAGGTGGTGGAGCCGATGCACTTGAGCTCGCCGGAGGCGAGCACCGGTTTGATGAGGTTGGAAGCATCCATCACACCGCCCGAGGCGGCACCCGCCCCGATGATGGTGTGGATCTCGTCCACGAACAGGAGCGCACCGGGGTCGCGCTGCAGGTGCGCCAGGACGCTCTTCAGGCGCTTCTCGAAGTCCCCGCGATACTTGGTGCCGGCGAGCAGGGCACCCAGGTCCAGCGCATAGATAGTGCTCCGGGCCAGGACCTCGGGGATCTCCCCATCGACGATCATCTTGGCCAGGCCTTCGGCGATGGCGGTCTTGCCGACTCCGGCCTCGCCCACATAGAGCGGGTTGTTCTTGCGGCGGCGACACAGGATCTGGATGGTCCGCTCGACCTCCTGCCGGCGCCCGATCAGCGGGTCGATCTTTCCGAGCTGTGCCTGACGGTTCAGGTTGACCGTATAGGCTTGGAGAGGATTACCGCCGGTCTCGCCGCTGTTTTCGCCTTCCGCCTCGGGGCCCCCGCCGTAGTCCTCGCCGTCGGCGGTCTTGGTGATCCCGTGGGAGAGGTAGTTCACGAGGTCGAAGCGCGTGATGTTGTGTTTGTTCAGCAGATAGACCGCCTGGGACTCGCGCTCGCCGAAAATGGCGACCAGCACATTGGCCCCCGTGACCTCTTTCCTGCCGGCGGACTGCACATGGAAGACGGCCCGCTGCAACACGCGCTGGAAGCCCAGGGTCGGCTGGGTGTCCCGGTTGTCGAGGAGCGGCAGGAGCGGAGCGGTCTCGCGGATGAAGGACGCCAGGTCCTTGCGTAACTGCTGGAGATCGGCGCCACAGGCGCGCAACAGCTTGGATGCCTCGCCGTTGTCGAGCAGCGCGAGCAAGAGATGCTCGATGGTGATGAATTCGTGTCGCTGCGCCCGCGCCTCCTTGAAGGCGCGGTTGAGTGTGACTTCCAGTTCCTTGCTCAGCACCGGGGACGTGCCTCAGGCCTGTTCCAGCGTACACAACAGGGGATGTCGGTGCTCGCGCGCGAAATCATTGACTTGGGCGGTCTTGGTCTCGGCGATCTCATGAGTGAACACCCCGCAGATCCCGCGGCCGGCGGTATGGACCTCGAGCATGATGCGGGTCGCATCCTCCCGGTTCTTGGCAAAGAAGCGCTCCAGCACCTGGACCACGAAGTCCATGGGGGTGTAATCGTCATTGACCAGGACCACCTTGTAGAGGGGGGGACGCCTGAGCCGCGGGCGGGCCTCCCGTAGCGCCACGTCACCGTGATCGTGTTCGGTCTTCTCGGACATCGCCTCTGCGTCCACCGTCCGTCTCGGCCTATTATACGAAGCGGATCGGCAGATTCCATATACAGCGAGCGCTTCGGTACACGCGGTCGCGGAATCCGGTCCCAAGGCCGGCGCAAGCGCGTACGGATGGCATCACCGTGGTCGAATATTGCGTCGCAGCGTAAGATGTCGAGGTTGCGGCGGGCCGGAACGGGTGGTGGCCCAGCCACCGGGACCACCATCCGGTGGGTGTACTTGGCGATGGCCGTAAGGTTACAATCAATCGGTTCGACGGAAACCCCGGGGCACGGGCCCCTGCCGATCCACGGCGAGAATTCGGTGGGGCGCGCTTTCAGGGTCGTAGCATCGAGGATGCGACGTCGCCTATCACCGGGATCGGCCTGGTGGCCTGTCGGGCCCTGGAGGCTCACTGTTTGGAGTTTGGGGAGAGAAGCGATGTCGTTCGAGAACGAAGTGAAGAAGCTGGAAGAAGACTGGGCGACCAATCCTCGTTGGAAGGACGTCGAGCGCGCGTACAGCGCGGCGGAGGTCGTGAACCTGCGCGGGAGCCTGCACATCGAGCATACCCTGGCCCGACGCGGCGCCGAGAAACTGTGGGGCCTGATCCACGCGGAACCCTTCGTCAGCGCCCTCGGCGCCCTCACCGGCAACCAGGCCGTGCAGCAGGCCAAGGCCGGGCTCAAGGCGATCTATCTCTCCGGCTGGCAGGTCGCGGCGGACGCCAATAGCGCGGGCACCATGTATCCCGACCAATCGCTCTACCCGGTGGACAGCGTGCCTTGTGTCGTGCGCAAGATCAACAATGCGCTGACCCGTGCCGACCAGATCGAGCATGCCGAGGGCAACCACGCGATCGATTGGTTTCTGCCGATCCTGGCGGATGCGGAGGCCGGTTTCGGCGGCGTGCTGAATGCCTTCGAGCTCATGAAGCACATGATCGAGGCGGGCGCCGCGGGGGTGCATTTCGAGGATCAACTGGCCTCGGCGAAGAAGTGCGGGCACATGGGTGGCAAGGTGCTGGTGCCGACTCAGGAGGCGGTGCAGAAGCTCATCGCCGCGCGGCTCGCGGCCGACACCCTGGGCGTGCCGACGTTCATCGTGGCGCGCACCGATGCCGAGGGCGCGAGCCTGATCACCTCGGACATCGACGAACGCGATCGGGAATTCTGTACCGGCGAGCGCACCGTAGAGGGCTTTTACTGCGTCCGAAAGGGATTGGACCAGGCCATCGCCCGCGGCATCGCCTATGCCCCCTACGCCGACCTCCTCTGGTGCGAGACCCAGACCCCGGACCTCGGTTTCGCGAGGATATTCGCCGAGGGCGTGCGCAAGGTGCACCCGAACCAGCTCTTCGCCTATAACTGCTCACCTTCGTTCAACTGGAAGCACAAGCTCGACGACGCCACGATCGCGAAATTCCAGCGCGAGCTGGGCGCCATGGGCTACAAGTTCCAGTTCATCACCCTGGCCGGCTTCCACGCCCTCAATTACTCGATGTTCAGCCTGGCGCACGATTACGCGGGGCGCCAGATGTCGGCCTATGTGGAGTTGCAGGAGGCCGAGTTCCGGGCCGAAGCCCAGGGCTATTCGGCCACCAAGCATCAGCGCGAGGTCGGCACCGGTTATTTCGACGCCGTGACCCGGGCCATCACGTGCGGTACCTCCTCCATCACGGCACTGTCCGGATCGACGGAAGAGGCGCAGTTCGAGGCGCCCAAGGCGGCTGGCGCGGCCCTTTAGGCCGCAGGCATCCTCCTGCCGAAGCGAAGGCGGGTGGGTAGGCACGCCTGGCGGCTCAGTCGACCGGACGGTCCGCCGCGGGCCGTGGATCCCGGCGTCCCTGTTTAAGGAGACCCGCCATCAACCAAGAGCTCTACGAAGCGCTCATTGCCACAGGAAGTCCGGATGATCTGGCTAAACGAGCGGCCGCCAGCGTATTAAGCCGGGACGACTTGAATCAGCTGGCGACCAAGACCGACATCGCTGAGCTCAAAGCAGACCTCATCAAATGGATGGCGGGCCTCATTATTGGCTCGGTCGTGGCGATGACCGGCATCTTCGCCGCGCTTGTAAGGCTAGCCAAAGGTACTTGAAATCGTATGCTCTTTTCGATTCCTTCCCCCTGGAAGGGGGGGACCGATCATAACCACAGTACCTAGCTTTACACAGGCGTGCGAAACCGCCCTTCCTGTTTTCAGGAAGGGATCGCTTTTCGATTGATAAAGGCGTTGAGCCTTTGGGTTTAATGAAGCGTGGC
>JBOIDR010000122.1:0-12675 GCA_050740695.1 Gammaproteobacteria bacterium | reverse complement strand
GCGAGGTACCTTACCTTCGTCCCAACAAACCATTTCAGGGGAAGCCATGAGCGTTCAATTAACGCTGAAACCTTGTCACGTCGATGTCAAACAAGTGTTCATCTAACGCTGGAACTTGCCCCCTTACACTGACCCGTCGCCAAGACCTCCTCGATCTCGAACTCGACCAGCCCGATCTCTCCCTCTACGAGGCCCATGACAATGAAACTTGATCCCAATACGGCTTTTCGCTCAATTGATTTCCGACCGCAGTTTTCAAACCGTTTGCTTTACACTAATTTCACGGCGGTGATGACAGGGGTCGAGGAGCGGCTCGTTGGGATACAGCTCGCGTTTGACCTGTTGGACGACCTTCTCGAAGGCCAGCTCGCGGATCGTGCGCTCGCGCTCGAGCCTGACCAGGACCTCGGCGTAGCGCCGCCGCGCGGCGTCCGTGTCCGCGTCCACGCCCAATGCGGTCACGGGATCGAGGTTCGGGCTCCAGGTGCCGCGAGGACCCGTCATGAGGCTCTGGTACCGGGTCCAGTCCTCGACGGTCAGGCCCCAGCGACTCGCCTGCTCCGTGGCGGTCAGGCTCGACGTGGAGCGCTCAATGGGCGTCTGCTCCACCTGCGTCGCGCCCCCTTGCTCGGCGCTCACTCTGTAGGCGAGCGTTGCGAGCCAGGCGAAGAGGATGGCGCCGGCACACCTCTGGAGGCCGCGGATCACGACGCTGTCCGCTGACTTGCGGAGAGGTCGATCTCGGACGAGGCCGGTACTGGCGGGCTCGCACTCGCGGCGTTGGCTTCCTTGTCCGGACACGGGCCGATGACGTAGGTGCGTGCCGCCCACGGCACCGTCAGATCACGAACGAGATATTCGGGTGGATGACAGACCGGTTGTGCCCGCAATACGGCTGGCTGCATCGGGGGCGCCTCCTCTCGGACCGGCGCGGTGGTGCACGCCGAGAAAAACAACGTGGTCAGCAGAATCCACGAGGCGCGCATCATGGGAGGACCTCTCGTGGCGTGACATCCGCAACCTGCCGATCGCGGCGGCTGCGATGGCGCCACGCCTCGAGATGACGCTGCACCATTCGGTGTGCATCCGGGGGCCTGATCGCTGCCACCCGCGTCGCCTGTGGCACTTCGAGATACGCGGCCACCTTGAGGCAGTGGAGGTTGCGGTGGCAGAAGCTCCCGGGATTGGCCTCATAGAGACCGACCATGACTTGCTCGGTCGTGGCCCGGAAGGCTTCCCGCAGATCTGCGGCAATCGTCCAGAGCTGGGCATCCTGCCGGATCGGGCCGATCCGCCGGCCGCTGGCGGTCTTTGGAAGAAGCGGTCGCGACGCGTGCAGCACGGCCACACGCTCTGCAGGAACCCGCGCTTTGCGGGCAGCGTGCGGCGTGGCCGCAGGCGCCAAACTGGCGTAGCGCGCTCGGAGCTCGAAAGAGACCAGCCGGTGCACCGGATCGATCACCAAGGTGTGGGCCGGTCCCGCCAGGGTCTTGAGCGCCTCATCGAGGCGCATAGGCCCAAGCGTTCGGTGCACCGCTGGTAAGGGCAAGTCAAGGAGCGCGGACAGCGACGGACAGGAGACATGGAGATGCGCAAGCCGGTAGCCGGTCGGTGCCAGGAACTGCTCGACCGCGCGGCCGACCGTCTGCACGGAGAGGGGGAGCTCCGTGTGAACCGGGACCGCAAGAGGATCGGCTTGCTCCGGAGACGGCCCGGGTACGATCGCGGAGTAGCGCCCGACGCGCACAGTCTCGAGATCGCCGCCCAGGATGGCGCGCGAGATCAGGCTGCCTAGAAGCACCAGCGCAAGGTGCCCTCGCATGGGGATCGCCTCATCGCAGTTCAGCGTTGCTGCGGAGGTTTACGCGTCTCGAGCGCGCCGGACAAGGGGAAACCCTAAATCCGTTTGCGAGGATTTTCCCGGCACCAGGTCGTGATCGCTTCGGCGATCACAGGTTCAGGAATGATCTGGACTCCCGCCGATCTCGGGCGACCAGCGAAAGGTGGAGGTAGGACTCGGAAGGGTGCCGGGTGGCGCGAAGGTGTCAGTCTGGCTACGCGCGCCAGTTGTCCAGATCTATACCGTAGCCCAGGGCTTGGAGTCGTTGATAATGAGCGAGGTTGCCAGTGACCAGCGTCAGGCCGTGCCCCAGCGCGATGGCGGCGATCATGGGATCGGCACGGCCGATCGGTTGCCCGACGCGTTCCAGATGCGCATAGATCCGCCCCGCGAGCGCCGCGCTTCGGTGGTCCAGGGTCAATAGCTCGACGCCGGGCAACCCGCCCAGAAATTGCTGGACCCGGTCTTCGCGTTGGAGCTTGTGGAAACCCTTGACGATCTCGAGGACGATGACGGAAATAGTGTAATGACCGTAGGCGCTGCGATACTCGGTGGCCTTGGCAACGACGTTTTGATTACGCCCCTTCAAGATCTCGGAGAAGATGTCGGTATCAAGCAGCGCCCTATCCACCGCTTTGCCTCAGAGGATGCTGCTCTCGCGCCTGCATGGCCATCTCGAGCATCTGATCGATCATTTCAGGCTCCTCGGCAAACATTCCAAGGAAGACATCCTCTTCAATCGCGGTCGATCCGAGGTTCTCGATCATCTCTCTGAGCAACTGCTCCACCGTACAACGACGAACCTCCGCCAGCCGCCTGGCGCGCTCGATCGTCTGCGTGTCGAGCTCGAGTTCTATTCTTTCCATGGTCAGTCCTCCGCTTTCAGGCGAGTGTCACCGCAATGGTTTTATTCATGACCGCCACGGCGGGTCGGGCTACTCCTCGCGGTGCCCAACGATCAGGGGATCATATCAAAGGCACTGCACCGTCCGCACGCTTGGATGGCAACGCAGGTCAGGATGTCCTCCAGGACGCATGGTCGCTCACGAAGACCATGTCGGCGGACCCTACGCTGGTTCCTAAGTACTCCATTTCGTAAGTATAGTCACGTATCCATTGGACTCATGCCGCCTTCTGATAGATCGTCAGACGGTTGGACCTTGGCGAGCATCGCTGCCAAGTCGCGACGTGTGAATTTCCACTCGAAGGGTTTGGCGATCGATTCATGCTACATCGGCGCTACTCCATCGCGCGAGGGGAACTCCTCGGGTGGCGGGTAACTCACAGCCCAACGCTTTGACCTGGACGACTGATCTCTGGGGGGGGAAAGCCCGGGGGCGGCCTGGGCGGGACTGCTCCTCGAGTCCCGCGAGACGCTGCTCGAAGAAGCGCTTTCGCCACCGACTGACGATCTCACGGCGCGTATCGAGTCGTTTACCGATCGCGTCATTGTCCAAGCCTTCGGCGGCGAGCAGGATCATCTTGGCCCGGATCACTTGATAGTACGGTAACGTATACTTCGCAGAACGATGCGCCAGTTCGCGCGCCTCCGTTGGCGTGAGGTTGATGGGATAGGGGCTTTTCCTGGGCATCAAAGGGTGCGGCTCCCGCACCCCTTACCCTCTCACGAACCAAGCGTCTTTGCAAGCTCATTATACGTGCTAGTATTTATGAAACAGGGTACTAAGTCTAGCCAAAGACATTTGAAATTCGTCGTCCCTTCCCCCTGGAAGGGGGTAAGGATAGGATGGGGTCGAGCGCGTCCGATCGGAACGACGCAGCCCGCAGCGCTCAACCCCCACCCTCGCCCTCCCCCTGCCAGGGGGAGGGAATACGCTGTGCTAGCAGCTTGTTGAATTTGCACATGAAATAGAATTTCTTTGAGTTGTTGTGTTCAATATTTGGAACGTAAGAATCTAAAAACGTGTCATAGTTAGCTTTTTCCCTGTCTTCGCGGGCCTGTCTCAGATCCTCGAGAGCTGCGCTGTCCAAATCCGTGGCTAAGTGTATACCGCCCCAGCCCGAAGCTGGTCTTGCCGCCGATGTGCATCCATTCGCCGAGGGCGAGCCACGGCAGGAACGGGGTGAGATCGCCCCGGTAAGTGATCTCACCCAGGAGCCCGCCGAACTTCATCCAGGTGTGCTGGCGGTCGGAATAGCGCGACCAGTCGTCCCAGTGGAGGTCGTGGCTCGTGATCTCGATCGCGCGCGCCCCGTCGACGAGCTCCCGCTTCGTCTCGCTGTCGAGGATCGCGTCCCGATGGTAGAGGAGGCCCAGGCACTCGGCGCGCTCCAAGAGCCGCTGCATGAGGACAGGGAAGGACGGTGCCCGGCGGACCAGATGCTCATGGTCCTTGAGCCTCAGCCGGGTCATGAGGCGCAGGGTCAAATCGGAGCCCGGCTGCACCCTGCGGGAGACCGCGATCGTCGCGCCGCACACGCCTTCTGGGCTGTCCTCGAAGCGCTGGGTGTCGCCACGATACACCGTCCTCGGATCGCCGTCCGGAAGGATGGCTTCGACCTCCGTCACCTCGAAGCGGCCGCCATTCCGCCCTATCCCGATCGATCCGAGCGCCGCGAGGCAAACGGAGAACTGGCCGATGGCATGACCGAAGAAAATCAGCTCCAGGCTCAGCTGCGAGCCCTCGGGAAATTCTCTCGTGGTCTCGAGCGGTGGCAGGAGCCCGAAGGGGCGCGGCAGGTGTCTGCGACGCGAGGCCGGGGCGATCTCGGCGCTCGTAGGTTAGGAAAGGGGCGCTTGCGCGAGCACAGTGGAAGGCGACCAGAAACGGGTGCCGCCCTCGAGCGCTGCGGCAAGGGGCTCGTGTAGAGGCATCGTTGTGGTTCTCGTGCCGGCGTCCGGTTCGCTGGTGCTACCGGGCGCGATTATTTCTGTTTTTTAAGTAGGTGAGGGCCGTGCCCTCGCGTCCCTTGCCGTCGGGGTTGTCGAGTCGCACCCACGAGCGGCTATTATAGGGGTCCGACGCGCCGTCGCCCCAGCGATGATCCTCAACGCCCGCGCCTTTCGATCCGCATCGATTCTCGTCGTCGGGGACGTGATCCTGGACCGCTACTGGTCGGGCGCGGCCGGGCGCATTTCGCCCGAGGCGCCGGTCCCGGTCGTACACGTGACAGAGAGCGAGGAACGGCCGGGCGGGGCCGCCAATGTCGCGGTCAATGTCGCCGCACTCGGTGCCGGTGTCACGCTCATCGGCGTGACCGGCACCGACGAGGCCGCCGGTGTGCTCGCGGACCGGCTCGAGGCCCTCCGGGTGCGTTGCCGCTTCACCCGCATCGCCGGGTCGACCACCGTCAAGCTGCGCGTCCTTTCCCAGCACCAGCAGCTCATCCGCCTCGATTTCGAGCACCCCCACCCTACACACAATGAAGTCGGGGACGGGATGGAACAGTTGTTCGAAGACTTCCGATCGGCGCTGTCGGGGGCACAGATCGTGGTCCTGTCGGACTATGCCAAGGGAAGTCTGGCGAATGTGGAGCGAATCATCGATGTCGCGCGAGGCGAGGATAAGCCCATCGTCGTGGACCCCAAGGGCCGCGATTTTTCGCGCTATCGGGGTGCCACCGTGCTGACCCCCAACGCCAAGGAGCTCGAGGCCGTAGTGGGTGAATGCGCCGGTCGGGACGAGCTCATCGACAAGGGCCGGCGCCTGTGCGGGGCGCTCGGGCTCGCGGCGCTCCTGGTCACGTGCGGCGAGCGCGGCATGTGGCTCATCCCGCGCGAGGGTGAAGAGACCGAATTCCCGGCCAAGGCGCGCGAGGTGTATGACGTCACCGGCGCGGGTGACACCGTGGTCGCGGTCTTGGCCACGGCGCTCGCGGCCGGACAGGACCTGAAAGACGCCACGGCGTTGGCCAATAGCGCCGCGGGCATCGTGGTCGGAAAGCTCGGGGCCGCGAGCGTGAGCGTAGAGGAATTGGCCGCCGCCCTCGACGACGAGGCCGATGCGGCCGCCGGCATCGTGAGCGAAAACGTCTTGATCGGCCTCGTGGCGCGTGCCCGGTTGCGCGGGGAGACCGTGGTCATGACCAACGGCTGCTTCGATATCTTGCACGCCGGCCATGTGGGCTATCTCGCCGAGGCGCGGGCCTTGGGCGATCGGCTCGTCGTGGCGGTCAACGACGATGCCTCGGTCGGCCGTCTCAAAGGACCGGGCCGGCCGCTCAACCCGCTGGCGCAGCGTCTGGCGGTGCTCGCGGGCCTGCGTTCGGTGGACTGGGTTGTGCCATTCCCGGAGGACACGCCGGAGCGCCTCATCTGCCGGGTGCGCCCCGAGGTCCTGGTGAAAGGCGGCGATTACCGGCCCGAGGAGATCGCGGGTCACGGTTGCGTCACGGACGGGGGCGGGCGGGTCATCACCCTGCCACTCGTCCCGGGTTGCTCCAGCACCCGGGTGCTCACGGCGCTCGAGGGATCGACCGAAGAAGGGCCCCGATCGTGATCGTCGTGACGGGCGGGGCGGGATTCATCGGCAGCAACCTCGTCAAAGGTTTAAATGCCGATGGCCATCGCGACATCGTGGTGGTGGACAACCTCAAGGACGGGCGCAAGTTCCGGAATCTCGTCGGCCTGTCCGTCATGGATTATTACGACAAGGATGATTTTCTCGCGCTCATCCAGCGACGATTCGAGCTCCGCACGCCCATCGAGGCGGTGTTCCACGACGGCGCCTGCACGGTCACGAGCGAGTGGGATGGTCGTTATCTCATGCGTAACAACTTTGCCTATTCCCGCGATCTGCTCGACTATTGCCTCATGCGGCGCATCCCCTTCCTCTATGCCTCCAGTGCCGCGGTGTACGGTACCGGCCGGATATTCTCTCGCGGGCACGAGGCACCGGTGAATGCCTACGGTTACTCCAAGCACCTCTTCGATGAGCACGTCTTTCGGCGCCTGCCGGAGGCCGAGAGCCAGATCGTGGGCTTGCGCTATTTCAATGTCTACGGACCGCACGAGGCCCACAAGGCGAGGATGGCGAGCGTGGTCTACCACTTCGATCGGCAGATCCGCCAGGGCGCTCGCCTACGTCTCTTCGCCGGGAGCCACGGCTATGCGGACGGGGAACAGCGCCGCGATTTCGTCCATGTCGAGGACGTGGTGGCCGTGAACCTGTGGTTCCTCACGCACCCCGCGTGTTCCGGGGTGTTCAACGTCGGGACCGGCACGAGCCGGAGCTTCAACGACGTGGCGCGCGCCGTCCTCGCCTGGCACGGGCGCGGTGACATCGAGTACATCCCCTTCCCCGAGGACCTGCACGCGGCCTATCAGGCCTACACGGAGGCCGATCTCGGGACCTTGCGCGCGGCCGGTTACGGGGCGGATTTCTTGGGCATCGAGGACGGCGTCGAGCGCTACCTCGAGTGGCTCCCCCCCATATGAACTCGTGAGGGGTGAGAAGGCTCTACACGCTCTGCTTTTATCTCGCGACCCCGTTCCTTTTCTTGAGGCTCGCCTGGCTCGGCGCGCGCCACCCCGGCTACCGGCGGGCCTGGCCGGAGCGCCTGGGATATATCCAGCTCGCGGAGCGCGGACGGCCCCGCCTCTGGGTCCACGCCGTATCGGTCGGCGAGGCGCAGGCGGCGGCCGTGCTGGTGCGGGCCATCGCTGCGCGTTTCCCGCACCTCCAAGTGGTGATGACCACGACCACACCGACGGGAGCCGAGTGCGTGGCGCGCGAGCTGGGCGATACGGTCCGGCGTTACTTTTTCCCTTTCGACCTACCCGTGGCGATGCGGCGTTTCCTGGGGAAGGTGTTGCCCGCGGCGGTGGTCATCATGGAAACCGAGCTGTGGCCCAATCTCTTGGCCGAGTGCCGGCGCCAAGGGGTCCCGGTCCTGCTCGCCAACGCCCGGCTCTCGCCGCGTTCGTATCTAGGCTACCAGCGCATTCCAGGCATCACGCGCACTCTGATCCGCAACATCCAACGGATCGCCGCGCAGTCGTCGGAAGACGCAGAGCGGTTCGTGGCGCTCGGCGCCGATCCCGTGCGGGTCAGCGACGTAGGCAACATCAAATTCGACGCCGAGGTCCCGGCCGGGCTCATCGCAAAGGGCACGAGCTTGCGTCGCGAGATCGGCCGCGAGCGGCCAGTGTGGATCGCCGGCAGCACCCACGAAGGCGAAGAGCCGCTGGTTTTGAGCGCACACGCCTTGGTGAAGGATCGGCACCACCAAGCGCTCTTGGTCCTCGCCCCACGTCATCCCGAGCGCTTCGGGCGCGTCTACGATCTCGTGCGGGAGAGCGGTTTCCAAGCGGCACGGCGCTCGAGCGGCCAGGCTTGTACTCCGGCGACCGACGTCTTGCTGCTCGACACCATGGGCGATCTGAGCGTCTTCTATGGGGCCTCGGATGTCGCGTTTGTCGGCGGCAGCCTGGTCGGGATCGGCGGCCACAACCCGCTCGAGGCCGCGCGCCTCGCCGTACCGGTCGTGACGGGGCCGCACATCGCGAACTTCGAGACCATCTACGGCGCGTTGATCGGCGCCGGCGCGGCCTGGATCACGGAAGACCCGAACGTCTTGGCCGCCCGCGTTTCCCAACTCCTGTCCGCTCCGGAGGTGCGCCGCGAGGCAGGTGAGCGCGGCCGGCAGGTGGTCCTGGCCCACCGCGGCGCGGTGGAGTGCATCCTGGCGATCCTGTCCTCGTGGTTGGACGACAGGCCTTCGTGCCCGCTCTCCAGGTGCGGGTGAGCCATGATGTAAACTACGCACCGCGTACTTTTTGCAGCCTCGGGTACGCGCCGAAACACCCGCGTGGACGAGGGGGTTCTGGGTGACATCCAAAGCTTATATGGCACCGAGATAGCGTTTATTCGAATGGGGGAGAGCGGCAGAGAAACCATGACAAGACTGAGTGTCGACGCGCTGGAAAAGGCGCTCGTGCGGCTCGAAGAAGGTTTCGCGGAAGCCGCGTGTTATCCGCACTTGCTGACGGTACGCGACGGCGTAATCCAGCGTTTCGAGATCGCCATGGACTTGTCCTGGAAGCTGCTGCAGAGAGCGCTCAAGGACATCTACCAGGTTGACGAAGGCGCCGTGCTTTCCAAGAGAGATATCTTCCGCCAGGCCGCTAAACACCGGTTGCTCGAAGATACCGAGACCTGGTTCGGACATTACGAGGCCCGCAACAAGACTTCGCATATCTACGACAGTGAGGAGGCGGCCCGCGCTTTCGAGCGCGCGCGCGCCTTTCTTGCCGACGCCAAAATCACGCTGGAGCGGCTGCGCAATGCCGCTTGACGTGCGGCCCGACCATCTGGCGATGGTGCAAGCCATCCTGCGGCGGCATGTCTCCGGCCGCGAAGTATGGGCGTTCGGCTCGCGCGTTGCCGGCACGGCCAGGGCCACCTCCGACCTGGACCTTTGCGTGGTCGGAGAACTCCCGCTGCCTTACGAAACCACGGCCAGATTGCGATATGACTTCAGCGGATCCGACGTTCCCTATACGGTGGACGTGGTCGATTGGGCGACCACCAGCGGATCGTTCCGTAAGATCATCGAAGAGGACAAAGTGGTGGTGCAGGAGGGGAGAAAGGGTGTGGGCATGGCGGGTGAGTAACGCGCATGTCGCCGGCAGACGGTCTCCGGCCAGTACCGCGGCACCGATGGATCGGCGGTCGCAGCCGGGCCGTGGTGAGAAATGCGGGCACAGAACCACTTCAACAAATCTGGGAGTCCCTTACATCATCCCGGAGGTACGTGGTTTTTCACCGTGAGTCTGGCGACCGACAAGGTCGGGGAGACGCGTGGCGCATAGCGTAAGCCTGATCACCACGATTGCGGCTGCTTTCGGACTTGCTCTGATCCTCGGTTTTGTTGCCGTACGTCTCAAGCTGCCGGCTCTCGTCGGTTACCTGATCGCCGGCATATTGCTAGGCCCCGCGACGCCGGGCTTCGTCGCCAACGTTGAGCTGTCACGCCAGCTTGCGGAGATCGGCGTAATGCTGTTGATGTTCGGCGTCGGGCTGCACTTTTCGCTGGACGACTTATTGGCTGTCCGCCGGATCGCATTGCCGGGCGCAATTGCCCAGATGGCGGTTGCGACCGCGCTCGGTATGGTGATCACGTCCTTTTGGGGCTGGAGTTTCGGCGCAGGGATCGTGTTCGGTCTCGCTCTCTCCGTGGCGAGCACGGTCGTAGTCCTCCGGACACTGGAAGATCGCGGCGTTCTTGACTCCATCAACGGCCGCATCACCGTCGGCTGGCTCGTGGTCGAAGACCTCGTGATGGTCCTGGTGCTGGTATTGCTGCCCTCGCTGTCGGCGTGGCTCGGTGGCCATGCAAGCGATCTTACCGAAGGCGCCCCCGACCCGGATTTGCTGAAAACGCTTGGGTTTACGCTCGGCCAAGTCGCGGTATTTGTCGGACTCATGCTGGTGGTCGGACGCCGCCTCTTCCCGTGGATTCTCTGGCAGGTCGCGCGCACGGGTTCGCGGGAGCTCTTTACGTTGTGCGTCGTTGCGGCCGCCGTCGGCATTGCCTACGGGTCCGCCGAGCTTTTTGGCGTATCCTTCGCGCTCGGGGCCTTTTTCGCCGGGATGGTCATGAGAGAATCCGATCTGAGCTATCGGGCAGCCGAAGAGTCCTTACCGCTCAGGGATGCGTTCTCGGTTCTGTTCTTCGTATCGGTTGGAATGCTGTTCGATCCGGAGGTCTTGATCCGCCAGCCGCTCCGGGTGCTCGCGGTCGTCGCGATCATCGTCTTCGGCAACTCGCTGGCCGCTTTCCTTCTCGTCCTCGCCTTTCGCTACCCGCTCAACACGGCCCTCACGGTCTCGGCGAGCCTGGCCCAGATCGGCGAGTTCTCATTCATCCTGGCAAGCCTCGGCGTGGCCCTGGAGCTCCTGCCGACGCAAGGTCAGAACCTCATTCTGGCAGGAGCATTCATTTCGATCGCACTCAATCCTCTGGCGTTCCACGCGAACGAGCTTGTGCAAGCCTGGATTCGATCCCCCTACAAGCTTGCCCGCGCCCTGGAGCGGTCCGACGACCCGCTCGCAGAGCTTCCGATGACCGTCGACCAGAATCGCCTTACGGGGCATATTGTACTGGTGGGTTATGGCCGCGTGGGCAGACGCATCGGTGAAGCGTTGATCGAACGCGACGTACCGATCGTCGTGGCTGAACAGAACCGGGAAGTCGTCGAGCGGCTGCGCGAACGCGGTATACCGGCCGTGTCCGGGGATGCCTCCGATCCGGGCGTGCTCATTCAGGCGCATATCGCTCGGGCGCAGATGTTGGTGATCGCAACCTCGGATACATTCAGGGCGCGAAAGATGATGGAAACCGCGCGCACTCTTAAACCGGACGTGGAAACAGTCGTGCGCACCCATAGCGAAGAAGCGGCAGCGCTGCTTCGGAGAGAAAAGGCCGAGAAAGTGTTTATCGGAGAGCATGAGCTTGCGCTCGGCATGACGCGTCACGTGCTCGAGCGGATCGCAGGTGGGACCGAGGAACGGCAAGAAGTGGAAGAACATGGCCCGCTGTGCTCATGAATGGCTCCGCACGGAAAGGCATGGCGTGGCGGCAAATATACGGCCTTATCCTATGCGCTCGGCGAGACATCCGGGGTAGCCGAGAATGGAAGAGACGGCCGTGGTGCTCTCTCGCCATCGGATTGGAAAACCGTAGGCGTATGCCCTGGGGTCGGACCCGTTCCAGATCCGGCCGTCCATGAGGACGGAGCGCCGCGTGACAGCTTCCGGGACCGCGACGCCGACCTCTGCCGCTGCCTCTTTGTACAATCCGGATCCGATTGACTTGGCCCGCGATGCGGGCGTAGTCGGGGTCGTGACGCAGGAGCCCCCAGCGCCGGTGCTGGGTCAGGAACCACATCCCGTCCGAGAGGTAGGGAAAGTTGACCTGCCCGTCATGGTGGAAACGCATGGAATGGGCATCGCGCCAGCGCCGGCCTATGCCGTTGTCGTACTCGCCCATGAGACGGGCCGCGATGGTGCCCAACGGGGCGCCGACATAGGCGGGGTAGGCGATGACCTCCGCCATCTTCGGCCGGTTGCGCTCCACATCGCAGTCGCCAGCCAGTAGTTGAGCCACATCGCGTGCGTGCCGGTCGGGAAGGTGTGGGTGAGGGTGTAGCGCCGCGGGGTGAGGTGGCAGTGCTCGCGCAGGGTATCCCCGAGGTGATGCCCTGGTCTTTGAGGTGCCGGGCGAAGGTGATGCCCTGGCCGTTCTGGCTCAAGGTCATCAACACCGCCAGATCGCGGCGCGGACCTCCGATCCCCATCTGGACGCCGTAGACGAGCCCGTGGAGCAGTTGCGCGGCATCGATCTGGCCGCTCAGGAGCTTGTCGCGGATCGTGGCCCACGAAGGCTCGCGTGTGAGCATCAACTCGATCCCGTGTTTCTTGTCGAAGCCGAGGACCGAGGTCATGACCAGCGAGGCGCAGTCGGTGAGCGGAAGGAAACCGACCCGGACCTCGCGCTTTTCAGGGGCGTCCGATCCGCCCACCCGGATACCGCGGGGGAGGGATGCGCGGCCCGGGTGCGGTCCGCCCGGGGGTGATCCACCCGTGTGTGACGCCTCTGAGGCGACGGTGCCGCAGCGTTTGAGTGCGGCGTAGGGCACCGGCTCTCGGGATTCGGTGACGGGGCGTCCACCGGGGTGCTGTCGACTAGGCATCGTACGCGGTCGAACTAGATTAGATTCTTACGTTCCAAATGTTGAACACAATGGGACTGGTCATTCTGCTTTACACATCATGCCGACTGCCTGGCCTAGCGAAGGGTTGGATGGTGGCGAAGAGGGGGCCAAGCGGGGCGCCGGGGGTGGGCGATATGCGATGATATGGTTGACCAAC
>JBOIDR010000121.1:0-12742 GCA_050740695.1 Gammaproteobacteria bacterium | reverse complement strand
ATCACAAGAGGCGACCTCCGGCTTTCGAACGGCATCGGCGTCCTCCCAGTTCCCCGAGTAGGGATCCAGAAGAACGATACGCCCGCTAGGTCTGCATTGCAATGTTATTCGAGAATCGAACTACTAGACCTAGTCCAGGGCCGATGCCTTCTGGCGGCGTCCCCGCGTTGACAGGTTCAGGGCGGCCATTCTAGTGTAGTGTCCGGTGGCGCTCGATCGACGCCGACACGCCGTTACTACGCTCCCCAGAATTTGTGAAAAAACCTACTGCGCTCCGGATCTCGCGCTGCATCCTCGGCGCGCCAAGCAGGGCCACTACCTGGCCGCTGGCTTCCCGGCGGTGCTCATGTATTTCAACATACACTCCGGTTGCTCGTCTCATCCGTGAGACTCGCGCCTTCGGGGCTTGCGCTCCGTTTTCGCTCCCGGCGAAACGATCCTGCGCTCCGGAGGAACGCGACCTCCCTTCGCTCGCTACGGTTTTTTCACAACCTTTCAGCAGAGTCATCCTATGAACATGCGATGCACAGAGATCCCGCGCCTCGTGGCACTCGCTTGGTGTTTCGTGCTCCTCGCAACCCCGAAAGGATTGCCCGCGGCACCCGCCGAGGAGTGCGGCAAAGTCCCACCCGAACGAAAGGCGAGTTGCTATGAAAAAGCCTTGGACAAGGTGCTGGCCGAGCAAGGCACTGAGGCCGCCTTGTCCGCGCTCGAACGCTACACCAAAGACGATCCGGTCGCCCTACGCGAGGCCCATCCGCTCGTGCACCACATAGGGAGGCGTTCGTTCGCCTTCTACAAGGACGCGCGTATCGCCATGTCCCACTGCAAGGACACCTTCTGGTCCGGCTGCTACCACGGGGTGCTCGAAGGCTACCTCGGCAGCCTACCCGAGATAGAGCCACGGCACGTCGTACCGCTCTGCGAGGACGAGGGCAATACCAAACGCAGCCTGTTCGAGAAGTACAACTGTGTCCATGGCTTGGGCCATGGCCTCACCATCAACTTCCAACACGATGTCCTGAAGAGCCTGGCTTTCTGCGACGCCCTGCCGACCGACTGGGACCGCGAGTCGTGCTACGGCGGGGTATTCATGGAGATGATCGTGAGCTTCCAGGAGAACCCCCGGCATGGCTCCGGCGACCACGCCCACCACAGGAGCTTCTTGAATCCAGAAAACCCCCACTACCCCTGCTCGGCCTTGGCGGAGCGCTATCTGCGTGCCTGCTATCTGATGCAGAGCTCGGCGATCCTGACCTTTTCCGGCTACGATTTCGCGAAGGCCTTCGCCCAATGCGACAAGGCCCCGGAGGCGTTCGTCACGACCTGTTATCGGAGCATGGGCCGCGACATCAGCGGCTTCACCCTGCGCGATGTGCAGAAGACCGTCAAGCTGTGCCAGTTGGGCCGTCCGGAACGGCAGCAGGAGTGCCTGAGCGGTGCGGTCAAGGACTTCATTCTGACCCATGCCGATCCCGAGCGCGGGCTCGCGGTATGTCGCGCGCTCCCCGGCGAGCAGAAGGCCGGCTGCTACGGGACGGTCGGGGAGATGCTGGTATCGCTCTATCCCGAGGCCGGGTCGCGGCGGGACGCCTGCGCGCGCTCGGAACCGGCCTTCGTCGAGACCTGCAAGGGGACGGCGGCGGTACAGTGAAGGCACCGCGCACGAGGGCTCAGAGATTGTGAAAAAACCTACTGCGCTCGCGATCTCGCGTTGCATCCTTGGCGCGCCAAACAGGCCACTCCCTGGCCCTGGTTTCCCGGCGGTGATCGGTTCAACATACACTCCGGTTGCTCGTCCCATCCTTGGGACTCGCCCCTTCGGGGCTTGCGCTCCGTTTCGCTCCTGGCGAAACGGTCCTGCGCTCCGGCGGAACGCGACCTCCCTTCGCTGGCGACGGTTTTTTCATAACCTCTGAGAGTTCTGAAAAAAGCTGCGCATGAGCGCCCCTGTTCACCGACCATCCCCACCGCCCCGGCGCGCGGTCGCCGTGTGGCTCTTGCTCGTGTGCGCGGCGATCGCCGTCATGGTGGTCCTGGGCGGGGTGACCCGGCTCGCGCACGCGGGCCTCTCCATCGTCGAGTGGCGCCTGGTCACGGGGGTCCTGCCGCCCCTCTCCGACGCAGAGTGGGAAGAGGCCTTTGCCGCCTACCGGCAGTTCCCGGAATATCAGAAGCTCAACCGCGGCAGCATGGACCTCTCCCAATTCAAATCCATCTACTGGCTCGAATACCTGCACCGGCTTTGGGGGCGACTCATCGGCGTTCTGTTCCTCCTGCCCTTCCTGTGGTTTCTCGCGCGGCGTACGATCCCCGGGGCGCTCGCCGTGAAGCTCGCCGGGATGTTCCTGCTCGGCGGCGCGCAGGGGGTGCTCGGGTGGTATATGGTGAAGAGCGGGCTGACTGACCGCCCGGATGTCAGCGCCTACCGCCTGAGCGCCCACCTCGGCCTCGCGCTCCTGATTTATGGCTATGGCCTATGGCTGGCCCTGGGGCTACTGGGCGCCGGAACAGAACGCCCGGCATCCGGACGCCTACGCACCTTCGTTGCCGCACTCATCGGTCTCGTCGGCGTCACCATCCTCTCGGGGGGGTTCGTCGCGGGGCTGGATGCGGGGTTCGCCTATAACACCTTCCCGCTCATGGGCAGGCAACTGGTGCCGGAAGGACTCTGGCTTCTCGAACCTGTCTATCGCAACTTCTTCGAGAACCCGGTGACCGCACAGTTCGGTCATCGGGTGCTCGCGATACTGACGCTAGTCCTCATCGCGGTGTTTTGGTTTCGCGCCGGGTCCGCGCCGCTCCCGGCTCGCGCCCGCCTGGCCTGCGGGGGCCTCCTCGGTGCCGCCCTGCTTCAAGTCGGGCTCGGGATCGCGACCCTCCTCCTGGTCGTGCCACTCCCTCTCGCAGCCGCCCACCAAGCGGCGGCCGTGCTGCTCTGGACGGCTGCGCTCTGGACCGCCATCGAGCTTGGTCCGCGCGTTAGCGCGTAGGACATCGGGCCATACCAGGCCGCGGCCACCACCCACGAGAACGGTAATACCTTGGAGACGGGCAGCGGCGGAAAGCACCTTTTCCCGGTCAGGCAAGGCATAGTGCTTCCAGAAATGGTAGCGCTGCGCGTAGGAATCGCCGAATCGACGGCATTTATCACGCGGGTGCTACCGAAAAGGGACCGGGCAGGGGCAGCTCACCGGCGAGGATCCGCTCCAGGGTCTCGACCAGGAAACCATGCTCGCGGGCCAGGACACGGGCGGCCAGGGTCTCGGGGCTATCGCCCGGGAGGACCGGTACCCGGCACTGGGCGAGGATCGCGCCCCGGTCATAATCCCCATCGACGAGATGGATCGTGACCCCGGTCTCGGTCGCCCGTGAAGCCAGGACCGTCTCGTGGACCCGCATGCCGTACATCCCCAGTCCCCCGAAGTGCGGCAAGAGGGCGGGGTGGATATTGATGACCCGTCGGGCGTAATAGGCCAGGGTCTCGGGACCGAGCTTCTTCTGGTAGCCGGCGAGGACCACGAGGCCGACGCCGTGGCGGATGAGCGTATCGCGGATGGTTCGATCCAGCGCCTCGGGGTCCGGGTGGGTCGCCGTGCTCACGTGGTAGGCCGGTACGCCCGCGCGCCGTGCCCGCGCCAGGACCTCGGCATTCCGGTTATTGCCGATGACGACCGCGGGTCGGGCTCGGAGACGCCCGGTCTTGCAGGCGTCGAGCACCGCCTGGAGATTGGTGCCGCGATGCGAGGCGAGGAATCCGAGGTCCCCGAGTGCCGTCGCTGCCATTTCGGGCGCTCAGCGCTCGCGGTCGATCATGTGGTACAGGTCCTGGTAGGACTGGTCAACGATATCGCCGAACAGGGGATCGGTGGCCGAGGTGATCTCGGCCCGGATCCGGTCCCAGTCCTCCGCCGCCAGCGCCTCCCGCGCGCGCGGGAAGACCTCTCTCTCCCCCACGCGGGCATGCCCACGGCAGAGATCCAGATATTCGTGGCCGACGGAACGGACCCTATCGAGCGGTATGATGGCGCCGCCCAGGGCGCCTTGCACGAGGTCGTTGAAGGCATGCCCGAGCCGGCGCAGGGTATCGTGCTCGGCGAGAAGCTCGCCCCCGACCCGGGCTTGTGTAGCATCCCGGTCGATGAGACAGCGGACGACCAGTGCCTCGGTCGGGAGGTGCACCATCTCCGGGTAGATGCCGACATAGCGCATGATGTCGGACATGAGCCGAAAATCGGCGTTCTCGCCGCGCCCGAGCCGTGCGAGCTGGCCGTCGAGGAGGTCGAGCAGGCGGGCGAAGTTGCGGTGTTCTCTCTCGAGCCTGGCAAGGATCTCCGGCATGGTTACCCCCCTCAGGGTCTCATGAGGGGCTCATGCCCTGCGCGCGTAGCGGCGCTCGACGTATTCCTCCACGATGCGCTGAAATTCCTCCGCGATGCCTTCCCCGCGCAGGGTCATGGCCTTCTCGCCATCGATGAAAACGGGGGCCGCGGGCAGCTCACCGGTGCCGGGAAGGCTGATCCCGATGTCGGCGTGCTTGCTCTCGCCCGGCCCATTGACCACGCAGCCCATGACCGCCAGGCTCATGTCCTCGACCCCGACGTAGCGCTCGCCCCAGATCGGCATCTGGCTGCGGACGAACGACTGGATCTTGTCGGCCAGCTCCTGGAACACGGTGCTCGTGGTCCGGCCGCAGCCGGGACAGGCGGTCACGAGCGGGGTGAACGATCGGAAACCCATGGTCTGGAGGATCTCCTGGGCCACGATCACCTCCGTGGTCCGATCACCGCCGGGCTCCGGGGTCAGCGAGATGCGGATCGTGTCCCCGATCCCCTGCTGCAACAACACCGCGAGACCGGCCGCCGAGGCCACGATCCCCTTCGAGCCCATGCCGGCCTCGGTGAGGCCCAGATGCAGGGCGTAATCGCAACGCGCGCCCAGATCGGCGTAGACGGCGATGAGGTCCTGCACCCCGCTCACCTTGCAGGACAATACGATATGGTCGCGGGCGAGGCCGATCGCCTCGGCACGCCGGGCACTTTCCAGGGCCGAAACGATCAAGGCCTCGCGGGTCACCTCGCGTGCGTCCCTGGGCTCGCTGAGACGGGCGTTCTCGTCCATCATGCGCGTCAGGAGCTCGCCGTCCAGGCTGCCCCAGTTGACGCCGATGCGCACCGGCCGGTCGTAGCGGATGGCGGTTTCTATCATGGTCGCGAACTGGCTGTCGCGCTTGTGCTTGAAACCGACGTTGCCGGGGTTGATGCGATATTTCGCAAGGCCCTCGGCGCAATCCGGATAGCGGGTGAGCAGGAGGTGGCCGTTGTAATGAAAATCGCCGATGAGCGGGACCCGGCAGCCCGCGGCATCGAGCAGCTCGCGGATGCGAGCGATCTGGCGCGCCGCTTCCTCGGTGTTGACCGTGATGCGCACCAGCTCCGAGCCCGCCGCCGCGAGGGCCTGCACCTGGCGGACGGTGGCCAGGGCGTCGGCCGTGTCGGTATTGGTCATCGACTGCACCACGATCGGATGACCGCCCCCAATAGTGACCGCGCCCACCTTGACGCCGACGCTCCGGCGCCGCCCGGGAGCGGGGTTTACCACGGAACGATATTCGGCCTCGGGGCTCACCCTCTCGGGGCCGGTGCCAGGCAGATCGGTGCCAGGGACATCGGTACTCGGGAGATCGGCGTGGCGGACTGGTTGCATAGAGACTCCGGGGGCGAGGTGACGAATGGGACCCGCGCTCGCGGCGCGGGCAACCCGCTTGGTATCGCCTAATGGTATCGTAGTCGACGGACGCCGCGCAAAGCGCGCCCGACAGTCAGGCGCACGGTGCGGGTTCCCGGGGAGGAAGCGATATGGACTCCACCGATGTCGTCGCGGCGCTCCTGAGCTGGGCCGTGACCCTGTCCCATTACCCCGCGCCGCCGGCGCCGCCGGAGCTGCGCTATGTCGACCGGGGTTTCTTCGTCGTGCACGCCTGCGGCGGCCGCAAATGCTCGGCGCTCGGCTGGTACGACAACGACGGGCACGTCTATATCGACGAGCGCCTGCGCGATCAGGACACCCCCTTTGTGCGCAGCATCATCGTCCATGAGATGGTGCACTATCTTCAGGACCTCAGCGGCAAGTTCGACCCGGCCGCGTGCGAGGACTACAACCGGCGCGAGCGCGAGGCCTACGCCGTGCAGCGCGAGTTCGTGGCGCGCGCCGCCGGACACGCGGCGTTCCTGCGCATCGAGCTGGGCGACTGCGGGGTGGAACCCAAGGGTTGACTTGTCCCAGCGGCCTACGGAAAGAGGCCGGACAGATCGACGGGACACCCCGGCAGCTCGGCAGGCGCGAGCATTCCCGGTGCTGCGAGTATGCGGCATTCGAGATAACCAGATGCCGAGGGCGAGGTGTAGACGTGTAAACGCCTGTCTTCGAGATCGACGAGCCACACTTCTGGGATACCGTGACGGGCGTAGAGCGGGATCTTGACGTCGCGGTCGTAGGGCAGCCTCGTGTCGGCCACCTCGATGATGAGTAGGATATCTGCCGGTAGTGGGTGACCCGAGCGATAGAAGTCCTGGCGAGAACGAAGCAACGCGAGATCCGGCTCGGGCTCCGAGTGTTCGGGCAGAACAACGGGCGATTGCACCAGCACGATGGCACGATCCCCGAGCGCCCTTGCCAGTAGACGGTTCAAGGCCATGACCGTTCCCGTATGCCCGCTACCGATCGGCGCCATATCGATGATCTCCCCTTCGATGAGCTCCACACGATCGTCTTCCTGAAAGATCCCCACGTCAGCCATGCGATGGAAGTCCGCGACGGTGAGGCGGTGCCTGGTCGTAACGGGTGTCGCAATGGTGGCCATCGTACCGATCCTTCCTCATCGATTCTCACGTACACCGTAGCAAGGTGCACGCGAGGGGGCAAGCGCGAGCAATGTGGGTAAGACGCACAGGTGCAGCGGGAACCCTATGCGGGTGTGCTCCGAATGCATGGCCGGTACTCTCGGTTCCTGCCGAACTGCCGCACGAAGCTGTTCCCCGCCGCTACGGGGTTCAACCGGCCTGCACGAACTTTGCTGTAAGCCTCGCAGTCATACCACGGAAATGAGCATGCGCCCCCACGCCCAATTGGCCACAGAGGTCGCGAGCGCAGTCCTGGCCGGCACTCCCGCATTTCGCGCCGACCCCGGTGACCCGAAGCGGGTACAGATGCACAACGCGCTGGGCGAAGAGGTATCCGTGGTGCTCGAGCCCGTTCGCGCCGAAATAAAGCCCCCGACCGCAAGGCAATATTTCGCCGGCGTCGAGACCGCCGCCGAGCTTTTTGGCGCCTATCGAGAAGCAAGCCGGGCCCTGCCCTTCGAGATGGACCTACCCGAGGCCAGACGCCGGGTGCACCCTTACGCCACCGAGTTCCTGCGCGGGCTTTTCGATGACGCACGAACCGGCCTCGAAGACCGCGACGCCGCCCGCATCGCCCGCTGGGTCCAGGACTTCGACATCTACGTGGCGGTCAAGGCCGTCGAGTCGCTCTTGAACAGCAAGGCCGATCTGGCGCTCCTCCAGATCGCCGAGGCGCGCGGCTGGTGCATCCACTTCGACCACCTCGCCATCCGCTGCGGCAGTGAGGCGATGGGCGATGCCGAGCGCGTCGCAGGGCTCTTGAGCGGCGAGCACGGCTATGTTGCATCACAGGTCTCGGGCGAGGACTTCTATCGTTTCGCCGACGGCTGGAGCGCCTATCTGCTCTACAAGATGCTCGACAACGGGCAGGCGCTGCGGCTCTTCATCGACCAGTCCGATGCCGGCCATCCCACCCAGATCATCCAGCACTGGAACCATGTCTACGGTTACACGGCGCATCACCTCGCGATCCGGGCCACGCGGCCGCCGCTTTCGAATGTAGCTCAGCTCGGCGCGCGGGTGGGCGTGACGTTGGAGGAGCTTTGCGACGCCCTCGCGGAGCGCGGGATCGGGGTCATGGAGGCGACCGGGCATTACACGGAGGGACTGCTGTTACAGGTCTTCACCCGCCCCGAGCGCACCCCGCGCATCCCCCCGGCGATCACGGAAGCGCTCGCCCGCCTCCGCGCCGGTCTCGAAACCAAGATCCAAAACGGCAAGCTCCTGGAACTGGTCGCGCGGCGCGAGATGCCGCCGGAGCTCGCAGAGCGGTTCTTCCAGCTCTACGGCCTCCCCTACACACCCGAGAACCCGCTGCACTCGGCGCCCATCTACCCCTATTTCCTGCCCGAGCAGGCCGCGCACGTGATCCGCACCTCGCTCTGCACCTAGTAGGGATTGCTCACCACCACCCTGCAGTGACCGCCGTTCGGGCGGTCTGGCGGGCGGTGCTCCCTCATGCCGGGCCGCGACGTAGTGTCTACGACTTCGCCGTCTATCAAATCAGAACGCTCGAACCGGCAGGAAGCAGGAATCGGAGGAAATAAGTAGACGTGCGGGTGGGATCTTCTCAAGAAGCGGCCCTTCCCGGTCATGGGCGGCTGGGGTATCCTCTCCGCGAGAGCGTGGACGACCATGGAACCACAGTATCGCCCACAGCACATCGAGCTCGCCGTCCAGCGCCGCTGGGAGGAGGCGGGGGTATTCCGCGCCATCGAGGACCCCACGCGCGAGAAGTTCTACTGCCTTTCGATGTTCCCCTATCCGAGCGGGAGGCTCCACATGGGCCATGTCCGCAACTACACCATCGGGGATGTGATCGCGCGCTATCAGCGCATGCGGGGCCGGAATGTCTTGCAGCCCATGGGCTGGGACGCCTTCGGGCTGCCGGCCGAGAACGCCGCCATCGAGCACCGCGTCGCGCCCGCCGAGTGGACCTATGCCAACATCGAGCACATGCGCGACCAGCTCAAGCGCCTGGGGTTCGGCTACGACTGGACCCGCGAGCTCGCGACCTGCCGGCCGGACTATTACCGGTGGGAGCAGTGGTTTTTTCTGGAGCTGTTCTGGAAGGGCTTCGTCTACAAGAAAACCGCGCTGGTCAACTGGGACCCGGTCGATCAGACCGTGCTCGCCAACGAGCAGGTCATCGACGGCAAGGGCTGGCGCTCGGGTGCCACGGTCGAGCGGCGCCTGATCCCGCAGTGGTTCCTCCGGATCACCGATTACGCCGAGGAATTGCTCGCCGGGATCGATGGGCTCGAGGGCTGGCCCGAGGCGGTGTGCACCATGCAGCGTCATTGGATCGGCCGCTCCCAGGGCGTCGAGGCACACTTCGAGATCCCCGAGCGCGCCACGACCTTGAGCGTCTTCACCACTCGCCCCGACACGCTCATGGGAGTGACCTACCTGGCCGTGGCCGCGGAGCACCCCTTGGCCGCCGAGGCGGCGGCCCGCGACCCCAGGCTCGAGGCGTTCCTCGACGAATGCCGCCGGAGCGGCACCAGCGAAGCCGCGCTGGAGACCATGGAGAAGAAGGGCCTGCCGCTCGGTCTCGAGGCCCTGCACCCGGTCTCCGGCGAACGCCTGCCTATCTGGGTCGCGAACTTCGTGCTCATGGCTTACGGGACCGGCGCCGTCATGGCCGTCCCGGCCCACGATCAACGCGACTTCGAGTTCGCCACGCGTTTCGGTCTGCCCATCAAACCAGTGGTGTTCCCGTGCGCGGGCGGCCCGGTAGATTTCGGCCGCGGCGCCTACACCGAGCCCGGGGTGCTCAGGCACTCCGGTATCTTCGATGGCCTGAGCTCGCAGGCGGCCTTCGACACTATCGCGGCGTACCTCGAAGGCCACGGCCGGGGCCGCCGCCAGGTCCACTACCGGCTCCGGGACTGGGGGATCTCCCGCCAGCGCTACTGGGGATGTCCGATCCCGATCATCCACTGCCCCACATGCGGGGCGGTCCCGGTGCCGGAGGCCGATCTGCCGGTGGTCCTACCCGAGGACGTGGCCTTCGAAGGTGTGGCCTCGCCCTTGAAGCGCATGCCGGCGTTCTATCGGACCCGCTGCCCGTCCTGCGGCGGCCACGCGGAGCGCGAGACCGATACCTTCGACACCTTTTTCGAGTCGTCCTGGTATTACGCCCGCTATTGCTCGGCCGACCAGTCCGGGCGCATGCTCGATGCACGGGTCGATTACTGGCTCCCGGTCGACCAGTACATCGGCGGGGTCGAGCACGCCGTCCTGCACCTCCTCTATGCGCGCTTCTTCCATCGGCTCATGCGCGATGCCGGGCTCCTCGGGTACGACGAGCCCTTCACCCGGCTCCTGACCCAGGGCATGGTGCTGAAAGACGGCGCCAAGATGTCCAAGTCCAAGGGCAATACCGTCGATCCCGAGGCCCTGATCGAACGGTATGGCGCCGACACGGTACGGCTCTTCACCATGTTCGCCGCGCCCCCCGAGCACTCGCTCGAATGGTCGGACACGGCGGTCGAAGGCGCCTTCCGGTTCTTGAAGCGCTTATGGCGCCTGGCGGAGACCCACCTCGCGGCCGGCCCGATCGACGGGACCGACCATTCGGGCATCACGCCGAGAGAGCGCGAATTGCGCCGGCTCATCCATCACACCATCGCCAAGGTCAACGACGACCTCGGGCGGCGCTATACCTTCAACACCGCCATCGCCGCGGTCATGGAGCTCTGCAACGCGCTCGGGAAGCACGAGGCCGATGAGGGACCGGAGAGGGTGGTGTGGCGCGAGGGGCTGGAGGCGGCGGTGCTGCTCATGGCCCCCATCGTCCCGCACATCGCCGAGGCGCTGTGGGCGGCCCTCGGACACTCGGGCCTCGTGGCCGACGCGCCCTGGCCTGTGGTCGATCCCGAGGCCCTTCTCCGCGAGGAGGTCACGCTCGTGGTGCAGGTCAACGGCAAGAAGCGGGGTACCGTGAACATCCCCTCGGGGGCGAGCGAGATCGAGGTCCGGGAAGCCGCGCTCGCCGACACCAATGTCCGGCGGTTTCTCGAAGGCAAGTCGGTGCGGCACTTGGTCGTGGTCCGGAACCGCCTGGTCAACATCGTCGCGGGTTGATCGACTCAATGAAAGATCGGGCGCGCGGCTCCGGTATGACTGTTACACGATCGGCGCTCGTGCTCGCGCTCCTGTGCGTCTCCGCCTGCGGCTTTCATATGCGCGGCACGGTGCCGGCCGATCTGCAGTTCTCGCGCGTCTATGTCAGGAACCACCGCGCGGGCCGCGTGACCGCGGAGCTGACGCGCCAGTTGGGTTACAACCGCGTGGTGGTGGCGCCGGACGTGGCCTCGGCGGATGTGGTGGTCGAGCTTCGCAACGAGCGCTTCGACGAGCGTGTCCTGTCCGTGGACCCTAGGACCGGCAAGGCGCGCGAATACCAGATCGCTTTCCGCATCGATCTGGCAGTACGCCACAGCGATCGGCGACCGCTGATCAAGAATCAGACGATCGACCTCCTGCGTGACTTCACCTTCGATGAGACCGCCGCGCTCGGCAAGTTCGAGGAACAGCAGGTGCTGAGAGAGGAGATGATCGAGGATGCCGCCGAGACCGTGCTGAGGCGCCTGGAGAGCGTCCGGGCGCGGCCCGCCAAGTCGTCGCCGTGAGGCTCAAGGCCGACGAGGTAGAGGCGCATCTCAGGCGTCGTGGCCTGGCGGCGCTGTACTTCGTGAGCGGCGACGAGCCGCTGCGGCGCATCGAGATCGTCGCGGCGATCCGGGACGCCGCGCTCGCGGGCGGGGATGCGGAAAGGGTGGTGCTGTATGCCGATGCCGGCTTCGATTGGCAGGCGCTCCGCTACCACCTCGACAGCCCTTCGCTCTTCAGCGCCACGCGTCTCATCGAGCTGCGCCTCGGCGAGTCGGGACCGGGTGTCCAGGGGTCGAAGGCGATCATCGCCTGCGCCGAACGCCCGCCCACGGGAGACGTCGTCTTGATCACCGCCTCAGGGCTCGACGCCAAGGCCCGACAGTCGGCCTGGTACCGCGCGCTCGACCGGGCCGGGGTCGTGATCGAGACGCTGCCGGTGAAAACATCGTCTGCCACATTGATCTCGGCGGCGCGGGATTTGACGAGACTCAAGGCAGCCTGCGCGGACTCCTTCATCACCTCCCCAAGCTGACCGGTAAGGAGCAGTTTTTCCGCTGCCCGGAACGCGCGTCGCTTCCACAAAACAAGATGTCCGCGCCAACCGGTGTCCACGCCAAACCAGTCGCAACTCCCGGGGTGCTCGTCCGCATCGCGATTTCGCTTTCAAATTGTTTCGCACCGAGAACGGAATGTGAAGCGCCGGTTGCATCGCAGGTACATATAATGCCGCCCCATTGTATGCAAAACCCGGCGGCGGACAAGACACTTGGTCTACACTACAGCAGTTTGAAAGACCACCCCGAGTGTTTATGCGCCTTCCCGAAGGGTAAACCTCGAAAACTCGGCATTTCTTGAGGTGAGTTGTAGAGTCGAGATGTGGCGCGGTGGTTTAGGTCTGGCCTATCTGTTCCCGGCCCTTTCGTATGCCGGTGCCTCATTAGCCACGCCATGCTCCGTTTCCACATCCCGCTCATCGAACTGGACAAGCGGATTTCCCGCATCCAGCTCTCGGACAAGACATCATGCCTTCGCCCACGGAAAGCTCGGGCTCAGCTTCGGCAGCGCTACCAACCCCAAGGTCTGATGGAGGTAGGAGGCAGGATAGCGTTTGAATCCTGCGCGGCGAACCTTATGCTTGGTGCCGAGCCACCGGCGTAGCCGTTGCGTGGTGTGCGCATGGATCGCCCGATACGCCTTGTCGACGGGCCCCAAACAGAAGT
>JBOIDR010000120.1:0-12745 GCA_050740695.1 Gammaproteobacteria bacterium | reverse complement strand
CGCCAACAGGTGCTCGATGAGGCGTTCGCCGCGCATCCCGAACGCTTCACGCGCCGTCCTCCGACCCCACCCGCTCTGCCGGTAGAGGTCGGCATCAACCTTCCGAAACCCACGCCGCGCCTAACCGAGGCAGCACAGCGTTCGACACTAAACTCCCCGCAACTGGTGTCTCAAAGTTGTTGACACATTCCGCGGAGATGAACTGGATTGGGTCCGGGACTGGGCTCCGATACCAGTGCCCGCCTCACACTACGAGCCAATTTCGCTAATCATTACAGTAGTATTACCAACGTTTGTAAGTTTATGTCAGGGAGCCGGGATTGGGACGGTTGGTTGATCCAGACGGCCGGGGGCAGGGGCTCGGGTGTCGCAAGCTAGCCTTTGAAGTGCTTGGGGTTGGCGATGGGCCTCCAGGGTTTGGCTGCGAGTGTCGAGTAGTGCGGTGGGTGGAGCGACCTCCCCCCCAAACGGGGGGATGCAGAAACGCCGGGGTAGCATTATCGTTCGCTCCTGGGCCTGGCCGTGGCGGGACAGATCAGGACAGATCAGGGGGCACACCACCGTTTAATGCTACACCCCATCGCACTTTCCCGACTGGAGTCATCCCATGCCGCGCCGCGCTCGCCTCGCGCTACCGAATGTTCCGCTTCACCTCATTCAGCGCGGCAACAACCACCAAGCCTGCTTCTTCTGTGACGAGGATTATCGCTTTTATCTGGATTGGCTCACCGAGCACGCGGGCAGGACAGGTTGCCAGGTGCATGCCTATGTGCTGATGACCAACCATGTACATCTCCTGATCACCGCCGAGCTTGCCCAGGCTCCGGGAGCACTGATGAAGGCACTGGGCCAGCGTTATGTGCAGTATGTGAATCGCGCTTACCGGCGCACCGGGACCTTGTGGGAGGGACGTTTCCGATCGTGCCCCATCCAGGAAGATGCCTATTTGCTGGCCTGCCAGCGCTATATTGAACTGAATCCGGTGCGGGCTAACATGGTGGCGCATCCGGCGGAATACCATTGGTCAAGCTACGGGGCCAACGCGCAGGGGGATACCAATGCACTGGTGAAGCCGCATCCGCTTTACATAGCACTGGGGTTGGATGCGCCGGGCAGACAGGCGGCTTACCGCGATCTGTTTCGCTACGAATTGGAGCCGAAGCTGGTAGACGAAATCCGGCAAGCAACGAATGGCAACTTCGCGCTTGGCAATGAACTCTTCGCAGCGCAGGTGTCGGCGGCCTTGGGGCGGCGGGCAGTTCCCGGCAAGTCCGGGCGGCCGCGCAAGGCGCCGACACCAGAATCGCGGAATCTGTCCACCGGGGAGGGCGGGCGGAGCACGGCAGGGGAGGCAGAGCGGAGGAGGGCACGGGAGCGGAGGAAGGCGAGGGAGCGGAGGAGGCCATGGACGTATGGGACGCCTTATTAGAGGGTTGGCATTGGCGGCACAATCGGGTATCCGACACCAACATGCGCGACTCAGGCACATCCGGACCTATCTTCATCGTCGGCGGATCTCGGACCGGCTCCGAGCTGCACAGGACCATCCTGACGCATTCTCCGCGGATCGACCTGGTCGAGGAGATGTGGCTCTTGTGCCCGTCATGGCTGCACACGGACTTCGCCACCCACCTCGAACGGTCGGTGGGCCCTCTGACGGAACAGGGGGCGATAGATCCTTTGATGGATCTGATGTATTCGAAAAAACCCTTCGGGTACTTCTGGTCGGTGATCGATCGAGACCTGGCCCCGGAGGCCCTGCGGGCCGCGCTATTGCAATCGGAACCGACCCTGCGTGGGGTGTTCGACGCGATCCTGACGGTGCATTCGCAAGCCAAGGAAAAACCTATCCGCGGCGCCAAGTTTCCCGTGCACTACTCTTATGTCGATCTCCTCGTAGAGTGGTTCCCCGACTGCAAGATCATTCACACGGTCCGAGACCCACGCGCGGTCTATGGTTGCCGGGGCGTTCCCGGCCGCGGGTACCCGGCTCCATGTCGGACCTGAATGCACTCTTCGCCCCCCGCTCCATCGCCGTGATCGGCGCCGGCCGCGAGCGCGGCTCCGTCGGCGGCGAGATCTTCCACAACCTTCTCACGCACGCCTTCACCGGCCCCGTCTACCCGGTGAACGCGAATGCGAAGACCGTACAGTCGGTGCGCGCCTACCCGAGCATCAAGGATGTCCCCGACGAGGTGGATCTCGCCGTGATCGTCGTCCCGCGCGACTTCGTGCAGGGCGTGGTGGAGGCTGCGGGCGCAAGGGCGTGAAGGCGCTCATCGTGATCTCGGCGGGCTTCGGCGAGACCGGCGGGGCGCTGCAGGCGAAGCTGCTGGCCACGGTGCGAGAGCTTGGTATGCGCATGGTCGGGCCGAACTGCCTGGGCGTGCTCATTACCGATCCCGGCGTGCGGATGGACGCGACCTTCGCGCCCACCTGGCCACCCCGGGGACGGGTCAGCTTCAGCTCGCAGTCGGGCGCGCTTGGACTCGCGATCCTCGACTATGCGAAAAAGCTCGGGATCGGCGTACGCAGCTTCGTCTCGGTCGGCAACAAGGCCGACGTCTCCGGCAACGACCTCATCGAGTGGTGGGAGACCGATCCGGAGACGGACGTCATCCTTCTGTACATCGAGTCGTTCGGTAATCCGCGGAAGTTCATCAACCTCGCGCGCCGCGTCGCCAAGGAGAAACCGATCGTCGCGGTGAAGAGCGGGCGCACGGCGGCCGGCTCGCGCGCGGCGAGCTCGCATACTGGCGCGCTGGCGGGCGAGGACTCGGCGGTGGATGCGCTTTTTCGCGCAGACTGGCGTCATCCGCACCGACACCATCGAGGAGCTGTTCGACATGTCGATGCTCCTCGCGAACCAGCCCGTGCCGGCGTCGAACCGGCTGGCGATCGTCACCAACGCGGGCGGCCCTGGGATCATGGCGACCGATGCGTGCGAGAGCCGCGGGCTCATGGTCACTCCGCTCTCCGAGGCCACCATGGCGAAGCTGCGCCGGTTCCTCCCGAGCGAGGCGTCCGTAAAGAACCCGGTGGACATGATCGTGAGCGCGAGCGCCGAGTCCTACGGCAAGGCGGTGCGGGTCCTTCTCGAGGATCCGCAGGTGGACAGCCTGCTCGTGATCTTCGTGCCTCCGATCATCACCGAGGCACCGGCGGTCGCGGCGGCGGTGCGCGAGGCGCTCGCCACCACTCCCGCCGCGAAGGAGAAGACCATCCTCGCGTGCTTCCTCGGCACGCGCGGCGTGCCGGAGAGCCTGGTGACGCTGCAGGCGGGCAAGGTGCCGTCGTACGCGTTCCCCGAGGCGGCCGCGATCGCGCTCTCGCGCGCCGTCGATTACGGCAAGTGGAAGCGCCTGCCGGAGCCTGTCTTCCCGCAGTTCCGCGTGGAGAAGGACCGCGCGGCGAAGGCGATCTCGGGGGCGCGCGAGAAGGCGATCTCCTCCTTCTGGCTCGATGCCGGCGGCGTTCGCGAGGTGCTCGGCGCCTACGGCATCCGCATGCCGCAGACGGCGTCCGCCAAGACGGCTGACGACGCCGCCCGGCTGGCGAAGCAATTCGACGTTCCCGTCGCGGTGAAGCTCGAGTCGCGCACGCTCACGCACAAGACGGAGGTCGGAGGCGTGAAGCTCAACCTCAAGGACGCCGCCGCCGCCCAGCAGGCGTTTTACGACATCCAGAACGCGCTCGAGACGCTCGGCAAGGAGAAGGAGATGGACGGCGTCGTCGTGCAGGAGATGGCGCCGGAAGGCGTGGAGACGATCGTCGGCGTTTCGCTCGATCCCGCGTTCGGCCATCTCCTCATGTATGGCCTCGGCGGCGTCGCGGTGGAGATCCTCAAGGACGTGGCTTGGGGCATCGCGCCCATCGCGGACGTGGACGCGGATCGCATGATCGGGTCGGTGAAGGGCAGCAAGATGCTCGCGGGATCCCGCGGCGCTCCTCCCGCGGATATTCCCGCGTTGAAGGATGTGATGCTGCGGGTGAGCCAACTCGTTTGCGACTTCCCCGAGATCGAGGAGATGGACCTGAACCCGGTGCGCGTGCTCCCGGTCGGGAAGGGCGCGATCGCGGTGGACGCACGGATCAAGCTCGCGGGGCCGAAGCAGCCGCAAAGCGTGGCCGGGGCTGCGGCGGCGTGCTAGATCGTCGGCCATGACGGCGACCGCGGCGGTCAAGGGCGGCTAAATGGCGCAAGCACTTTGCGGACGGCGCATCAGCTTTTTTGCAGTCCATTTGAGGACGAAGAGCTTCTTTTGCGTGCGATACAGTGCGCGTCGGTTACGCTGTCGCTGCGGGGCTTGAGTCCTGATCCAGTTTCGTTTCACATTTCCTTCGAGTACTCGTGTACGAACTGGACCGCCATCGCCCCCTCGCCCACGTGCTCGGCCAAGCCCTGCTCAGATATAAGTGACCTAGGTATCGTCAACGTAGCGGGAGCGCCAGCCCTCACTGAAGCTTACGGGTAGTCTTTTCAAGTACCCGCACTTCCTCCTCCCGTACCCAGCCTGGCGAAGGCCGCGGCTTGGGGCGATCCTCAATCCCGGTCCGCGATGAGGGTGCAGAGCACGCGCCGATCGCTGCGCGGCCCGTCGAACTCGCAGAAGAAGATGTTCTGCCAGCGCGAGAGCCCGAGCCTGCCGTCGACCACCGGTATGGTCTCCGAGGGGCCGACGATCCCCGACTTGAGATGGGCGTCCCCGTTGCCGTCCTGGGCATCGTGCAACCAGACCCCCTTGGGGATGAGCTTCCGGAGCAGATCTACGACATCGCGCTGCACGCTCTCGTCCCAGTTCTCTTGGATCATGACCGCGGCCGTCGAGCCCTGTGCGTAGACCGAGACCAGGCCCCGCTTCACGCCGCTCTTCTCAACGAACGCCCCGACCTCGGCGGTGATATCGATAAGCTCCTCGCGTTCGTGGCTGCCGATCCGGATGGCGTGTTGCATGGTGGTACCTACAGCTTTATGAATATCTCGCGCATCGGGAATCTAACCTGTGCCACAGGCTCGGACCAACGCCGGTTCATCGTGGGCACAGCGCTAACTCTAGCCAAAGATATTTGAAATTTATCGTTCCTTCCCCCTCGTAAGGGGGGTTGAGCCTATCCGAACCGCGGCGCTCGACCCCTACCCTGAACGTCCCCCGCGACCCAGGGGAGGGAATGCGGAGGCTCCCTCCCCTGTCCGCGCTTTTTGCGGACGGGGGAGGGTAGGGTGGGGGCCAAGCCTTTCAGCCGCTGACCAAGACTCGTCTCCACCTGACGCGCCTGGCCCCCACCCTGACCCTCCCCCGCTGCGCAGGGGAGGGACTACCGTGGCGCTTGCAGCTTATTGACTTTGCATGTGAATCAGGACTTGCTTGAGCGGTGCTGTTCGACATTGACGACGTAAGTATCTAGCAAACCTATGCCTTTAGCTTCAGGGGTCGGTAGCGATCCTCGAGGCCGAGGGCTTCGGCGACCGGCCTTAAGGTGATGTAGCCCTGATAGGTGTTGAGCGCCTTCGCAAAGCCCGTATCGCCCACCAACGCCGACAGTCCCTCATCCGCCAGCCGCAAGACATAGGGTAACGTCGCCGAGTTGAGCGCCAAGGTCGAGGTCCTGGGATAAGCCCCCGGCATATTGGTCACACAATAGTGGATCACGCCGTGTCTTTCGAAGACGGGCGCGGAGTGTGACGTTGGCCGAGAGGTCTCGATGCAGCCGCCTTGATCGATGCTCACATCCACGATCACCGAGCCGCGCGGCATGCCCTTGACCATCTCCTCCGTGATCACACGCGGGGCCCTTGCCCCCGGGACCAGCACCGCCCCGACCACGAGATCGGCGTCGCTAAGATGCATCGCGATGTTTTCGGCGCTCGAGAGGAAGAAACCGACGCTGTCGGAGAGCTCCTGCCTGATCTCGGGCAGTCGCTCTTCGTAGCCTCCAAGGTAAGTGTGAGCCCCCATGGCGGCGGCGGTCCGTGCCGCATGCCGGCCGACCACCCCATCGCCGACGACCACCACCTTGCCGTGGCGCGTGCCGAGAACGCTGCCGAGTTGCGTGCCCCGTCCGCCGTTGAATCGCGCCAGGTAATAGCTGCCCACGGTGATCGCCATGTTCCCCGCGACGGCGCTCATCGGCGCGAGCAGCGGCAGCCTGCCGCGCGCATCTTCCAAGGTCTCATAGGCGAGGGCGCTGGTCCGCTTCGCCAGCAAGGCCTCGGCGAGGCACCGCGGCGCGCCCGCGAGATGCAAATAGGTGAAGAGGATCTGGTCCTTGAGATGGCCATATTCCGATTCGAGGGGTTCTTTGACCTTGAGGACGAGCTCCGCATCCCAGGCCTCCTCGAGACGAACCGATCGCGCACCGGCGGCGAGGTATTCTGTATCCAGGAAACCCGAGCCGAGCCCCGCGCCCCCCTGAACCAGCACCTCATGCCCCGCCGCCCCCAAGGCGCGAGCGCCCGCCGGCGTGAGCGCCACGCGGTTTTCCTTATCCTTGGTCTCCTTCGGGACCCCGATCTTCACTCTGCCAACCCCAAAGCGAGCGAGGGCGCCTGCCTACCTCGCCGCCTTACGCTCGCGATAGCGAGTTGCTCGTTCCTGCCTGCCTCGCCCGGCCGTTGAGCCAACGCTTCGCGCTTGGACGCTTGGATACGCACGCAGGCGTTTGTAGCCTATCGCTTGATGGCAATCGATGCAAACACCGTAAACGGCTCTAGTGATGTGACACAACCGCCCGTATCGGGGACCTCCCCTGGCCTCGTTATCGGACGTAAGAAGCCCTTCCGGGATGAGGTGCCCAAGCTCGCCAATTGAATCGAACCGGACCGGGACCGTCGAGGGTACACGGACTGACGGGGCTCCGCCGGTCGAGGCGGCCGGTGGTGCAAGCGCCCTATGGGTCATCTGATTGACCGTGGGAGTGGCGTCGAGTAACGTGAAGCGGGGACAGGAACCGGCAATGCGCTACCGACGCTTGAGTTATCGCTATACGATGGTGGTACGCTCCGGCCAGACATTGCCATTGGGCGACATCTGGCAGAGCGATCGCCTGCGTCTTCTCGTGCAACCGCGCTGGCGGCCCGATGCGGATACCTACGAGACAACGACGACGGTCGAGGTCCTGGTAGACCTTGCCGGTGTCGAGGAAGATGACCTCGAGGTGCAGCTCTTCGAGGACGTGCTAATCGTCGAAGGGCGCCGCCAGCTGCCCTCGTGCCAAGAGGGGGCCGTGTACCATGCGGCCGGAATCCGCCAGGGCCCGTTCCGGGTGGAGCTGGCGTTGCCGGCCCTTGTGGACGCCGAGCGAGTCGAGGCGCGTTACGAGCGTGGCCTGCTCCGCATCTCCCTGCCCAAGCGAGCGGAGGCCGGCGGATGGCAGTAGAGTCTGGTGCTGGCCCCGGGGATTTCGCCATCCCCGATGCGCTCCCGGTCCTGCCGCTCCGGGATACGGTCCCGTTCCCGCTCACGGCGTTCCCGCTGGCCGTAGGACAGCCGCGCTCCGTTCGGCTCGTCGATGACGTCATGCGCGGCAACCGGCTCCTGGCGCTGGTGGCGCAGCGCGATGCGAAGGCCGAGCCGGCCATGCCCGAAGGCCTCCACCCTGTTGGAACCGTTGGAGTGATCCACCAGCTAGGTCGGGTACCCGACGGGAAGGTGCGCCTATTGGTCCAGGGCATCGAGCGCATCCGACTGCTGGAATGGATCGGGACGGAGCCGTATCTGGTTGCGCGCATCGAGATAGCCGGGGACCAAACGGGCCAGGCCACGGAGGTGGACGCACTGCGGCGTGCCGTGGTGGATATCTTCCGCCGGCTCGTGGAGGCATCCGCCGAGCTGCCCGACGAGTTGGCGGTCGCAGTGGAGAACATCACCGATCCCCGCCACGTGGTCTACTTTGTCGCGTCGGTGGTTCCCCTGGAGGTGGCCGCACGGCAGGAGCTCCTCGAGATGGACCCGGTCACGGCCAAGCTCCGGCGACTGGTGGACCTCTTGCAACGCGAGGTCGCGGTACGCGAGCTAGGCCGGAAGATCACGACCGACACCGAGGAACGGCTCTCCAAGAAGCAGCGCGAGTTTTACCTGCGCGAGCAGCTCCAATCCATTCAACGGGAGCTTGGGGAAGACGCGGGGGACGACAGCGGAGCGACCGAGCTCCGCCGGCGAATCGAGGAGGCGAGTCTGCCTGATGAGGCACGGCGTGAGGCGGAGCGTGAGCTCGGCCGGCTCGCGGGGATCCCGCCGTCCTCGCCGGAGCACGGCATGATCCGCACCTATCTCGAGTGGATGGCGAACGTCCCCTGGAGCAAGCTCGGCGGCGAGACCATCGACATCCACCGCGCCCGGGAGGTATTGGACGAGGACCACTTCGATCTGGAAAAGATCAAGGATCGGATCCTCGAATACCTGGCCGTCAAGAAGCTCCGGCAGGAGCGCGCAGGCCGGGTGAACTATTCTGGTCCTGGCGAGGCACCCGTGCCCGCCGAGCCGCCGCCGGTAACGGGCGACAGTCCCGCGCGCGAGCCGATCCTGTGCTTCGTGGGCCCCCCCGGGGTGGGCAAGACCAGCCTCGGCCAGAGCATCGCCCGGGCCCTGGGCCGGCGCTTTGTGCGCATGTCTCTGGGTGGGGTGCGGGACGAGGCCGAGATCCGGGGCCATCGGCGGACGTACATCGGCGCGCTACCCGGCCGCATCATCCAGGGGCTCCGGCGAGCGGAGACGCGTGATCCGGTCTTCATGCTCGACGAGATCGACAAGATCGGAGCGGACTGGCGCGGTGATCCATCCTCGGCGTTGCTGGAGGTGCTGGATCCGGCCCAGAACCACACCTTCGTGGACAACTACCTCGCGGTGTCTTTCGACCTGTCGCAGGTGCTGTTCATCGCCACCGCCAACACACTCGACACCATCCCCGGGCCCCTGCGTGATCGGATGGAGATCCTGGTGTTGTCCGGGTACACGGACGAGGAGAAAATCGGGATCGCCAGACAATATCTGATCCCGAAAGTGCTGGCCGCACATGGCCTCGCGACGGACGAGCTCTCCTTCGAGCCGGAAGCCATCCGCCAGATCGTGAGGGGATACACCCGCGAGGCCGGCGTAAGAAACCTCGATCGGGAGATCGCAGCAGTGGCCCGGAAGGTGGCCCGTCGGTTGGCCGAAGGACAACGCGAGTCGGTCCGGATCTCCGCCGAAAGCCTAGTCGGGTACCTCGGCCAGCCGCGGTATTTCGACGAGGTGGCGGAGCGGACCACCCGCCCGGGTATCGCGACGGGCCTGGCATGGACGCCGACCGGTGGGGATGTCTTGTTCGTGGAGATCACCATGATGCCGAGCACCGAAGAGCGGCTGGTCCTTACCGGTATGCTCGGTGATGTCATGCGCGAGAGCGCGCAGGCCGCCGTTTCCTACGTATGGTCCAATGCCGAGTCGCTCGACATCGATCCCAAGCTCTTCGAGGGCAAGACCATCCACGTGCACGTGCCGGCCGGGGCTATCCCCAAGGATGGGCCTTCGGCCGGCGTGACGATCATGACGGCGCTGGCCTCGCTCGCCACCCGGCGACCGGTACAGAGCGAGGCGGCCATGACGGGCGAGATCACCTTGCGGGGCAAGGTGCTTCCGGTCGGAGGGATCAAGGAGAAGGTCCTGGCGGCGCATCGGACAGGGATCCGCTCGGTGATCCTGCCGAGCCGGAACGAGCGGGACCTCGAGGAGGTGCCGGAGGAGCTCCGCCGGGAACTCTCCTTCCTCTTCGTCGACGATGCCGAAGAGGTCCTGCGACACGCGCTCACACCGAACCCAGCCGACGTGCCCCGTCAGGCGAGCTGAGGCACGAGCGCGGTGGTAGTCTCGCCCAAAAAGGGTATTTATTTATTGCTCCTGTAATCATAATCGAGCAAGGAGATGGCGATGTCGCTCCACACTGCTTCCGGGACGTGGGTCGCGGCCGAACGGCCCTACGATCTCTATATTGGCATATGCGCCGCGCGGAGCCATCAGCAGAACAACCCGCTCCGCGTTTCTGATATCTCAGGACCCGCTCGGGATCTACCGGGCACTCGAAGGAGGATACCCTCATGTTGAGGCGACAAATCACCGTAGCGGCTTCCGCGGTGCTGGCAGCCTTGGTCGCGCTGGCGCCGCGACTGGACGCAGCCGGGCCGAATTCCAGCCTGCCCTTTCAAAGAACCGAGGTGCGCGAGCCGTGCAGCAACTACGTGGCGACCAAGCAGCCGTTTTTCGGAGAAACCCATTTACATACGGCCTATTCGTTCGACGCCGTGTCGATCGATACGCGCAATACGCCGAAAGACGCCTATCGCTATGCGAAGGGCGAGGCCGTCGGATTGCCGCCGTGGGCGGACACCCGGACCGGAACAGAGCCGCCTCCGCCCGATGCGCCGACGCTGGTGACCGGCCACCCCTACTGCATGCCGGGTGAGCATTGCGAGTTCATGGCCACCCGCACGATTCAATTCCCGGAGGGGCGGGCGCTCGATTTCGCAGCCATCACCGATCATGCCGAGCAGTTCGGAGAATCCAACATCTGTGAATTCGAGGCGACGCAAACCTGTGGTGACGATTCCGATTGTCCGGTCGCCGCCGGCCAGAAGTGCATCATCGGGATGTGCCGCCCCGAGGGATACGATAGCGTCACGTGCATCTCGGCACGGGAGCAAGCGTCCCGGATTCGCCAGGGTCCGATCGCAAGCTTCATCGCAGGACTCGAAAACGTCCCCGAAGCGGTGCGTCGTCCCGATTTCTGCGGCCCGGACGGATCGATCTGTACAAGGCAGGCGAAGCTCGTCTGGGATCAGATCCGACAGGATGCGGAGGAGGCATACGACCCGTGTACCTTCACCTCCTTCGTCGCCTACGAGTACACGGCGATGGCGGTGAGCGGCAGGTGCGGGACTTCGAGTTCGCCGTCCCCGGACGCTCCGCCGTGCTGGCAGGATGAAGATTGCCCCGCGGGACAGGCGTGCCTCTTCGACTTTCCCGGGAGTTCGGGTGCCGACAATCTGCACCGCAACGTCATCTTCCGGAACGAGGACGTGATCGACCAGCCGATCAGCAACGTCGAGAGACCTCTCGGCTGTGGCTTCAACAGCCTGTGTACCGACCCCGCGCAGGGCACCACAACACCGAACTCCCCGATCGCTTCCCCGGCTGTGATGCTCCAGGAGCTGAAGGCCCAATGCATCGATAACCCGCTGCATCCGCGGTGCGATGTCCTCACCATTCCCCACAACTCGAACTTGAGCGGCGGCAGCATGTTCATCCTCCCCGACAGCACCCCGGAAGGCCTCGTAGAAGCGCAGCTCCGTAACCTGCTGGAACCGCTCGTCGAAATCACGCAGATCAAGGGCCAGTCGGAGTGCCGTTTCAACGCGAAAACCGGGGTGGCCTGGACGAATCCTCCGGACGAGCTGTGCGATTTCGAGAACATGGGCTTTGCCAGGCTCGGTGCCGAAACTTCCGGATATCTCACGCCGGAGATGCAAGATCCCGGCTCGATTCCGCCGCGCAGCTATGTGCGCAATACCCTGGAGAACGGCCTCCGGTACGCAGCGGTGAACGGGATCAATCCATTCCAGCTCGGTTTTGTTGGTGCCCTCGACAATCACAACGGCACCCCGGGCCAGTCGGACGCGCAGCAGTATGCGAAGAGCGGTGCGCATGGCATTCAGAGCTTTGCGGTCTCCGCGGAAGCGCTCAATGAGCGGTTCTTCCTCGGGCTCGAGACCAATGCGGGCGGCCTGGCGGTGGCGTGGGCGGAAGAGAACTCGCGTGATGCCATCTTCACCGCCCTCAAGAACCGAGAAACCTATGCGACCAGCGGCACCCGTCCCATCGTGCGCTTCTTCGGCGGTTTCGATATTCCCTCGAACCTTTGCCGGCGCGGCGACTTCGCGGAGCGCGGGTACGCGCACGGCGTCCCGATGGGGGGGAACCTAGGAGGAGGAAGCGGCAATGGGGCCGCACCGCGCTTCGCGATCCTCGCGATCAAAGATGTCGGTTGGCCGGGTCACCCCGGCACCAGCCTGCAACGCGCCCAGATCGTCAAAGGCTGGGTGGACAAAACCGGCGAGACACGCGAGGCGGTCTATGACGTCGCGGGGAATCATAATAACGGTGCCTCGGTCGATCTCAGGACCTGTGAGACCAGAGGCAATGCATTTCCCGAGCTCTGCAGCGTGTGGACAGATCCGGACTTCGATGCCGACGAACACGCATTCTACTACGCCCGGATCCTCGAGAACCCGAGCTGCCGATGGACCCAGTTCTACTGTAATGCCCGGGGCGTCGATTGCAGCGAGTCTATGGGAAGCTGCCGCGCCGAGGATCCCCAGTTCAATGATCGGGACTGCAACTCCAACGATGAGTGCGGCGGCGGCGTCTGTACGCTCCCCGATAGTTACGAGGAGTTCGAGTATCGGCAGTGTTGCGGCAACGTGGTACCGATGACGGTGCAGCAACGGGCCTGGACCTCGCCGATCTGGTACACGCCCCAATGACAGCATGGAGCCGGTGAGGGCGGGAAAGATGCGGCGCTGGGTGCAGAGCCCGGTCCTCCATTTCGTGGCCATCGGCGCGGTGCTGTTCGCAGTGAGCGCGCTGCGGGTACGGTCCAGACACATGGGTAACACTTTAGTCCGGGGACATGGGTAACAGTTTGTTCATACTGCGGGCACCTGAATCGAAGAGGTGCCCCAATGCCTTGGAGTCAACTGTCACCCATGGACCAG
>JBOIDR010000119.1:0-13140 GCA_050740695.1 Gammaproteobacteria bacterium | reverse complement strand
CTCAGGGGCAGATCACCCTCAGTATGTCCGCCAATCCGGCGGTCCAAGAGGAGTTGTTGCATTACCTCGACGCGCTGCAAGCCGCCTGAGATCCTCAGCCAAGCGAAATTTATGCAACGTTAGGGTATACACTCCTTGTCGCAGAACAGGAAGCACCTCAAAAAAAATGTAGTTGACATCGCTGCCAACGCGCGATACATGTGTTGAATCGATGAAAAGAAAGTCGTTCTCCCCTAAACATTCGAATAGATCCACTGAAACGTCCTGGAGAGGCTCTTATATTATCTGGATATGTTCTCTATCACCCGGCTTCAACAGCGATCTTAGCGAGTCGGCATATGGGTCGATAAACGTGCACTCGACCTCGTTGCCCAGAAATAACTCGCTGGTGTCGAGGGTCGCTGCCGACGAGTAGCCTGAGCCGACCTCAATCAAGCGCTTAGGCCGGACGTGCCGGAGCATACAATACAGAAACAGCGCGTCGGAGTACGAATAGGCGTCGTTCTCAAAAAAGTAACGGCGGCCTTCTTCCTGGGTCGCCTTAAACGGCTGGTCCCGATAGTAATTCGCAAAGTGCTCGAGCAGAGCCAACTGCTCGGCTTCGCGAAGCTCGATTCCTCCGACCGTTCCGCGCGTGCGATCTAAAGATACGAGATGCGCGCGCGCGAACGTCGGCGAGGGGCGGCACTGCCGAATAGAAGTGACGCGGTGGCACGAATTGCGGCGCTGTCGCCTGATCGCCCTGAACCGTTTTTACCTCGTGCTGTTGCCGCGTTAGCTCAGTACATGCCGTGTCCTTCTCGCGGCGCAGAGCGTGAAGCTCTTGCAGCTGCCGCGAAACACTCGCCCCGGCGGGCGCGAGGCTTCGCTCCATGAATTCACGAACCCGACCGGGCAGTCGCTGCAGGCCGGATCGGGCCACCGCTTTGGCTATTCCAAACAGACCCTTAAACATATCACCATCGAATCATTGTCTCCGCCGAGTCCAAGGTACGTACACGGGGTGGCCCAAGGACCCCTACGTCATGAACACTCAGTGCGACGCACGGCGGCCGGAGAACACGACCTGTTTTTCCCCGAGATAGACACAAATATCATCGGACCACACAAAATGTGCGAAGCATTCAGTGAAGCCTACCTCTTTCAGAGCATCCAGGAGGTCCCAACCGAAATGATAAAAGCATAGGCAGCCGGCACTATTCATCGGATCGCCGTGATATTCGGGAGGAAGGATATGTTCAATCTGTCCACGCGCATCCACGCGCGCTCGGACTACAGTCTCCTCGGATTCCCTAAGGAACGGAACGGTAAACAACAAAACCCCTCCGGGCTTCAGTGTGCGGAAGCACTCCTGCAATGCTTGCGAATAGTCTGGTATGTGTTCCAACACATCAAACGAAAGTATCCATTCAAACGATGAATCGGGAAACGTGAGCCTAAGCAGGCTTTCGTTTCGCAGTCCACATTGGTCGACGTCCCCTTGGCTCACGGTGTTTCCGAGGTATTCGCTGCCAACGGTTTGGGTGTAGGCACGCGTGATCCACTGATACAAGGGGGTTGCTTGTTCCGTGAGGTAAACCGAATGTTCCCTCCGAGGGGAGAACCTGGATGTCCATAGATCAATGGATGCACGTGTCCGGCAATTGAGACGACACTTCCGGCAGGTAAAAGTTTCGCGCCAGTTCGGAATCGTTAAGCCGTTTGTGCGCTCTGAGCCATTGATGTAATCAATCTCGAAGCGGCTAGGCGAACCACATACGCGGCAGTAACCAGGGATGGAGAACGGTCTGTAGTCAACCACATGTTGCTCCTGGGCTAGCCGTGACGTCGGATCGCGTTTGTCAACTGTTAGGTGATACTCGTCCTGCGACGTACACGAGACGATGTGAACAGAGGAGTTCGGAAGTACCGTGATAGGGATTGGCAGAGGGGCGACGCGCGACTCATCGGCATCCCTCGAGTTACGGACGGGCACGCCGATGTCGCTCAGCATCCTGTGAAAGCGTTCGGCAACACGGTCATAGGAATAAAGCCGCTCCGCCAATGCGAGGCCATTCAATGAGAGCTTCTCCCACAAGCTGTCGTCCCGAAGCAGATGCAACACGGCGTCCGCAAAATCCCGTGGGCTGGCCGGTATCAGCGCGTGTTCACCAGACGAAATGTCCATGCCTTCTGCTGCGAGAGGCGAACACACTACCGGTACACCATAGCTAAGGCTAGTCACAACCTTACCTTTCTGGCCTGCCCCGTACCTCAACGGTGCGATGAGGTATAGGACTTCAAACGCCCTTTTTCCCTGGGAGGAAGAGTACGGATGGACCCGTGGGTTGTCAACGGCGCGAGCGCTCGGTGCGAGCGCTCGGGATTTGTCTGGCGATTCATCGGTCCGAGGCGCCCGGATCCGGGGCGTTTTGGCTTCTCGGGCGAGTGCAGGCCAAAGGAGGCTGTCGGCTCGGGGAGTCGAACCGGGTGGGAGGGGGGCGCTGCCTGGGATCAGAAGGCCATTTGGAATCGGTCGAATGGCCGCGCGGGCGATCGGGGCGGTGCCCGGGCGGACAAGCCGAGGTGGGTGAGGATCTTGGCGATCACGGGGGGATCTTCGATAGCGGCGATGAGCTTCAAGGTGCCGCCGCACTGCGGGCACTGCTCGATGTCGATCTCGAATACCCGCTTGAGCAGCCGGGCCCAGCTCAGACGCACCGGCGCCACGGCAGGGGGTGCCTCGGCGTGGTCGGCTGAGGGGGCATTGGTGTTGACCGGCACGCTCGGGATGCCAGGCACAGGGATGTATGTGGCCTGCTTGGTGCCCTGAGGATGGAATGATCTCGGGACGCAGCTTGGCATGGGGCGCGAGGACGCCATGGAAGCGGATGAGATGCAGCCTTGGACTGGGGACAAGCGCGGCCAGGCGCTGCATGAGCTCCAGGGGTGACATCACGATGTGGGTGGTCCCGTCGTGGTAGGGGCTCTTGAGCTGCAGCACGACATCGCCGGCACGGTTGCGTGTCAGTCGTTCGTTGGCGATGGCGGGGCGGGTGATATAGCGGCACAGCTGCTCCAGCTTCTTGCGCCGATCGGCGGCGCAGCACACCTCGGCATGGAGGCTGAAGCCGTACGCGTTGACGCAGCCCACGGGAGTCAGTGGCGGCTCTGTCGGGAGGGTTTGCAAGCTCAGCACTTTCTGGCCCGCCCGAGCCCCGAACGCAATGCGGTAGGTGCAGGCCGCCGCCCGCAGGGGCCCGAGCACGCCCGCGCGCGCGAAGGGGTGAAAACTGCGAACACGTGGACTCCGAGAACGGCTCGGTCCGCTCGATGTCTTCGGACCCTGCCGCACCGTGTTGCGCCCATGTCCCCCATTGATCCCTTCCCGCCCCTTGCCCATACTTGATCACGAGCCCAAGCCCAAAGGTCCGAGCGGGGAGATCAGGTCATGACCGACACGCCGAGCCACCCATCAGCCGTCCACCACGGCCCTCGATGAATCCGCAAGGCTCATAGCCTTCGATCCAGCGGTTCAGCATAACCTAAGCATAACCTAGACGAGGTACTAACCAATGGCAAATGAGGCCCAACAAAGTAAGATCATAGATGGTGTTGAAGTTGTAGTCTATCGGTTTGCGGCTCTGCGGATAATCGATGGAGCCGAGAGGATCGATATTAATACAATTGCTACTACTGAGGAGGAAGCGAGAGAGCTTGCGCGTCGGGTGAGGGGGATCTCGGACAATACGATCAATACTACTGCTGTCTTCGTACATACCAGGATCGTTCCAATCAGACTTGTCGTCGAGATCCCAGATCAAACACCTTCTCTATGATGCCTATAATATGAATGAATGCAGCGCAATCTATATAAAGACCTGATTTCATTGCCTGAGAACAATGAGTCGTGCTAGATCAATCATTACCTGACCAAGAAGAAGACGATGAGGTTTATAGGAGCGTATAGGATTTTAACCCCCAGTAAAGGTACTGCTTAACCTGCGGGGGTGTCAATCACGCGTGTCCCGGGTCCCGGATTGGGGACTTTCCCCTTAGTTTAATTCAAGTATCCCGGACACCAGGATCCCGCATCCCTTGTATGCCTATTTCTCCACCCCTTTTCTTGTTATTTTGCCAGTGATCCACGATGGCGCCGAGTCATGCGTAGACGCCCGCAACGAAGTGTTGCCAGGGGTTCGTGTAGGCGATGTTATTGAGCCGCGAAATCATTCCTTCCGCCCTACATTTGGCGATCCGGGTTTGCCGGCGTGAGTGGAGATCCGCGAATTGTTGGTGCTGCTGTTGAGCGCGAAGGCGCGGCTGCGAGCATGGCGGCGACGGCTGCTGAGCGGGTCTGCGCCGCGGCCGATCGCAACGCAGACGCTGGCGTCCGCGGTAAGGTGGGCCCCATGAGCGATGCCGTCTTCGTACTCGAGGAAGGCGACGGCCCGATCGTCGCGACCGCGATCCACGCCGGTCACGCGCTGCACCCCGAGATGGCGGCCCTGATCGCGCTCGATGAGGCGATCCGGATGCGCGAGGAGGACCCGTTCACCGCGCAGCTGGCGCGGGTGGCACCAACCCGATTGATCGCGCTGCACTCACGCTTCGAAGTCGACCTTAACCGACCGCGCGAGCGCGCGGTCTACCGGGGGCCGGCCGACGCCTGGGGCCTCGAGGTGTGGCGGCGGCCGCTGCCCGATGACTTGGTCGCACGGTCGCTGGCCGGCTTCGACGCGTTCTACGCCGCCCTCGAGGGCGTGCTGCGCGAGCGCGAGCAGCGCCACAGCCGCTTCGTCGTGCTCGACGTCCACTCCTACAACCACCGGCGTGAGGGGTTGGCCGGTCCGGCCGCCGACCCCGCCGACAATCCCGAGATCAACGTCGGCACCGGCACCGTCGATCGGTCCCGCTGGGGCGGCCTGATCGATCGCTTCTGCGCCGACCTGCGCGCCCCCGACCCGGGTGGCCGTCGGCTCGACGTGCGCGAGAACGTCAAGTTCCAGGGCGGCGCGATGTCGGCGTGGGTGCACAGGACCTTCCCGACCACCGGCTGTGCGCTGGCGCTCGAGTTCAAGAAGAGCTTCATGGACGAGTGGAGCGGCCGGGTCGACGACGAGCAGCTGGCGGCGCTCAGCCGCGCGCTGGCGGCGACCCTGCCCGGCCTCGTGGAGTCGCTCTGCGCATGACCCTGCCGTCCGGACCGAGCCTGGCGCCGCCATCCGGGTTCCCAGCGGCCCTCGTCGACGTGGTGCGGACGCGACTGGCCGCCGGCAAGACGGTGCGGCGGACCTTGCCTGGTGGCGGCCGGCTCCACATCGACCGGCCGCTGCCCTTCCTGTGCCTGTACCGGGCGCTGGCCGACCGGCCTGACCTCGGGACCGACGAGCTGGTGCGCACCCAGGCCTCGTACCTGATCGCCCCCGCCGTCGACGGCCAGCGCGGGGATCTCGCCGCCCTGGTCGGGGGGTTGGTCGAGGTCCTCGCCGACGCCTGCGGCGCCTGTCTCTTGCTCGAACTGTGGTCGGGTGCCAGCGCTGATACCGGCGCTCCGCCGCGCTTCCTCATTTGCACGTCTGCCGCCGACCGTTTCGCCACCACCATCGAGGCCCTGGCCGAGGCACTGCGCGGCATGACCCTGCCAGCCACCGAGCTCGGGGTCGACGTGGTAGCCACCAACGACCCCTCACCGCCCGGGCTGCCGGCCGTGATCCCGCCCGACGCAACCCAGCGCGCCGGCTGCCTCATGATCGGCCTCGAGGTGCCGCCGCTGTACCGGTCTCCCACCGGCGGGCTCTACCCGCTGGTTCTGCGCGCGCTGGCACGCGACTTGGCGCGGGCGCTGCAGCAGGGATTCTTCGAGTTCACCCGGGTCCAGACCCCGGCGCGCCCGGAACACTATCAGATGATGGGGCGCCGGAACCTGGTCCGCGCGGTCCGCGAGGCCGACGCCGTGCTCGCCGAGATTAGCACATCGTTCGACTTCCTGCTCGACGTCACCCCGGTCAACACCGAGGTGGCGTACGACGAATTCTGCCGGGGCGGCCGTGCCCGTGCGCCCACGCTCCGCTACCGTATGCTCACGATCGATCCCGAGCTCGGCAAGCGGCGCCTCTACAACCTCCCGCTCGAGCGGCTCGAGGACCCGGTGCTCGCCTTCCTGCTCCGCGACAAGCGCCGCGAGCTCGACCGCCAACTCGACCTGCTCGAGGACCGCGACAGCAAGCGCTTCCTGACCGGCAGTCTCCAGCTCTATGGCGGGGTGAGCGACGATCTCCTCGGCCATGCGACCGCCATCCTCGCTGCGCTAGCGGCGGCGGTACCGGCCGTTGCCCAGGCGCCACGCTGCGACGCGCACCAGTTCGCCGTGCACGCCCGCGCCGAGCTCGACCGCTACCGCCGCGCCCATCCGACGCTAGCGGCCGTCGTGCAGCTCCGCGACGACATCCCCGACCTCATGGTCTCGCACGGCGACCTCTTGGTACCGCGCCACCTCAGCCTCACTGCGGCGCGCGCCGAGGCAGTGCTCCAGCACGAGGTCACCCATGTCGTGACTTACGCCAACGGCCGCTCGCAGCCGCTCAAGGTGTTCGCCGCCGGCCTCGCCGGCTACGAGGCCCTCCAGGAGGGACTGGCCCTAGTCGCCGAGCACCTGGCCGGCGGGCTCGACGCCGAGCGGCTGCACCTGATCGCGGCGCGCGCGGTGGCGGTCCACCGGCTGTGCGAGGGCGCCTCGTTCCCCGCAGTGGTCGCCGAGCTGACCGACCGCCACGGTCTGCCGGTGCGGGCCGGGTTCGGGATCGCGATCCGGGTCTTCCGCAGTGGCGGCCTGACCAAGGATGCGATCTACTTGCGAGGGCTCTTGCAGCTCCTCGATCACTTTGCGGCCGGTGGCGCCGTCGAGCCGCTTTTGGTCGGCAAGGTCGCCCTCGAGCAGGTGCCGCTGGTTGAGGAGCTGCTGCGACGCCAGGTGCTACGCCCGCCACCGCTCCGGCCGCGCTGGCTCGACGCCCCCGGCGCCGAGGCCCGGCTCGGGCACCTCCGCCGCGGCGTCGGTCCGCTCGATCTGATCGAAGGGGGCACAACCGCATGAAGATCGGCCTGGTCTGCAACGACATCGCGACCGAGGAGGCGCACTACACCACCACCCATCTCGGCATGAGCGCCCTCGAGATGGGGCACGAGGCATGGTTGATAAGCGTCGGCGACTTCGCGTCTGACCCCGACGACTGCGTGCGCGCCTGGGCCCGTGCGGCGCCGCGCAAGGCCTACCGATCGCCCAAGACCTACTTGGACGATGTCCAGGGCGACAAGGCCAAGGTTAAGCGGATCACCGTCGACGAACTCGATGTGCTGCTCCTGCGCAACGACCCCGCTGCCGACCTCGGACGGCGGCCGTGGGCACAGACCGCGGGCATCATCTTTGGTCAGCACGCTGTCAGCCACGGGGTGATCGTCCTGAACGATCCCAGTGCGCTTGCCGACGCGATCAACAAGATGTATTTCCAGCACTTCCCCGAGGAGGTTCGGCCACGCTCCCTGATCACGCGCTCGGCCGAGGACATCCGCAAGTTCGTCGAGCAGGAGAACGGGCGGGCGGTGCTCAAGCCGTTGCAGGGCTCGGGCGGCGCCAACGTCTTCCTAGTCAAGCCCAGCGAGACGGGCAACCTCAACCAAATAATCGAGGCGGTGTCCCGCGACGGCTACGTGATCGCGCAGGAGTATCTGCCGGCGGCCAAGGAAGGCGATACCCGGCTGTTCCTCATGAACGGCCGGCCGCTCGAGGTTAACGGCAAGTACGCCGCGTTCCGGCGGATCTCAGCCAAGGGCGACGCGCGCAGCAACGTCCACGCTGGCGGCCGGATGGCGAAGGCCCAGATCACCGACGAGATGCTGCAGATCGCCGAAATCGTGCGGCCCAAGCTGCTCCACGACGGCATGTTCCTGGTCGGGCTCGACATCGTCGGTGACAAGGTGATGGAGATCAACGTGTTCTCGCCCGGCGGCCTGGGTGACGCGGCGAAGCTCGAGGGCGAGAACTTCCCGCGCGCGGTGATCAAGTCGCTCGAGCGCAAGGTCACGTACCGCGCCCGCGGCAAGGGCAAGCTCACCAACCTGCAGCTCGCGATGCTGTGAGCAGCCGTGTCGGGTCGCCGGTGACTAAACCCAATTGTACCGGGCCGAGCGGAATGCCTTCATGGCCGAGCTGGCCGAGACGCCGCATGCGAGCCGCAGTGGTGAAGCGGCGATGTCTCGGCGCCAGCGCCGGGCCAGGAAGAATGCAGGGATTTGGGCCGCCCCGATCAACTCAGTGATCCCCCTGGATGCGCCTGGATAGAGCCTTCCCGGCGCCCCGTTGAAGGTCCCAGGTCGCCATTGCGGGATCGCTGCCGACTGCCGCGCCCGCCCGCCGCCGACGCTTCCTCCCGGCGGCCCCGGTTCGGCGTGAGCCAGTTCGGCATCGTGTGCGGACCGCATGCTAGGTGTTGTGGGGGTTGCGCCTTGGAAAGCGCATGAAGTTCAGCAACCTGAGATGGTTGCCGTGGTAACGCCTAGCCAGCAGCCACGTACCGAGTCTTGCGTGGGGTGCGGTAACGCACACTGCGAAGCGTAGACAGGGAGGCCATAGGCCGGAACGCAAGTGAACGGGATAAGTAGCCCCGAAATCGAACGTGGTTGGAGTAGCCGACCTTGTCTCCCATTGGAGAAGGCGAAACCGCAAGAGGCGCGATGGGCAAGTCTCTTGGGGTGCTTCCGGGGTTCGCACCCACGGCATGTGGTCGAAGGGCTTTATGTGAACAAGGGAGATCCGGCAGGTTCAAGCGGAGCTTGTAGGGGCCAACAAGCCAACAACGCGAGGCGGTCCCGATGGCCTGCCGGAAGTCAGACTGGCTGATAGTACTCGGAGGTCGGGAGAGCCGGCCACAGGGGGAAGCGGCCAGCAGGAGTTGAATCGTTCTAGGGAAACATGAGCTCCATACAACGGGAGGTTACGGGCCTCTATGCAAAGAGAGGAATCACCAGTCATGCAAACGGCACTTGAACGAATAGCAGCAAAAGCTCGATGTGAGCCAAAGCTACGCTTCACGTCGCTCGCGCATCACGTCACGAAGGAGTTAGTTGGGGAGAGCTTGTATCATATCCCAAACGACTCTGCGCCGGGATGTGATGGGCAGCGGGTGGCCGAGGCGAAGGAGGAGTTTGAGGTCTGGGTGGAACCGATGCTGAGTGCGGTTTACCGCCGAGGCTATCATCCGCCGCCGATAAGGCGGGTGACCGCCTTCGGTGACCCGGTCTGGGGGCTAAACACCCCCGGCTACCCGATTGTAGGCGTCACTTGCCGAGCGCGTGCCAGCTGCCAACCGTGGTGAATCAGGCGCGCTGCTACTGCCAATCGCTCGGTCTCCCAAAGTGAAAGAGCAACGGACAAATCGAAGTTGGGCGGCCAACAAATGTTGCGCGAGAGAAACGGCGTCGCCCGAAGCCTTCGAGGTTCCGGCGGCGGTGTGGGGACGCACGATGCACGCGCTGTCGCCGAGAATGGCAACGGGCCCCTAGCTCATCGCGGAGGACCGCAAGTCGTAGATGACCTGAATGAACGGTTCCGGCGTCGCCTGCACGAGTTTCGCGAGCACGCCGGGCAAGTGCTCCGCGGCGCGCTGACGAAGCGCGGCGACATGCTGCCGCACCTCGCCGGCTGGAACGGAGGAGCGATGGGAGCGGCCATGGCGGTCGCGCAATAGCTCGTGAAGCTCGAGCTCTTCATCGGTGTTGCAATACCAAACCCAGTTCAGGCGCTGTGAACCGGTCTGAAGCTCACCGTTCTCTCCTCGGATCGCATGTTGACAGCTCACGAGCTCGGTAGTTATTATACTCGTGTTCCTCGACACGTTTTCTGATCGCTCATCGGGAGCGCGACAAACTGCCGGAGGTTTTGCGTCTAAACCGGAGCGGTCCATCGGTGCGGTCTACCATTCCAAAACTCCTGAGGCTGAGCGCGCGGCTCGCTATTTCACCGCACGGCTCGCCGAGCAGTTCGGCGCGGTGCTTTATGTCGATGAAATGCGCGCAGTCGAACCGCTCGAGCGCACTCGCGGGGAGACAAGCGAGGAGGCGCCGTGACGTACCCATTCGAGGTATGAATTCGGTTGGAGATGCACGTTGTATTCGCGCAGGTGTGAGATGACGCAGAAATTGTCAGTGACAACGTTAGGTGATGCGGCAGATCTCCATGTTTAATTAGAGCCGGATGAAATCATTATCGAAGCCAGCGCGCGATAGGGCCGAGCATGTTTATCCAATCACAGCAGGGCGGATGAAAACCATGAGTTATGAGTTTACCATCATCGCCGGCACAGCCAATCCCGCCCTGGCCGTCGCGATCGCGGGCGAACTCGGCATCCAGTTGGGCGCGTGTAATATCGACCGATTCCCGGACGGCGAGATGGCGGTGCAACTGCGCGAGCCGGTACGCCGTAAAGAGGTCTTCCTCGTGCAGTCGAACTCGTCACCCGTGAACGATCATTTGGTCGAGCTTTTGGTGTTGGCCGATGCCTGCCGGCGCGCGGCCGCGGCGTGCATCACGGCGATTGTGCCTTATTTGGGCTATGCGCGAGCCGACAAGCGCCACGGTCGCTTGGAACCGATCACGGGGCGGATGGTTGCCGATCTTCTCCAGGTAGTTGGTATTGCGCATGTGATCACTATGGATCTGCACACGCCGCAAATCGAAGGTTTCTTCTATGTTCCGACGGACAGCCTGACAGCGGTGCCGACAGTCTGTCAGGCGCTATGCGATTGGCTGCCAGCAGACGTGGTAGTTGTGTCGCCCGACGGCGGCCGTGTTGGGATGGCCTCTCATTACGCGCAGTGTCTCGGCGCTCCGGTCATCGTGCTGCACAAGCGGCGCGAGAGCGGCTCCGAAACCAAGGTGACCCACATCATCGGCGATGTATCGGGCCGGGCATGCCTGCTCGTCGATGACATGATCTCGACCGGAGGCACCATGGCCGAAAGCATCATAGCACTGCTCGCAGCGGGCGCCCGTCCCGAGATCATCGTCGCGGCAACCCATGGACTGTTCCTAATGGGTGCGCGCGCCAAGCTGGAGCATCCCGCTGTGCGCGCAGTGTTCGTCACCGACACAGTGTCCGTGACCGAGAAAGACTGGGCGCAACTACACGTCGTACCCATCGCGCCGCTGATCGGCAGTTCGCTGAAGCGATTTCTGGCCGACGGCTCGAACGGCAATCTGTGATGCAACCACCGGCCGAAAGGAGCAGAGATATAAAGCAAAGACCCTTTCGTGATCGCCGCGAAGCAGGTCAGTTGCTCGCGACCAAGCTCACTGCTTATGCCAACCTCCCGGACGTGCTCGTGCTCGCCCTACCCCGCGGCGGCGTGCCCGTCGCCTATGAAGTGGCTCGCGCGCTTGGCGCGCCCCTGGACATCTTTCTTGTGCGAAAGCTCGGTGTCCCTGGCTACGAGGAGTTCGCCATGGGCGCAATCGCGACCGGCGGCGTGCGCGTGCTTAACGATCAGGTCGTCGGCGGTCTACGCATCCCGGACTACATTGTCGACGAAGTTGCCGCATCAGAGCAGCAGGAATTGATGCGGCGCGAGCGGCTCTACCGCGGTCATCATCCACCACCCGATGTGCGCGGCCGGACTGTGATCCTCGTCGACGACGGTCTGGCCACCGGGGCCACTATGCTGGCCGCCATCAAGGCGCTACGACAGCAGCAACCCGCGCGCATTGTCGTGGCGGTGCCGACTGCAGCGCCGGAGACCTGCGAGCAGTTGAGGGCGGAGGCGGATGATGTCATTTGCGCAATTACCCCCGAGCCCTTTCATGCGGTCGGCCTCTGGTACGACGACTTCTCACAAACTACCGATGAGGAGGTGCGCGAACTTCTCGCACAAGAGGGGTAAGCCAGGGTCTTCGGATCAGCGCGAACAGAAGCCAGATGATCCAGGTATAGGAACTTCAAACGTCCTTTTTCGCTGGGAGGAAGAGTACGGATGGACCCGTGGGTTGTCAACGGCGCGAGCGCTCGGTGCGAGCGCTCGGGATTTGTCTGGCGATTCATCGGTCCGAGGCGCCCGGATCCGGGGCGTTTTGGCTTCTCGGGCGAGTGCAGGCCAAAGGAGGCTGTCGGCTCGGGGAGTCGAACCGGGTGGGAGGGGGGCGCTGCCTGGGATCAGAAGGCCATTTGGAATCGGTCGAATGGCCGCGCGGGCGATCGGGGCGGTGCCCGGGCGGACAAGCCGAGGTGGGTGAGGATCTTGGCGATCACGGGGGGATCTTCGATAGCGGCGATGAGCTTCAAGGTGCCGCCGCACTGCGGGCACTGCTCGATGTCGATCTCGAATACCCGCTTGAGCAGCCGGGCCCAGCTCAGACGCACCGGCGCCACGGCAGGGGGTGCCTCGGCGTGGTCGGCTGAGGGGGCATTGGTGTTGACCGGCACGCTCGGGATGCCAGGCACAGGGATGTATGTGGCCTGCTTGGTGCCCTGAGGATGGAATGATCTCGGGACGCAGCTTGGCATGGGGCGCGAGGACGTCATGGAAGCGGATGAGATGCAGCCTTGGACTGGGGACAAGCGCGGCCAGGCGCTGCAGAGCTCCAGGGGTGACATCACGATGTGGGTGGTCCCGTCGTGGTAGGGGCTCTTGAGCTGCAGCACGACATCGCCGGCACGTGGCCGTTGGTGCCCACGGGTGCGGATCGGTCATTGAGCGCTGTCCCCCGCGCCGTCCGGGAAGACCGGTACGGGGTGACAGGCGCCGGCCGCCGGCATAGACTGTATATCACATCAGTCCCATGGCATCCGTTGAGGGCGCGCCGGGCCATGCCCCCTCCCTACGCCGAGCTGCACTGTCTCAGCAACTTCACCTTCCTGCGCGGCGCCTCGCACCCCGAGGAGCTCGTCGCCCGGGCCCATGCGCTCGGATATGAGGCGCTCGCGCTCACCGACGAGTGCTCGCTCGCGGGGGTGGTGCGTGCTTATGTGGCCGCCAAGACCTGCGGGCTTGCGCTCCTCATCGGCACCGAGGTGAGGATCACCGACGGCCCGAGGCTCGTCCTGCTCGCGCCCGATCGGGACGCCTACGGGGACCTCTCGGCCCTGATCACGGAGGGGCGCCGGCGGGCCG
>JBOIDR010000118.1:0-13388 GCA_050740695.1 Gammaproteobacteria bacterium | reverse complement strand
CCCGGCGGCCCACCTCCGGGACCGGGCCCTGTCCCAGGCGCGCTTCGAGTTCCGCTGGGAAGACCAGTTCAACCTCGCGCTCGACCCGGAGCGGGCACGTGCCTATCACGACGAGACCCTACCCAAGGAAGGGCACAAGCTCGCGCATTTCTGTTCCATGTGCGGACCAAGGTTCTGCTCCATGCAGATCACCCAGGAGGTCCGCGAGTATGCGCGTGCCCAGGGGATCGCAGATGAGTCGGAGGCACTCGAGCGCGGCATGGAGGCCAAGTCGCAGGAGTTTCGCGCCGAAGGCGCCGAGCTCTATCCGGGCGGGTAGAGGTATGGCACGCACGTCGGCGTTTTATCCCCTCTCCCTCCGGGAGAGGGCTAGGGTGAGGGGATCAAGAAAGGCCGATTTGTAACCGTGCGCGGTATAGGTTCAGCGTTCAGGGCACTCGGCGTAGGAGCACGAGCGCGACCGCGAGCGTCACCAGGGCCGGCGGCCGTCCATGCTGGCCATGGTGCCCCCGGCGACCGTGTTGGCCGTGCAGCGCTGGTTCGTGAAGTGGCTTTTGGAGACGGAGAAGTGAGAGCGCGTCGCGGAGCCTTACTGCGGGTAGCCGGTGCCGGGACGCTCGTGGTGCTCCTGGCCGCGGGCTGCGCCACACCGGCTCCCCCGCGGGACCCGCGCGTGCGGCTAGTGGACAACCTGGCCGAGCGGTTCGTATTTCAGGGCTTTTCGGTTCTTCCGCCCCAGGGACCTGGATGGCTCATCATGCCGGCCGGCGTTGAGGATCCACGCCGCGGGCGGACCGTCCTGTCCCTGGGCAAGCCGCTGCGCGAGCGGCGTTCGACGCGCCCCGAGGAGCTTCATACGGCCGGGGCACTGGTGTTCGTCCTGGACGTGCAGGACACGCGGTTCGACAGCCCGGAGGCCTACCTGCGCTTTGTCGAGGACGAGGCGAAGCGGGGGCTCACCGGACGGCGCTTCCGGCAGATCGAGGCGCGGTACGCGATCGAGCAGGAGGGGCCGGCCGCACTCTGCGTGCGCTATGAAACCGTGGTCGAGGACAGCAACGTCCCGGGGTTTCCCGGCGCCGTTTTCGTCCTCGCGGCGCGCGGCCTTCGGTGCGTGCACCCGCGCTGGCCCCGATACCTTGTGGACGTGAGCTACAGCCAGCGGGCGTACCGCGGCCAGCCGTTCGTCCCTCTCGAGCCCGAAGGCGAGCCCTTCGTCCAGAGCCTCCGGTTCACGGCCGATGGGCCATCCCTATGAGGCACGGGAGTCCGCGGGAGTTCGGGATCAGCGCAAAAATTCCTGAGCAATTTTTACTATGACCCCGAACTTCTCCCATACTCCAGCCAGTCGAATTCCCCTTTTCAATATCTGCCGATAGAGGAACACGATGGCGTTCAGCGCCTGGCTCTGGGTGGACGAGGCGACCTGGCCTTGGACCGCGAGTTCGGTCAGAAACGCCTCCACTTCCACGGCCCCGATCTCCGCGGGTTGCCGCTTCCCATGGAAGAGAAGCGCCGGATCCAGTCGACGTAGGTCCTGCTCGGTGGGGATGCTGTAGTGCAACCGGCGGATGACGTCGCGCACCTGATCGAGCGACCTCGGTTGGCCCCGAGCCGGGGCCAGATTCCGAGGTCCGTCCATGCCGTGTTTGCTTACGGTGGGGCGCGCGCCCCCTGGTACAATACCCTTCGTCATCACGGCGTTACGAGCCTTGCCGCCGCCCCCGCCGCATATAATACGGCGCCGAGACCACCCACCTCAGCCTCCGACGGTCCCTGAGCCTATCCCGGGGCAAGACCGGGACGAAGCCGGTGCTAAGTACTTGATACGGCGTGCTACACTGGTTGAGTGAGCCGGCCGCCGTCTTGTAACACGAGGGATCGGCCGTCCATTTCATGTTAGGCCTCCAGAGGAATGTTGTGAGACGGACGACTTGCTGAAAGTGAGACCTTGAGCATGGCCACACAGCGCTATTCGGTCACACCGCACCCGATCGAAACGCTCCTGACTTGGGTCAAGTCGGGCGAGATCGCCATTCCCGAAATCCAGCGTCCGTTCGTGTGGGAGCCCACCAAGGTTCGAAACCTGGTCGACTCGCTGTATCAGGGTTATCCGATTGGCTATCTCATCGCCTGGCGGAACCCGACGGTGAAGCTCAAGGATGGCACGCCCTCCGCCGGCAAACGTATTCTGATCGACGGCCAGCAGCGAGTCACTGCCCTGATGGCCGGACTGCTCGGGCGTGAAGTCCTGACCAAAGACTACGAGACGGTTCGCATCCGCATCGCATTTCACCCACAGACTGAGAAGTTCGAGGTTGCCAACCCCGCCATCCGCAAGGACGTGGCGTGGATCGAGGACGTGGCGCGCGTGTTCGCTCCCGAGGTCGATATGATCGAGTTGGCGGAGGGCTACGCCGCAAAGAACCCCGCGGCGGATCGCCGGCTGGTCGGAAAGGTATTGCAAAAGCTCGGCAAGATCGTCAACAACCACGTCGGCCTGATCGAGCTGGCCGAGGATCTCGACATCGAGACGGTCACCGAGATATTCATCCGCGTGAACTCTGCCGGGGCCGAGCTTTCCCAGGCCGACTTCGCCATGTCGAAGATCGCAGCCAACGAGACATACGGCGGCAACATGTTACGCAAGGCAATCGACTACTTCTGCCACCTCGCGGTGGCGCCCGATTTCCTGGGGCGCATCGAGAAGGGCGACAATGCCTTTGCGGCCTCCGAGTTCCTGCCGCAAATGCGGTGGCTAAAGGATGTCAACGACGATATCTACGATCCGACTTACACCGATATGCTGCGTGTGGCGTTCACCTCGGAATTCGGCCGCGGTAAACTGGCGGACCTCGTCGCGTTGCTCTCAGGTCGTAACTTCGAGACGAAGCAGTACGAGGACGCCGTGGCCGAGGCGTCGTTCGGGCGTCTCAAGCAGGGCATCCTGCGCTTCATCAACAAGACGCACTTCGACCGCATTACGATGATCCTGCGTTCGGCGGGATTCGTCACGAGCGACCTGATTGGGGGCCAGAACGCCGTCAACTTCGCCTACATCCTCTACCTACGCGGCCGCGCCGAGAACGTCCCCGCCGCCGACATCGAACGGCTGGTACGACGCTGGTACGTCATGTCGATTCTGCGCGGGCGCTACACCGGCAACCCCGAGACTGCCTTCGACTTCGACATCCGCCAGATCGAGGCGCGCGGGCTGGTGGCTTACGCCGAGTCGGTGATCGAGGTCGAGCTGCCCGAGAGCTTCTGGACCGGAAAGCTCCCTCAACTTATGGACACATCTTCAGGACAGAGCCCATATTTCCTCGCTTACAAGGCGGCGCAGGTGAAGCTCGGCGACAAAGGCTTTCTCTCGCGGGACATCACTGTGCTCGACCTACTGATGAACCGCAGCGACGTACACCACATCTACCCGCGCAACCACCTCAAGAAGCAGGGCCTCGCGCGTGGTCGCTACAATCAGATCGCCAACTTCGTGCTAGCCCAAAGCGAGATCAATATCGCGATCGGCGACAAGGCGCCCGAGCAGTACTTCAAGGATCTGGCCGAGCAGTGCGTGAGCGGCAGGAAAAAGTACGGCGGCATCACTGAGCTCGATGAGCTGCGTGCCAACCTGCGTATGAACTGCCTGCCCGAGTCGCTGATCGACGGCGAGATCCCCGCCTACGATGACTTCCTGGAAGAACGGCGCAAGCTGATGGCGCAGAAGATACAGACCTTTTTCAAGGGGCTTTGAGATGGATCGACAAGAGGGACCGGGGCGGCTCGGCGGAGCGATACTTCAGGCGCCTCGGCCCAACCATGCGCTGTAGCCAACGCCGTGGAAACGCCCTCGCTTTTCCAAGCCCTCTGTCCGGCGCGGCTGATCTTGTTTCGTTATGCCCCACCACCCTGATGCGCTATACTTGATGTCATGAATACGATCATTGAGCTTGAGAAACAAATACTGGCTCTCCCCGCTGTTCAGCGGGAGCAACTCGCTACGTTGGCTTGGGAAAGTTTGGTTGGTGATCCCAGCGTGGCTGGCAATCGCGACATCGACCTAGAGGGCTTTGAGATTGCCGCGCGACGCGACGCCGAAATTGAGTCTGGCGTCGTTCAATCCATTGGTCACGCCGAGTTTGTGCGGCGCACCGGTGGCGCCTCGGAATGAAGGTTGAATATCACCCTCTCACCGTATCCGATTTCAATAATGCCGTCGCGTACTACAACCAGCAACGTGCTGGCCTCGGTGACGAGTTTCGGTCCGAGGTATATGCGGCCATCGCGCGCGTTCGTGCAAATCCCTCCCAGTATGCCATTGTCGAGCACGGTATTCGCCGGTGTTTCGTCCACCGTTTTCCATACTCTCTCTTGTTTCGCCTCATTAACGCAGAGGCGATCCGCATTCTGGTCATCCGCCATCACCGTCGTCATCCAAACTTTGGCCTTGATCGACGATAGGCGGGGCGTAATCGGGTAGCCGGGGCTGTTTAACCCCCGGCCCCCACACCACCCGGCATGCGACCGATGCGCTTCGTACCTCAGCGCATCCCACGGGGCCTGCGTTAGCGGTTATAGTTATGGATTAGAAACACACGGGCGTATGAGTAATGATATGAGCGCTATCAACCTCTCTGAAATCATGAAACTTCCCATCCAGGAACGCATTCGCATCGTCGAAGCCATGTGGGACAGTGTCGCGGAGCACCCCGATCGAGTCGAGCTCATGCCATGGCAGGCTGAGGAGCGTGATCGGCGCTTCGCCGCGTATCAGGCCAACCCTCCTGAAGGTATTCCCTGGGAGGAGGTCAAGCGGCGTATTCTTGGTGGGGCCTGAGCCTGCCAATCATCTTCCGGCCCGAGGCGTCGGATGATCTCAGCGAGGCGACGACAGCGTTCCGGCTTGGGTGTGGAGTTAATGGCGGCGGTCGATGCCAGGTTAGAGCAAGTCCAAGTTGGCCCAAGGCAGTTTCCTCGCGTGCGTGGTCTAATCCGTCGGGCTATCGTCTATCGCTTTCCATACGGCATCTTCTTCGTTGAGCATTCTGAGTTCATTAACGTCATCGCGGTCATGCACCATGCGCGAGATCCGAAGCATTGGCGTAGACGTGCTCGTAGCGGGAATCAGGGCCGCGCCTAACTAATTAATTAGTTAATTAGAACGCACGCGATTCCGGGCCGCCAGCCGCGACTCCCCCCGGGCCCGGCCGCTAAGGATCCCCACCACCAGCCACCTCAAGCGTCCGAGCAAGGCGCCGGCGACCCGGCCGGCGTGACCCCACTGGCCGCTCCGCCAGGCGGCCCTGCCCAAGCCCCGCAGCGCCCGGCCTATGGTGCGGGAAAAGGCCCACGCAAAGGGGGCCACCCGCGTGTCCCGGCAGGCGAGATAGCCCATGGTGCGCGTCCGTTCGGCCGCCCGTCTGCGCCACATCGCGTAGATGGCTCGGCGGATCGCGACGGCCTCGTCGGCGCTGTCCGCCAGGGCCTGATACAGCCCGACGGCCAAAAGCTCCGCCACGCGGCTGGCCGGCCGGCGCCGGGCTCGATACTCGGCCACGCTCTGGCAGTGGGCCAGGCACAGGGCGTCCTTGAACCCGAGCGCCATCCCGACGGCGGTCAGGGGATGATGGTAGCCGACGGCATCGCCCACCAGGAACCGATCGCCGTGACCATAGACCCTGCGGGCACGCACGCCGTTGGCCGCGCCCTCGAAGGCCCCGGTACAGAGGACGGCGCGAAACGGCGCGCGCAGGGCCCCCGGCAGCACATCGGCGTAACCATCCCACAGAAAGGCCGCACGTTCGCGGCCCGCGGGACCGTGCAGGGGCACGTCCAGGATCAGGCGCACGTGACGGGGGGCGATTCGATAGACGAGGATCGGACCGGGCCCGCCCAGTAACACATGCCCATAGCCCTCGAACGGGAGCTCGGCGTCGGGAAGCAGGAGGCCCACCATCCGGGAACTGATGGACCGTGTGACGGAAAGGCCGAGGCTCTTGCGCACGATGGACCCGCGACCATCCGCGCCCACGATGCGATCGGCGGTCAAGAAACCGCCGCTGCCATTCTCAGTGTAATGCAGAGAACGGCCCTCGATGCGGCGCACGCGCACCCCGGGCCGGTACTCGACCCCGGGGTGCGAGGCGGCAGAGTGGCGCAGCGTTTCCACCAGCGCCTGGTGCCGGCAACTGTATCCGAGGGCGCCGTCGCCGTAGGGCAGGAGGCAAGGCGCGGAGCCGTCGTCGGGAAACACCACGAAGCCCTGGCCGGCGGCGTGCTCGGGGATCTCGCTCGGCAGATCGATGCCGAGCTCGCGCAGCACCTGGATCGCCGGGGGGTGGAGCCATTCGCCCGCCAGGCGCCGGGCCGAGCTCGGATTGGCCTCACACAACGCCACCCTGGCACCCCGCCGCGCATGGGCCAGGGCCGCGACCGCGCCGACCGGCCCGGCGCCGACCACCGCCACATCGTAGTGTCGAGCGCCGTTCGCCGTCACAGGGCCCCGGACAAAGGGATGGGACGGCGCCGGTAGCGCACCCGGCACGGCGAGCGCGGCCCGGTGACCCAGCTACCGTAATCCGGCGCGGGGGGCGGTGAGACGAGCCAGAGATCGAAACGCGACAAGAGCACCGTCCAAAGCGCCTTGATCTGGAGGTAGGCGAAGTGCATCCCGAGGCAGCGGTGGTGGCCGCCACCAAAGCCGATCAGGGCATGCGCGGAGCGCTTGTGCTCCTCGCGCGGCGGGGCGAAGCGCTCGGGATCGTAGCGCTCGGGATCGTGGAACACGGTCGGCAGACGGTGCGACAGGGCCGGCGAGATCATTGCCATGGTCCCAGCCGGGAGGTGAAATCCCCGGTAGTCGAGGTCAGAGAGGACCTTGCGCACCAAGACGATGAGGGGCGGGTGCAGGCGTTCACCCTCCCGGACGGCGCGTTCGAGGACGGTCTGCCGCTTCAGGCTATCGAGGCTCAAGTCCTGGCCCTCTGCGTACTCGCCCTCGATCTCGGCCAGAACGCCGGCCAGGTATTCCCGGTGCCGCAAGAGATCGATCCCGACCCAGGCGGCGAGCACGCCGCTCGTGTGCTGGCCGGCAAACAACACCGTCAGCAAGAGCCCGGTGATCTCCTCGTCGCGGAGCGAGCGCCCATCGGCATAGCGCGCCTCCATGAGCGCCTGCATGAAGTCCGGTTCGCGCCTGCCGGCCCGGCGCCGCTCGTAGAGGATGCGGCCCATCAAGTCGGCCACCCGGCGGCGGGCGCGGTCACGCCGCCGGTGGCGAGGGATCGGCAGCTTCGGGAGAAAGAAACCCAGGGTATTGATGCCGCCCTGGAGATCATGATAGAGGGGCGCGAAATCGGTCTCGAGGCTCGCCCGGATCTCTTCGCCCAGGAGGCAGCGGCTGGCGATGTTGATGGTCAGCTCGTTGCTCACCTGCGGGAGGTCGATCTCGCCCTCCGTTGCCCAGCGCCGGGTGTAGGCCTTGATCTCCTCGTGCATGAGGCGGGCGTAGCCCTGCAGGGTACTGCCCCTGAGCAGGGGCGCGAGGAATCCGAGTTGCTCGGCCATGAGCTCGGGGGCGACATCGTACGCGACCCCCTTGCCGAAGATGGGCACAGTGAACTGATACACCTCGCGGGCGCTGAGCTGCCGGTCGGGGGCGTGGAAGTAGGCGTCATGGGCCTCCGGTCCGGCGAATACCACGAAGGCCCGACCGGCGAGCCGGATCTGAAACACCTCGCCGTACTCCCGCCAGGCGCTCTCAAGCAGGGCCACCGGGTCATGGTGGAAGGCCAGCACGTCCCCGAGGATCGGCCAACCGCCGCGCGCGCGCGGGATCGGTCTACCGCAGGTCTCGATTGAATCGATGCGTGTTTGCATGTCTCAGTACACGAGCGGCAGCAGGCGGAACGGCACCCGGCGCGTGTATTGGGTCCAGAGATCGCCGTATTTAGCGCGGCAACGGCGCTCGTCGCGCCGGGCGCGGTGGATCAAGAGCCCGCAGAGCCAGGCCGGCAGCAGGTAAGGCACGGCCGAGTCGAAGCCGGTGGTGAGCGCAAAGGCGAGATAGATCGCGATCTCGCCCGAGTAATTGAGATGCCGACCCAGGCCCCACAGTCCCGAGACCAGCAAACGCCCGCCGATGGTCTCGGCCGGCCGGCCCCAGATCCGGGTGGCGGGGTCGAGCTTGAAACGGTGCTTCTGATCATTGGCCCCACGAAACAGCCAGAACCCGAATAGGAAAAGCCCCGTGAGTCCCACCGTGGCCCAGATCGGGAGCGGCTCGAGCCTGTGTACCAGGAACCATCCCGGCAAGGAATAGAAGAACGGCACCAGGACATAATCGCCCCAGATCAGCATCCCACCGAAACGCTCGGCAACCATGTCCCAGGTATGGAGCATCCCGTGCTCGAATTGGAAGTAGTTGAAGATATAGACCAGCGTGAAGATCTGATAGAGGGCCATGGCCGTCGACAAGGACCCGTAGGTCTCATACTGGACCACAGCGAAAGAGGCATTCAATAACCAGAGGCCGATGAGGGAGGGGCGATAGCTGAAGAGCTTGAGATCGACCCCGGCGAGCCGCGGGTTCAACACGCGCCCGAAGAACAGCTCTCGCAGCACTCCGTTTCGAGGGGGTGTCGCCCGCGCCATCATGAGGAATACCGCGCCCGTCAAGCAGAGTGCCCACACATTGGCCGCGTAGAAGAGCGCCGGGAAATGCCGGTTGAGCGTGGCCAGGGAGTAGCCGCCGAGCCATTGGCCTAGCACCACGATGAGCCCCGTCAGGAGGAAGAGCCAGAGGCCGTTCAGGACATAGACGGGTGGTGCGCTCGAGAATGGCCCTTGCTCATGTAGGGAGGGACCGAGCGCGAGCCGGCCCGGCAACAGGCGCGAGCCGATGAACAAGAGACCGATGAAAAGCACCACACCGCCCATCGCCTCGGCCAAGGTGCAGAGGCCGATCGGGACATTCGAGGCGGGCATGCGGACTTAGAGTACCAACGGCGACGGCGCTCGCCGCGCCAGATCGGAAGGCGCGTCGAGACTATCCAGATACGCCTGCCATTTGCGGACCGTGACCTCCTGGAACGCGCGCACGGCCGGGTTCAACTCCGCGATGGGCGCGCTCCAATGCAGGGCGTGGGCGCTCTGCTCGGCCTCGACCGCCGTGCGGTCCTGATCCAGGAGCGGCGCGATCAACAGGCGATTCGCGATCCGGAGCACCCAATCCATGGCCCCGCGCGGGATCGGGATGCGCGTAAACGGGATCTGGAACGACTTGAAATAAAACAGGAAGAACATCCGGGTGCGGTGCTCGTCGATGGGAAGGACGAACAGCCAGTGCTTGATCGCGTCATCGGTATTGGACCATTGGTAGGGATACTGGTAACAGAGCTCCATGTGGTTGGTATCGATGCGTCGATGGTCTACGAACAGCCCCGAGATCCGGCCGCGCCCGACCTCCGTGTCGTAGGACACATGGACATTGTCGCCCACTGTCTGGCAGCGGACCAGTCGCGCATCGCCGAACGGCCGGTATTTGCGGTGCAGGTGCGCGTGGGTGAAATCGCTGACGTTATCGATGATCATCGAATGGTGGGCGCTCCAGGTGAAGGACAGCGGCCGGCAGGCCCAACGCCCCGGCCCTTCCAGCTCCGGGATTTCGGGGAGGGTCCGAACCTCGGCGAGCGCCGGATCGCCGGGGAACAACCACACGAGCCCATAGCGCACACGCACGGGGAAGCTCGCGACGCGGAGCGCGGGCATGGCCTTGCCGAACAAGGGGTGCGGGATGGCGGCCACGCGCCCTTCGCCATCGTAGCTCCAGCCATGGTACAGGCACACCAGACGGCAGCCTTCCACGCTCCCCAAGCTGAGCTTGAGCTGGCGATGGGCGCAACGGTTCTCGATGGCGTGCAGTTCGCCGTTCGAGTCACGGAACAATGCGATGGAGCGCTTCCAGAACACCACCTCGAGCACCTGAGCAGGTTGGATGCGGTCCGCAAACTCGACGGCGTACCAGTAGTTCGGATCGAGGCCGGTGGCGCGGACCTTCTGGCGCATGTTACGACCCTCGGCGAATGACGGTGGCGGGGTCGGGAAGGTATCGTAGCGCATGGCCATGCTCAACCCCGCGCCTCGGCGGGCAGCCCTCCCTCGGCTGCGAGCGGGTGGGCGCCGGGCGCGCGCGCCGCTCGACGGGTGATGGCGCCGCGGGCAAAGTGAAAGGCATAGGCCTCCGCGACCGCATCTAGGATGCTGGTCGGGCGGTATCCGAGCTCGGTCCTCGACTTGGTGAGATCGGCATGCCGGCATTTGCGTAACAATCGGATGGCACCCGGTGTCAGGCGTTGCGGTCGGTGGGGATGGAAACGGCTGAGATAAAAGCTCGTGATCTCCGAACATGCGAGCATGAGGGCCGCGGGCAGGCGGCGGCAAGGGCTCTGCACGCCGGAGACCTCCGCGAACATCCCGAGGAGCTCATCGAGCATCAGAAACTCGGTGCTGAAGATGTATTTATGCCCGGTCCGGCCTCGGTCCATACAGAGCAGATGACCGGCCACGATGTCTTGTGCCGCCACGAACTCGAACCCGCCGCGGAGGTAGGCTCGTAACTTTCCGTTGACGAAATCGCACAAGGTGCGGCCGAGGCGCGAGGGCACGAAGTCGTTCCCGCCGATGATCGCGCAACAAGTCGCCATCACCACGTCGAGCCCCTCGATGACCGCTTTCAGGCATTCGTGCTCGACCAGGACCTTCGAGCGCTCATAGGGCATGAGGCGTTCGAAGGGATAGACCTGCAGGGTCTCGTCGCTGGGCGCCGAAGGGTCATCGAGCCGATGGCCCACGGCGCTGAAAGAGCCGGTGACCACCACCCGCACCACGCCGGCCTCGCGGGCGGCGCGTAGCAGATGGTGCGTCCCGAGGACGTTGCACTCGTAGATCTCGCGCCGGTGCGCGGCGTCGCCGTCGATCGTAGAGACCTTGGCCGCGCAGTGGTAGACATGCGTGCATCCCGCCACCGCCCTGCGGGTGGCGGAGAGATCCCGCAGATCACCGTAGACACGCTCGACCTCGAGACCCTGGAGCGCGGCCTCATGGCCCCGCTCGCGCACCAGGACGCGTACCTCGTGCCCGTCCTCGAGCAGCCGGCGCGCCAGGTTCGCGCCGAGGTGGCCCGTGGCGCCTGTAATCAAGTTCAGCCTTTCGCCCCCCGTTTCCCCCATTCTCACATTCTCAGAATATCTCTTTCGGCCCGCTGACTGCCGGAGTCGCTTGCCGGGGCTGGCGTCTCCGATTTTTCGTCAAGCACCGCCCATCTTATACTATGGCCGGCCACGAATCGCGCTGCTCCATCCACTCATCCTAGATTCTTGCGTCACAAATGTTCAACAAGACCGATCGAACAAGTTCTAATTCGTATGGAAAGTCAATAACGTCCAAGCGCCAGCGTATTCCCTCCCGTGCGGAGCGGGGGAGATTAGGGTGGGGGCCAGGCGCGTCAGGCGGAGACGAGGTTTGGCCAGTGGCTGAAGGGCTTGGCCCCCACTCCACCGTCCCCCGTCCGCAGAAAGCGCAGACAGGGAAGGGAGTCTCCGGGTCCCTCCCTAGCGAGGAAGTTCAGGTGGGGGGTCGAGCGCCGCGGGCTGCGTCCGTGCGACCGGATGCGCTCGACCCCTATCCTATCCTTCCTACCCCTCGGACCGCCGCCTGGCGCCGCTGGCTATGCGGTACCTTGCTCGCGGCCGGCGTCTCATCGGCTGGCGCATGGGAACGGCTGGTGGATGTAGGCGGGCATCGCTTGCGCATCGAGTGTATAGGGCAGGGGCGTCCGGCCGTAGTCCTCGATCATGGCCTGGGTGGCTCGGCCAGCGACTGGCGCCACGTACGCGAGCGACTGGCGCGCACTACCCAAGTATGCAGCTACGATCGCGCGGGCTATGGCGCAAGTGAGCCGGGGCCGTACCCCCGATCCAGCGGCCGCCTCGCCTCCGAGCTGCGCACGCTGCTGTCTCGCGCCGGCGTTCCAGGTCCCTACGTACTGGCGGGCCACTCCTTCGGTGGCTACAACGTGCGCATGTTCGCGCACCTGTTCCCGAGGGACGTGCAGGGCCTGGTGCTGGTGGACACACCCTTCGAGGGCCAGATCGCCGGATTCTTCCAGAACCGGGTCATCCGCGAGATCGATCCGCAAGGCGTGTTGCAGCAGTTCTGGAACTCCGGGCTTTTGTCCGCCCTCTCCCAGATCGATCTCGCCGCCTTTGCGGCGATGCTGGGGTATCGAAATCAGGCGCTCCAGACCATCGTCGCGGAACTGTCGGCCTACGAGGAGAGCAGCCGGGACCTGGCTGCGACTAGCCTCGATAGCCGTCTGCCGGTCATCGTCGTGAGCCACGGACGGCGCATACTGCCGGGCCCGCTGGGCGATGAGCTGGAGAACGACTGGGACCTGCATACACGCGAGTTCGTCTCGCGTTTCAAGAACGGCCGCGTAATCATCGCCCAAGGCAGTGGCCACCACATCCCTCTGGATGAACCGGACCTGGTAAGCGACGCGATCCGAAGTGTGTTGCCCCACAAAGCCGGTGGCTTTCCGTCGCTGGCCCCCCAAGGGGGCCTAACCGGCCCCGGGTCAGGCGTCTGGCTATGCCGAAGCGAGCTTAGCAACGCGAAGCTCCTTGCGACGCCGCTCCACGTGCCATAGGTCATACTGCGTTTGCTGTTGAGCCAACTTTCAGCGGACGTATCTAACGCAATGAAAAGACGGACCCATCTCGGGACTTATGAGCCCGGCCGTTCAGAATGGAGGAGAGCGTCTTGATCAAATATCTTTGGCACTCGATGTCGTTTCCCAGCCCCTCACCGCCGGGTGTTGGCATTTAATAGGATCGTAAAACAACTGTAGGCGGCGAAGCGCTGGTCAAAGGCGATGGTCCGCGCTATGAAGCCCGTCGCCACGCTGCTTCAGCGGGCCGCAGAGGTAGATACTTGTGTCGTAAATGTCGAACAACACCGCTTATGCAAGTCCTGATTCACATGTAAAGTCAATAAGCTGCAAGCGCCAGGGTATTCCCTCCCCTGCGAAGCGGGGGAGGGTCAGGGTGGGGGCCAGGCGCGTCAGGCGGAGACGACGCCTGGTCAGCGGCTGAAGGGCTTGGCCCCCACCCCACCCTCCCCCGTCCGCAGAAAGCGCAGACAGGGGAGGGAGTCTCCGGGTCCCCTCCCCTGCGTAGCGGGACGGTAAATTTCAAATGTCTTTGGCTAGCAGCCTGTCGGACTTAGCATGGAACTTTTCATGGGCGGGGCGATCGGATCGGTCAGGGTCCCAACGAGCGCGCGTCCATGAACCATTTCCGTCCCTGTGATCGTGAAACACCGTACCTCTT
>JBOIDR010000117.1:0-13491 GCA_050740695.1 Gammaproteobacteria bacterium | reverse complement strand
GACGCCTTTGTCCTGGCGCGCCAATCCCGATGAGGAAACCACCGACTGGAGAGCCGTGCGCGGGAGAACCGCCCACACGGTTCGGAGGGAGGGGAGGGCTGAGTGGCCCTTCCCTACCCCTATCCTGCAGGGGACGAGGATGACGCCGGCTGGATGCGCGCTGGATTCTGCAAAAAAAGTAGGGGCGTCCTTGCCCCACCAAAGCTCCGCAGCGGTACGGGTGGGAGGTACATCACCCGCGGAGGAGGTCAATCGTCGTATTGCCACGGCGGCGGTCTCTAGGGTAAACTGTGCTGCATTGCAACAAACTATAGGCTAGGTTCCGTTGCCTTGCAATGAGCCGCTGGTTGTAATCGCCGAGCGCCACGCCTTCGTTCGTTCATCGGGCCGGATGTCCGGCGGTCGAGTATCATCTCTGGCATGCGCCGCACCGTGTTTTTCGTCTCCGACGGCACGGGCATCACCGCCGAGACCCTGGGTCACAGCCTGCTCACGCAGTTCAGCGGTTTCGATTACAAGCAGGTCACGCTGCCGTTCATCGATAGCGTGGAGAACGCCGAGGCCGCCCTCGCCTTGGTCGATCGTGCCGCACGGGAGGACGGCGTGCGGCCTATCGTCTATGCCAGCCTGACCGATCCCGGCCTGGTGGATCTATTGATGTCGGCGAACGCCCTGGTGCTCGACATCTTCGGGGGGTTCCTGGGCTCGCTGGAGGCCGAGCTCGGCACGCGCGCGGACCATGCCAAGGGCCGATCCCACGGGCTCGTAAACAAGGCCTTATACGATGTGCGCATCGCCGCCCTCAACTTCGCGCTCAGCCACGACGACGGCGCAAACGTCGCGCGCTACCGTCAGGCGGATGTGGTCCTGCTCGGTGTGTCGCGCACCGGCAAAACGCCCACCTGTATCTACCTCGCCATGCAGTTCGGCGTGCGTGCCGCCAATTACCCCTTGACCGAAGACGAGCTGTGCGCGAACCGCCTGCCGCGGGCCCTGGACCCGGTGCGGGAGCGCCTCTATGGCCTCGGCATCGATGCCGAGCGCCTGCACCGCATCCGCAGCGAGCGCCGCCCCAGGAGCGTCTACGCCTCGTTGCGCCAGTGCCAGAAGGAAACCTATGATGCCGAGGCCCTGTACCGAAGCGAGCGGCTGCGCTGGCTCAACGTCACCGCGGTCTCCATCGAGGAGATCGCCTCGCGCATCCTGCAGGAGCTGGGTCTCAGCCGGCACATGTACTGAACGGTGAGACGGTTTCTGCCGTCGGCCGCTCGTCGGCGCGAAGCTGAAGTTGGGAGGCCGGTCGCCCCACGGTTCCATCTGTAGTTCCACGATCGGACCCCGCGAATGTGTGATGGCCCTAATGGCGCGCTCCTCATCGGCGGGCTGCACTGGGTATGTTACATACAATGACGTGATGGCCCGCATCACCGGCTCGGAAGCAGACACGCGACGAGGAACGAGATGACGGATATAAAGCTCACCGCCGAGGAAACACGGGTCGTCGCCTGCCTGATCGAAAAGGCCATCACCACGCCCGACCAATACCCCTTGTCGCTGAACGCACTGACCAACGCGTGTAATCAGAAGAGCAATCGCGATCCCGTCATGCAACTAGACGAGGCCGGCGTGCAGCGGACCCTGGACGCGCTCGCCAAGAGGCATCTCGTGGGCGAGAAATCGGGATATGGCAGCCGTGTCGCGAAGTATCAGCACTATTTTTGTAATACGACCTTCGGGTCGCTGCGCTTTTCGCCGCGGGAGCTCGGGATCCTCTGTGAGCTGATGCTGCGCGGGCCGCAGACACCCGGCGAGCTGCGGAGTCGTGCGGGCCGCTTGTGTGCCCTCGCCGACGTGCTCGAAGTCGAATCGGCGCTGAAAAGCCTGATGGAGCGGGAAGGCGGCCCCGTCGTCGTTCAACTGCCCCGCGAGCCCGGGAGACGGGAGTCCCGATTTGCACATCTGTTCGGCGGACCGATAACCTCCCCTTTGCCTTCGCCTTCGCCGTCGCCGGAGGGGGCTCGTGGCGGCCTCGATTCGGATGGAGAGCGGATCGCCCATTTGGAAGAGCGCGTCGCCGCGCTGGAACGAGCGGTCGAGGAATTGAGGCGCAGCCTCGCACCGGACGCGTGAGCTTGCGGGAGACACGTCGGCGCGCCGAGCGCGCCGTTGCCTGTGGCATCATGGCGTCTCCTGCCTTGAGGGTGTCGGCCCGAAGCCATATGGCGCACTCCGACTTTTCGCGTCTCCCCTCGATGCAGAGGCTCGCCGGCATGCGATGCATCGGGCTCATCCTCCTCTTGGCATTCGGCCCGGTCTCGGCCGGCGCGGTGGAGGCGCCCGGCCAGGCGGCCATCGCGAGTGCCGATCCGCTCGCCACGGAAGCGGGTATGCAGGTGTTGCGGGAGGGCGGTAATGCCTTCGACGCGGCCATCGTCGTGAGCGCTGCGCTCGGGGTCGTGGAGCCGTATTCATCCGGGATCGGCGGTGGCGGGTTCTGGCTCTTGCACCGGGCGAGCGATGGTCGGCAGGTGGTCGTGGATGGGCGGGAGGTCGCACCGGCCGCGGCCGGGCCGGGGATGTACCTTGATGGCGCCGGCCGACCCATCCCGCGTTCATCGATCGACGGGCCGCGCGCCGCGGCCATCCCGGGGGTCGCGGCCGGCATCGCGCATCTCGCGAAGAACTATGGGCGGCTGCCCCTGTCGCGTACCCTCGCCCCGGCGATCGGTCTCGCGCGAGACGGCTTCCGCGTGAGCCCGCGCTATCGCGAAGCGGCGGCCTCGCGCGTACAGGCCCTGCGCGCCTCGCCGGCGGCGGCCGAGGTGTTCCTGCGCGACGGGGAGGTCCCGCCGCTCGGCCACCGCATCGTCCAGCCGGATCTGGCGTGGACCCTCGAGGCCCTGGCGGAACGCGGTGCCGAGGGGTTCTACCGGGGCGCGGTGGCGAGACGGCTGGCGGGGGGCGTGATCGCCGCAGGGGGACTCTGGACTCTACAGGATCTCGAGCATTATCGGGTCGTCGAACGGGCGCCCATCGTCGGGGTGTATCGCGGGGTCCGGGTGGTGTCGGTGCCACCCCCCTCGTCGGGGGGTGTCGTGCTCATCGAGGCTCTCAACATCCTGGAAGGATTCGATCTCCACGCCCGGGACCCGGCGGCGCGCACGCATCTGATCGTCGAGGCGTTGCGCCGCGCCTACCGCGACCGCGCGCGCTATCTGGGCGATCCCGACTTCGAGTACATGCCGCTCGAGCGGCTCCTGAACAAGCGCTACGCCGCGGCGGAGCGGCGTACCATCTCGTTGTGGCACGCTACCCCGAGCGCTCCCGCACCCGCCGGCCGCGAAGCGGGCAACACCTCGCATTTCTCCGTGATCGACGCCGAAGGCAACCACGTGGCGGCGACGCAGAGCATCAACTACCTCTTCGGCTCTGGGTTTATGGTGCCCGGTACCGGGGTGTTGCTGAACGACGAGATGGACGACTTCAGCATGAGCCCGGGGTTACCCAATGTCTACGGCCTGGTGGGGGGGAGCGCCAACGCCATCGCGCCCAGCAAACGCCCGCTCTCCAGCATGACGCCGACCTTCATCGAGACCGAGGACCGCGTGGCGATCCTCGGGACGCCGGGTGGCGGTCGGATCATCAGCATGGTGCTGCTCGGCGTGCTCGAATTCGCCCGGGGCAACGGCCCCTATATCTGGGTATCGCGCCCTCGCTTCCACCACCAGTATCTCCCGGACCGGGTGGAGTACGAGCCGGGGGCCCTGGACGAACGGGAGCGCGCCGGACTGCAGAAGCGCGGGCACAGGCTCTTCGAGCTGCGCGAGCCCTACGGCAATATGCAGGCGGTCCTGTGGGACCGCGGTCTCGGTGTGGTGCGAGCCGCGAGCGATCCGCGCGGCGAAGGCCGGGCACGGGTAGAGACTACCGGGGGCCCCCAGGCGCGAACCAGGCGAGCTTGTCGCGCAACCGAACGACCTCGCCTACGATCACCAAGGTCGGCGCATGGACATCTTGCTCGGCAACGATCCGGGGTAGTCCCTCCAGGGTCGCGGTAAAGACGCGCTGGCGGGCGGTCGTGCCCTGCTCGATCAGGGCCACCGGGGTCATGGGCGCCATCCCGTGGGCGATGAGCTCGCGGCACAATATCGGCAGCCCCGAAAGCCCCATGTACACCGCGACGGTCTGACGCGGCTGGATCAGGACGTTCCAGTTGAGGTCCATGGAGCCGTCCTGCAGATGCCCGGTCACGAATACGCAGGAGTGCGCGAAATCGCGGTGGGTCAGGGGGATCCCGGCATAGGCCGCGCAGCCCGAGGCGGCGGTGATGCCGGGCACGATCTGGAACGGGATCCCGTGCGCCGACAGGGTATCGATCTCCTCCCCGCCACGCCCGAAGATGAAGGGGTCGCCGCCCTTGAGCCGCAAGACGCGCTTGCCCTCCAGCGCCAGATCCACGAGCAGGTCATTGATGGCCTTCTGGGCCAGCCGGTGCTCGTCCCGCGCCTTGCCGACATGTACGCGCTCCGCGTCCTTGCGCACCAGATCCAGGATGGCGGGGGCGACCAGGCGATCGTAGAGCACGATGTCGGCCTGTTGCATGAGCCTGAGCGCCCGGAAGGTCAAGAGGTCGGGATCACCGGGGCCGGCACCCACGAGGTATACCTCACCGACCGAGAGCGGCGCTTCCGAGCCCTCGTCCAGCGCCTGCGCGAGGGTGGCGAGGGCGGCCTCATCCCTTCCGGCGAATAGCATCTCGGCCACCGGCCCGTGCAGGACCGCCTCCCAGAATCGCCGGCGCGCCCCGACATCGTGGAAACGTTGTTTGACGCGCTCGCGAAACGTCGCCATGAGTGCCGCCAGCCGCCCGTAGGCGGCCGGCACCAGGGTCTCGAGACGGGCGCGCAGGAGGCGCGCGAGCACAGGCGAGGCACCCCCGGTCGAGATGGCGATCTGCACGGGCGTCCGGTCCACGATCGAGGGCATGATGAAGGTGCAGCGCTCGGGGTCGTCCACGACGTTAACGGGGATACGGCGTTCCTGGGCCAGCGCCGACACCTGGCCGTTCTGTGCCGCGTCATCGGTCGCCGCGATCACCAGCCAGGCACAGTCCAGGTCCTGTCGCGCGAAGGTCCGTGCCTCGTGCAGGATTTCCCCGAGGTCGCGTCGTTTGCAGAGCTCACGGCACAGGTCGGGGGCCACGACCGTGACGCGTGCACCGGCGCGCAGGAGACGCCCCACCTTGCGGGCCGCCACCGCGCCGCCGCCCACCACGAGGCAGCGCCGGTCCTGCAGTTGAAGGAAGATGGGGAGGAAGCTCATGGGATATACTTTCGCTGTCAAGTGTTCGCAAACTCGCCGCGTTAGCTACTGACGACCACGTTCATTATGCGGCGCTGGCCTCGTCGAGACTAACCCGCGTTTCCGCTCGGCGGAAGCCATGACGTCGGGGCGCCCCAGGGAGGTGGCCGCGACAAGGATCTCGGCGACTTCACCAACACGAACAGGCCTCACCGTATGCCGCCTGGAGTCCGCGGCGCAGACGACGAACAGCCGTTCCGCTTCATCCTCAACCGATCGCAGGCCGTCGGAACGGAACTCTATCTCATGCTCTACCCACCGAACGGCCTCGCGGCCATGCTCCGTAAGCACCCCGGCCGCGCCGCCGACGTGCATGAGCTGCTCGGCCGAGTCAGCGGCCACAAGCTGCGCGGCGAGGGTCGCGTGTACGACGGAGGGTTGAACAAGATCGATCCGAGCGAACTCGGGCGCATCTCCGCGGCGCCGTTCGTCGAGCGCTGGCCCGAGTTCCGGCCCTCGGTCCGGCGCCAGGGAGAACTCTTTGGTGTGCAGTCGGGCAGAGGTTAGCTACTAGCGTGGGCGTCCATGGCACGGGCAATGGAGGTGGGTAATGCGTACGAATAGTATCCGTCCAATGATGACGGCGCGGGACTGGTGGATAGCGGGGGCCGTACTCCTCGCCGCAGGGATGAGCCGGGGGGCGCTCGGTGACCCGGAGCTCGGTCGACGGGGACCGGTGATCCCTGGGCCACACGTGCCGGTCAGCACCGCCAATTTACCCGAGAACTGGTCCAGGAAAATCGCTAACGCTAAGGAACGATTCGTTGTACTGTCCGCATTTTCGCAAAAAGCCGTCCTAGACATGGAGACAGGGCTCGTCTGGGAATTGTCTCCGTCCACGAAGCCCAGCACTTGGCTTGAAGCCATGGGAGACTGTTACTCAAGGATCATAGGAGATCGGCTCGGTTGGCGTCTCCCCACCGTAGAAGAGTTAGCTAGCTTGATAGACCCAACGCAGTCTAGCCCTCCATTGCTTCCACGCGGGCATCCTTTCACAAACGTGCAGTCGGGTGGTGAATTATACTGGTCGTCAACTTCCCTTTTTAGCACTCCACCCAATGCGTTCGCTATGAAGCCTTCCGACGGCACCGTCGGAGTTAATATAAAATCCCTTCGTGAGGGACTCGCATGGTGTGTCCGAGGTGGATATGGTCACTCCCCCGATGTCTTATCTGAGTAAATCCAGAACCCTGGAGCGCATTCGGGCCACACCGGAAGGGGACGATGTGATCGTCCGCATCTTCCTGTGTTCAGATCCGCCCCCTCGGCGCACATCATCGCGATCTCCATCCACTGGCCAGCGGGGCATGCTTCGCGAGCCAATCCCGCGCGACCGGGGAGCTACTGTGGACGGTTCAGGCACATATACGGGCTTATGGATTCTGTCACGATGTGGTGGCCAGGGACGGAATTGAACCGCCGACACAGGGATTTTCAGTCCCCTGCTCTACCGACTGAGCTACCTGGCCCGGAGCAGCGGGCTATTAGACCCGCGCATCGAGCGGGCGTCAAGCCGGTGCGGCTCACCCCTCGGGCGGGACATAGCCGGCCGGTTTCGCGGAGCCCTCGCCGAAGAAGAACTTCTCCATCTGCTCTTCCAGGAAGGCGCGCGCCCGAGGGTCGATGGGGCTCAGGCGGTTCTCGTTGATCAGCATCGTCTGGTGCTTGAGCCAGCCCTGCCAGGCCTCCTTGGACACCTGTTCGTAGATGCGCCTGCCGAGCTCCCCCGGATAAGGCGGCCTGGCCAGTCCCTCGGCCTCCCGGCCGAGCTTGATGCAGTTCACGATGCGCGACATGTTCGAGTCACCTAGGGTCCCGTGCGCGGCGAGTGTCGAGCAAGGTAGCGACCGGGGTCGCGAGGCCGAGCGGGGCCGGTTGCTGCTTGTTATACCAGACCCGCGCGCCGCCTTCCATGATCTGCCCTCGCGCGAGCCGTACGTTCATATGGCGCACGTTCATATAAATGGGGTGGATCTCCAGACGGAAATGGGTGAAGGCGTGCCGGAACACGTGCCCCCGCTCTATTGCGAGGGGCTCGAGGCCGAGCGCACGGCAATACGTCTCGGGATCGCCGTCCGCCGGACATTCCGGGAAGGCCCACAGCCCGCCCCAGAGTCCCGCGGGGGGACGCCGTTCGAGCAGCACCTCGCCCGTGCCGTTGGTCAGGATCAAAAAGCCTGTGCCGCGCACCGGCAGGGCCCGCGCGGGCTTGGCCCTCGGGAGCTCCGTCTGCCGATGGTGCCGCCGGGCGAGGCAGCCGTGGCGGATCGGGCAGCGCCCGCAGGCCGGGACGGTGCGGGTGCAGAGCCTGGCGCCGAGGTCCATGATGGCCTGGGTATACTCGGCCACGCGCGCCGCCGGGGTGTGGCGCTCGGCGAGCCCCCAGAGCCGGTGTTCCACCGGCGGGCTGCCCGGCCAGCCGTCGATGGCGTGGTAGCGGCACAGGACGCGCTTGACGTTGCCGTCGAGGATCGCATGGCGTTGCCCGAGCGTGAGCGCCAGGATCGCCCCGGCAGTCGAACGGCCGATCCCCGGCAAGCTCATGAGTCCCGGAAGGTCTTCGGGCAGGGCGCCGGTATAGCGCTCGCAGGTGATCCGGGCCGCGGCGTGGAGATTTCGGGCACGGGCGTAATAACCGAGCCCCGACCATAGGTGCAGGACCTCGTCGAGCGGCGCCTCGGCCAGGGCCCGGACCCCCGGGAAGCGCACGACGAAGCGCTCGAAATAGGGGATGACGGTCGCGACCCGGGTCTGCTGCAGCATGATCTCGGAGACCCACACTCGGTATGGCGTTGGCTCCCGCTGCCACGGGAGGTCGCGGCGGCCGTGGTCCCCATACCAGGTGAGGAGCCGCCGGCTGACGTCGCCCGAAGGTTCGCGATCAGAATCGCAACAGGTCTTTGATCTTGCCGCCGACGTCGTCCCCGAGCTTTTTCTTGATCTTCTCTTCAATCTTGCCCTCGAGTTTCTTTTTCTGCTTGTCGATCTCGATCTGCGCCCGTTGCTTGGCGACTGTCGTCAGGTCCGGGACGAACTGGGGCTCGTCGAAGGTACCGGTCACACGGATCGGCACGGTGATGCCGTCGAGCTTCTCGGTATCCTTACCTTCCTGACCCTTCGAGGTCTCGACCAGGGAGGCATTCAGCGTATAGTCGATCCGTTCACTCCCGAGATCGGCCGTGCCTTGGCCCGCGAGCCGCAGGAGCGGCGCCTTCATGGCCAGATCGTCGTTCCGGATCACACCCCCATCCACCTTGAAGGTCCCACTGAGCTCGCTGAAGTCAGTCTGGGTACTGCCTTCGACTGATTTCGTACCCTTGCCCTTGGCCGCATCGAGCAGGACCTTGCCCTGGCGGGCCAAAAGACCGAGGTTCACACCCTTATACGCCCCATCCCGGACCGTGAAGGCGCCGCCGCCACTCAGGGTCTTCTTCATTCGATCCTCATCCGCCCCGCTCGCGGTCAACCGGGCCTCGAGGTCGGCGCGGCCCTTGAGCTTGGCCTCGCCGTGGAGGTCCGTGAGCAGGGGCTCGATCTGAACGCCGCTCAGCGACTCGTCGAGGCTCAGCCTGGGCTCCTGGCCGCGCACGTCCAGCCCCACGTTGCCCTGGTACCGGCCGCCGTAGAGGGCCGCGCCGAGCGGGCTCATGCGGAGGTTGCCGTCGCGGGCGTCGATGTTGAGCACGACGTCCTGGAGCTTGAGATTGGACGCCTTGAGTTTCCCGACCCCGAGGCTCCCCTGCACATCGAGCGCACGCAGCATGTCGACCGGCAGCTTTGCGGCGGCCCCGGCCGCGGCCCCGGGGGTCGCGGCCTTGACCAAACCTGGAGACCGGGGGCCACCGGCGGGCTTGGGCGGGAGGTAGCGGTCGAGGTCCATGGCATCGGCCACTAGCTTGAACCGCAGTGCCTGCTTTTTGAGATCAGGTACGCCCAGGCTGCCCTGGACCGCGGTGTCGTCGAGCCTGAGGGCGAGCGGATTGAGGTTCACCCCCGATGTCGAGCCCGTGAAGGATACGTCCCCGGAGAGCCGGGTCAGGACCTTGGGATCGGCCGTGACCGGCGGTCCCATCCCGAGCTCCAGCATCAGATCCCGGGGGCTGAACGCCCCGACCTTCAGGGTGCCGTTGAAGCGTGGCGTGGCGAGGACTTGCTCGGCACGGATCCCGCCCGAGACTTGGAGCCCCAGGCCCGTGGCGGAGAGACGATCGAGCGCGACGGTGCCCTTGGCGAGATCGATGTCGGCCCGTGTCGAGACATCGAATGGCGCCGGCGCCGTGGTGAGCGTGCCGCCGGCCAGCGTTATCTTGAGCGCAAGGGGGTCCAGCAACAACGCCTCTGTCGTCCCCTTGAAGCGCGTGTCCAGCGACAGCCCGGCGAGCATCCCGGCCGCCGCTGTCCGTCCCAGGGACTCGAGAGTCGCAGAGAGCTTCGGGGCCTGTAACAGAAGCTTGCCGTCTAGCGCCGGCGTAGCGCTCGAGATCCGGGTCGCCGCCACATCGCCCTGCGCCTCTATCCCCAGGGCGCGGATCTCGAAGCCGTCGAGCTTCGCCGCGTCGGCAGCGAGGTCCAGATCGAGCGCGGCCTCCAAAGCGATCTCGACGTCCCCGCCCGGCACGCCCTCGCCCTTGAGCTTAGCGTCGCCCTCGAAGGGGGAGAGGCGGTAGCGGCGCGCCTCGAGGTCGGGCATCACCGTGCCCTTGAGCCCGATGTCCCCGGTCACGGCGGGCGCGGTGGCCACGAGCGAAAAGCGCAGCTCCAGGTCCACGGGCTCACCCGGTTGGATCGCGTCGGTCTTGAGATGGAGCCCGTGGATGGCGTAGCGCTCCTTCTTCTGTCGATCGTCCCAGGTGACCTCCGCATCCCGGAGATCGATGCCGCCCAGTGCAAAGGCGGGGAGCCCGGCCGGGGGCTGGGCCTCCTTGATCCCAGCCGGGGGCTGGGCCTCCTTCGACTCCTTGGCGCCGCCGGCCTTGGCGAGGAGATCGTCCCAGTTGGTCTTCCCGCCCGGATCGCGGGTTAGGTTCACGACCAACCCGCTCATGGTCACCGTGTCCAACTGGACCTCCTTGCGCAGGAGCGGCAGGAGCGCGACGTGCACGCGCGTCTGCTCCGCCTTCAGGAACGCGTCGGGCGCGAAGCCCGGGGCGTTTCCGAGCGTGAGTGGCCCGAGATCGAAACCCAGCCACGGAAAGATCGAAAGCCCGATGTCGCCGCTGAGGTCCCAGCTGCGGCCGGTCTTCTTCTCGACCAGCGATTTGATCTCGTCCTTGTAGTCGTTGGGATCGAACACCATGGGTACGATGATGGCCGCGGCCACGACCGCCGCCACGATGATCCCGAACAGGATCGATACCGCCTTCAGTACCTTTTTCATGGGAGACCCTTCTATCCACGCCCACGCAACCTGCCCCGAGGTATTTTACCCGCTCCCCGCAGGTACCGGGCGCAAGCACGCGGATTTCCCGCACCGCGCGTCCGTGGGGCCGGTATAATCCCCGCCGCCATGGATCCCGAGACTCTCACCACCCACGACGGGCGCGGCGTTCCGCCGGAGGACCCTCCAGCCCATGCGACGAGCGGCTGGCCCATGACGCTCCTGTCGTTCGTGCTCTTCATCGTGGCGGTCGGGGCGATCTACCACGTGTGCAAAGACCTCGATGTGGCACGCCTCTCGGCGCAGCTGTCCGCGCTGTCGGCGGGACAGATCCTCACGGCGTTGCTGCTCACCGCTGGGAGCTACGCCATCTTCACGGGCTACGACTGGTCGGGCCTCTGCTACATCGGGGCGAGGATCCCGTACCGGACCGTGGCGCTCGCGGCCTTCTGCGGCTGCGCGATCGCCAACACCGTGGGTGCCAACCTCGTGTCCGGGGGCTCGGTACGCTATCGGATCTATGTGCCGGCGGGCCTGTCCAGCCTCGATGTCGCGCGCATCACGCTCTTCGGCATGGCGGCCTACGGGCTCGGCAACTTCGTCATCGCGGCGGCGGCGGTGCTCGTCTACCCGGAGCTGATTGCGGGTTTCACCGGCCTCCCGGCCACCACCCTGCACGCCATCGGCATCGTGGGGCTCGTGGCCTTCTGGGCGGTCATCACCGCGACCTTCTTGCGGCGCGCGCCGCTCGGTCTCGGGCGCCTCCAGGTGCGATTGCCGAGCCCGGGGCTCGCCATCACGCAGATCGTCTTGACGCTCACCGACATCGTGCTCGCAGGGGCCTGCCTCTACGTCCTCCTGGACTCGCCCGAGGTCCCGTTCCTCGGCTTCCTGGTCGTCTACACCCTGGCCGCCGTGGCCGGCATGGTGAGCCACGTCCCGGGCGGCATCGGCGTATTCGAAGGGATCCTGCTCATCACCTTTCGCTCGTTCATCCCGACCGAGTCGCTGGCCGCCGCCCTGCTCGTCTACCGGGCGATTTACAACCTCCTGCCGCTCGCCATCGCCACGGTGCTCCTGATGGGAAGGGAGACGTGGGAGCGAACCAGGGCTTAGCGCGGCCAAGCTAGCCCGATTCACATTCGTGGGCTGGGCCTGGCGCTCGCGAGTGGGCGGCCGGAGTTGATCTCATCAGGCGGCTTTCAGGCCCCGCTTCGCGATGCGCCCGCGGAACGATGACGCCGATCGGACCGCCCCGGGTGAAAGAGGAACAGGACGACCTCGATCGCTCCGATTCCTCAGGAAGACCTCAAGAAATAGACCGGCTCACCCGCGCGCACGCGATCGGCAGCGAGACCATGAATGCGTACCGCGGCCGGCGCCCGATCGGATCCCCACGTCTCCGCCAAGCTCCTGGATCGAAGTTCGAACGATATCGAGACCGACACCGCGACCGGAGATCTCCCTGATCCGGGCGACCGTCGTGAAACCGGGATCGAACACGAGATCGATCGCCGCTTTGTCATCATGCATGGCGATGTCGCTCTCCGAGATCAGCCTGCGCCCGAGCGCGACCTCGCGAATGCGATCGGGATCGATCCCGCGGCCGTCGTCTTCGATCTGGGCCTGCAGGCGATCGCCGGCGACTGTCGCTGCTACGGACAAGCGACCGCGTTCTTCCTTGCGAGCGTCCAGTCGCTCCGGCCGCCAGCGCTCCGAGATATTGGAGTTGGCGGATGAACACGGTGCCTTGGTGAAGAGCTGAATGGCGTCAGACGACCACCGCATCCGACCGGATCCAGGACCAAAATCCCTGAGTCGCCCATCCTAGCTAGACCGACGGCTCGCGTCTTGACAACCCGCGCCGCTTGCCGACACTATCGCATCCAGCGGAACGCGTAGAGCCCGGCGCCGTGTCCTTTGAGCGCTGCGGGACGAGGCGCGGGCCGGGCCCGGACCCACGGTGGTGAGTGCGCCGCGGGGCCGCACCCCTTTCGCCATGCCGTCGAGCGGTACTGGCCGTGGCGAGTTCCTCGGTCGATCTAAACTACAAGGACACTTTTATGATTGAGAATCCCGACGAGCTCTTGAAGTTGATCAACGTTGGTGTCTACGTAATCGGAGTCCGCGACGGCGAACGTCAAAACGCCTTTACTGCTTCCTGGGCGACGCAGATTTCCTTCGATCCTTTATTATTGGCAATCGCCGTGAATCCCAAGAATTATTCCTATGAATTGCTTAAGGCGGGTGGTATTTGCACGGTAAACGTGCTTGCAGATAACCAGGGCAAGATCGCGGGCCATTTCGGCAATTCGTTCCGATCCGTTCCGGATAAAATGGATGGCTATACTTGGCGCGCCGAGGTGACCGGCGCACCCATCTTAGCCGATAGTCTCGCCTATTTCGAATGCAAGGTGACCCATTGGGACGTGACCGGTTCGGATCCCGATTATCCAAGCAGTCACAGACTCGCTATCTGCGAGGTAATCGAAGGGAAGCAGATCAATACCGGCACCCCGATGCTTTATACTCAGACCGGGACCCTGGATGGCAGCAGCGAACTTTATAACGTTTAGCGTCCCCGGCTCCCCTCGCCGTTCGGCGAGGGACGATCGATTGAATGGTGTTGATTTCAATATGAAGGGTTCAAACCCCCGCCTTTTAGGCGGGCAGATTTCATCTACAGCCATGAGCGGGCATGGTAGAATAGTCCCATTGAAGAAGGGGATCCCATGGACTATCGGTACGGCAGC
>JBOIDR010000116.1:0-13520 GCA_050740695.1 Gammaproteobacteria bacterium | reverse complement strand
ATATTCCATCATGGCCAGAGCGGATATCCCGCTCACCGACAGGCCGGATATATACCTGCAGTCTTCCTTACAAGCCATCATCGTTTCCTCCCTTGCAAACCGGGTGGAGTCCATATATACGCTCGCTGGATCGCTATAGACGGCAAGACGCGCCAAGTGCTTGCCTTTCACGTGGGGGATCGCAGCCGACGCAGTGCCACGCGCTTGTGGACCAAGATTTCTCAGGCCTACCGGCAACACGCCACGTTTTACACCGATCAATATGTGGTGTACGCAGGAGTGATTCCCGCTGCGCAGCGCAAAGCGATCAGCAAGTTAGCGCGCAAAACCAATCATATTGAGCGTTTCAACAATAGTTGAGGCAGCGGGTTGCTCGTCTGGTGCGCGAGGCACTGTCATTCTCCAAAAAGCTCACGCATCATATCGGTGCCATCAAGATGTTCGTCTGCCATTACAACCTGACGAGAGCTGCCGCGTAAAGCGGGCATTACATGGATCACTACCTCGAAAAGTCCCTCGCCACAGCACCCGACACGCGGGTCAGGACCAGGCCAGCGGGACTGTGACGCTAGCGCGGTAGTTGGATGTTGCGTCCGGCGTGGCCGTGCGCCAACGGCGGCGGTCGATCGCGAAGGCGAAACGGTATGTCCCTGCGGTGAGCGGGAGGGTGGGTACGATCAGCGCGCAGGTTTCGTCGCCGTTGGTGAGGATCTGCGTTTCCACTGGCGACCAGACGAAGGAGGGGGGTGAGGGCAGAGGTGATACCAGCGGGTGGTTTTGGTCGTCGACGAAGACGAAGTCGCCGGATTTCGGTTTGTCCAATTCGTCCGGCCAGATGACGGTCGCTTGACCGCGCTTCGCGATGATCTTCCGGTTCGGGCCGATCTTGATGTCGAAGGCCTCGACTCTCGCGACGCGGCGGCTGACGACTGCGCGGAGGATTCGCTGTGCCGCGCGAAGCTGCTTCGGGAGTGCAGGCGCGGTGAAGTCGTCTCCGTTGTATTCGATTTGGGCGAGGAACTCCTGAACTTCCGCCGGCAGGTCCGGCATGGGGGGAGGCCAGGGAGCGGCGTGTTTTTTTTTCGAGAGCGCCAGCGTGACGTCGCTGCTGAACGGCAGGGGCTCGTCGCTCTCCAGAACGAGGAGCGACGTGGTGCTCTCTTCGATCCAGCGCGTCAGCGAGAGAATGCGCGGATTCTCGCGGAGCGGAAGGCCGAGGTTTGTGGTCCAGGTCTCGAAGAGTCGCTGGCGCGCCTCGACTTCGGCGCGTTCGGTCATCACCTGAGGGATCTCCGCGGCGGTTCGTGCGAGCAAGTCGGCGACGGTCGAAGTCGGAGCGCCGACGTCGCCGGGGTTCAGCACGCCGAGCACGCCGTCGAAGCTTTCGATGTGTGCGGGGAAGTCGTCGTAGCGGCTGGTGTGCGCGTGGAAGCGCCACGCGTCCAAGCCCGAGACGAGCAGGCGCAGGAATCGGCCGCCGCCGCGCGACACGAGTGCCAGGCGACCCTCGCGGATCGTGCCGAGGGCGCCTTCGATGCTCTGCTCGCCGACGGTTGCGCGGATGCGATCGTCGAATGCGATGACTTCGAGCGTGACTGCGCCGGGTGTGCCAACATTGATCGAAGCCGCGAGATCGCGAATCGTCGCGCCATTGCGCTCGATGATGCGGAGAGTGCCGGTCGAGGAGACCAGCGCTTCGACCGACTGTGCTCCGGCGACGGCGATGGCGACACCCGCCTCAGCGCCCGCGGGGTCGACGACGCATTCGATCTGGACGTGACGCCAGTCGTTTTCACCGAAGACCGCATACTGCGCGGCGGCTGGCTGTGGATCGGCAAACACGCGCATCGCTCCCTCGTCCGAACGCCACGCCGCGGGCGCGCCACTCGCGGCGGTCTTCGTGAACGCCGTGGCATCGGGAGTCTCGAAGGCCGTGCGGTCGACGAACGGCGCGTTCTTCTGGCGCAGGTTCACGCGCAGTTCCTGGTCCGCTTCCCAGCGCGGCGGCGTTGCACCTTCGGGCGCGCCCGGATCGTACGGCTCGTGCAGGAGCACTTGCGATGGATGCAGACCATCACCCGGATGGGTGCAGCCGCCGGGGCGATTCATCATCGCCTCGTAGCGAACGACGAGCGGATCGAACGAGGACGCCCGGCGCTCGCCGGCGTGGAAGATCACCGCGTCGAGGACGACGGGATGCCGCGGCCGAGGCGTGGGCTCGACGCCGCGGTGCTCCACGACCCAATCCGCCGCGGTCTGCGACATGCGCTCGTAGCCCACGCCGCCGCCGACCTTCTCCACCGCGAGCACCCACTCCAGGATCTGGTTCGCTTCTTCGGCAGGGGAAGGAGTGCGATTGACGGGGACGAGGATGTTGAATCGCTCGTTGAACGCGACGGCGAGCGGCTCGCGGCGATAGAGCCGCACCGCACCCGGCCCCGGATAGCGCGACTCGACATAGGGCTCGATCTCGTCGCCGACGCGCTTGACCGCGTTCAGTCCGGGCAGACCCTTCGTGCGGAAGTACGCCTTCTGCTCGACCGTCGTGTCCTGCGGGCCACTGCGCTCGTGGGCCAGACCCACGCGCACGCGCACGGTGACCTCGTAGTCGCGATTCGGCAGCCAGGCGAGCATGCCCGAGCCGTGCACGCGATCGTCGGCGTCTTCGCATCGGCGCACGCGCAAGGCCTCGTCGAGCACCTCGCGGGTCGTGCGGTAGCGGATGCGCACCACCTCGGCGTCGCCTTCGCTGGTCTCGGTCTCCCCGAACTTGCGGATCAGCAGCGACGTGATGCCGTTCGGGACGTTGAAGCGAATCACCAGAGGCGGGGCGTTGATGAACGGGAACTGTTGCGATGCGACGAGCTTCAGACCATCGAAGGCGTCGACGACGATCCTGCTCGCCGTTTGCGGCGGTTTCCAAAAGGCGAAGATCTCGCAGATCGCGACGCGTTCGTCGAACGACGCCACCGCCACCGGCCCCGCGGGTCTCGTGTTGATCCGCACGAACGCGGGGAAACTTCCCACCGGCGCGGTGGCCGGCGGCGCAATCACCGGCGGCGGCCCGCCTAGCCAATGCAGCGTGCTGCTGCTGTCGGTGAAACGTTGGAACTCCGGCGCCCGCACGCCGAACGGGATCTCATCAAAGTCCACCTCGTGCCAGACCGGCGGTCTTCGCGGCGGAACGCAGCACGGCCAGCCGGGGAAGGTCGTCGACGCAACATCGTCCCCCTCGGGATCGGATGAGCTGAACGAATACGCCGTGTCCGCGTTGATCAGCAGCCGCCGCGTATCCGTGCGTCCCGCGCGGATCACGTCGATGTCCCATTCGAAGCGCACCGCGGACGTGAAGGTGGTGTTCACGTCTTCTGGTGAATGGATGTGCGTCGACTCCGGCGTGATGAGATCGGTCCAGACGCCCGCTCCGGCGCCGAACCGTTTGCGCCGGCGGATCCCGATCTCGACCAGCTCGTAGCGGATCTCGATCTCGCCGGACGTCTGCTTTCCCACATCGGCCGGCGTTTCGGGGACGATGGTCAGCGGCGCATCGAGCGACGCTTTGAAGTCGAGTGCGATGCGCGAGTCGGTAGCGATCGGATCGAGCGCATCGAACGCGCCCGCGCCGACGACCGCGGGCCCTGTCGTGCGAAGGCGCTCCAGGTTGTGCAAAGCCTTCTCGTTCAAAACGGGCCCGACGAGCGGCGTCACGCCGAGGGTCAATGGAGGGCTTGTGGCGGCCGGCAGCGCGCTGGCCGCGATGAGGGGCGTCGAGGCCACCGTCACGCGCGAGACATTCGGTCCGCCGGAGTGGTTCTCGAAGCGGATGGTGACGTCGGGAAGCCACCATGGAGTCTCGATCCGGAAACAGAAGCTCTGCCGCGAGTAGCGGGGCTTGGTGTCCAGCCAATCCAGCTCGATCTCGATCGCCGCGCCGAAGTTGATGAAGCGGAAGATGCGAATGCGGGCACCCGCCTCGATGCGAATGAGCCAGCCCGACTCGTGGGACTCGTTGCGCCAGGGCCGCCAGACGACGGTGAGCGTCGCATACAACTTGAGCGCGCCGACCGCGAAGTCGAGTGTCCCCTTGGCGCCCGCCGAAATGGCGATGACATCCGGACCTTCCGGCAGGTCGATGGAGTGGACGCAGAGCGCGAACCAGAGCTCGGCCTTCCAGCCGGTGAACCACTTCACGCGAAGGGTGAGCCAGGTGGCGGGATCGGCGTATTGGCCGAGGGCGATGGCGTCGATGTTCCGCGAGATGAAGAGCGTTCCCGTCAGCGCCGCGGCACGCGTGAGGTCAGTCGGGAGATTGGGATCGCCGATGACGTTGGCAATGCCGAGGTTGACGCCGACCTCGAGGGCGAACGACTCTCTCTTGAAGTCGAGCTCCAGCACGCCGTACGCGATCGGCTTTTCGCCCTTGCCGATGTAGCACTCCAGCGCGCCGAACGCCCCGAACTCTTCCGGGCTCTTGTGGAGAAAGAAGAAGATGTCCAGGGCAGTGAACTCCGTTCCGGCGAGATGGAATCGCAGTCCGGCGCCGAGCGCGAACGAGTCTTCGCGGCGCTCCCATTTGGTGAGCTTGCGGTTGAGCGGCAGCGTGATCGCGTCGCCGTCCGATTTGTACCAGCGGAAGAGCCGCATCGGGTCCGGATTGCCATCCGGCGGCGCGAGGCGCGGGCGCATGTTGCCGGCGAGGAGCAGGCGGAACTTGGTCGCTTTCGTGGAACCGAGAGGGAGGACGCCGACGAAGAGGCTGAAGAGCCAGTAGTTGAAATTCTCCGCGCCGCTGGCCGAGCCGTAGAAGAACTGCACGCCGAGGTCCAGCTTCTTCTTCAGGAGCTCGAAGCGCGCGCGGAGGCCGAACGCGAACTCCTGGAGACGCGTGCCGCCGATGAAATGGTCCGAGATCATCCCGAAGCCTTCGAGCTCGACGCGCTTGGTGATGATGCTGAGACTGAGGCCGTCCAGAAGGAAGTCGGCGGCCTCGTCGTCCTCGTCGCCCATCCGGAACTTCAGGCGGTAGAGATGGATCCCGCCGCCACGCTGTCTGGACTCTTCGCTTCCGAGCGGCGGCGGCTGCGCGGGACTGTTCGGCGGCGGCGCTTCTTCGCTCCTGCGCGACGTGCCGATGCCGAAGTCGATCCCGGCGGAGAGCATCGGGTAGCTCGCGCCGTTGGTGGCGCTGACGACGCCGATCTCTTCGATCTCGATGCGGAACTTGCCGAGTGCCACAACTTCGATGCCGTCGGGGTCGTAAAACGCGCCGAGCGCCAGTCCGCCGAGGTACCAGCCCAGGTCGTGGAGAATGGTTGGCTGATTCGGCCCGCCCTTGTCACTGAACGCGAACGACTTTTTCTCGCCCACGTTCTTGATCTCGAAGTCGGCGAGGAAGATGAAGCGGTTCGCCCAGCCGACGTCGCCGAGCGGGATGACGATGGCCGGCTTTTCGCCGACGCGCCGCGGATCGGGCTCGAAGAGCGAATAGCCGACTTTCAACCCGAGGACGCTCACCTCGCGGTTCAGGATGCGGAACAGGCGGACGCGATCTTCGACGGGGATGATGGCCGTCGCGATCAGCACGCCGTCGTCGTTGTAGTCGAAGCCGAAGGACCAGCTGTTCTGCGGATCGCTTCCGGCGACGAGCACCGCTTCGATCTCGCCGAGGGCTTGCGGCTCGCTCGTGGTCTGGATGACGAAGCGGAAGAGCTTCAGTCGCCAACTGCGGATCGGGATCTCGACCGGCGCGGTCTCCAGTGCGTACTCCTCGCCCGCTGGCGATCCGAGGTCGACGATGACGCGGCGCAGACCGAGCCGGAAGTGCAGCGGGATCGGCAGCGGCGACATGAATGACGGGAACGCGATGTCTTCGATGATCGGCTCGATCTCGTTCTGCTCCGGCGGGACGAGAGGATCGAGCGGGTGCGGTCGCGTGGTGGAGATGCGTTTGAGGATCTCTGCCACTGGTTCCGCTTTGCGATCGAGCTCGATCGCGCGGAAGGTGTACATGCCGGGGATCGTCGAAGAGAGCTGCACCGCATCGAGGTAGTGGCGCGTCCATTCCACGGGGATCTCACCCGCGTGCTGCAGCCCCGGCGAGGGGATGAGCTGAAGATCGTGCAGCGCCTCGCAGGGAAGATCGAGGAACACGCACGGGCCGATGGTGATCGGCATCTGCGTGTCGATCACGAAGTCGAACTCGGGAGTCATCCGCGCGTTGACGCGGACGAAGATGGACGAGGGATCGAAGTCGCGCAGCGTGATCTGCAGCGAATCGGGATCGGTGGCGTCGAAGGGGGCGGCGGTAGTCGTGAAATCGGGAAGCTCTCCGCCGGCCGCGTCCTCCGGTTTGCGCTGCGGGCGAATGAAGCCGGGCGGGAGGCGGATCTCGACAGGAAGACCCTGGATCACGACGTCGAGCTGGTCGTCGGCGTTCTGGGTGACGGAGATCTGCGCGGGCACGCCGAGCGTCTCCTGCAGGAAGAACGCGACGTCGGGCATCTTTGCGACGACCAGAGGCCACGGCTGCGTGCCGCTGGGCGCGCCGACGTGCATCTCCGCGGTGATGCCGACCGTGCCCCCGGACGCACCGGAGTAGACGGACTTGAAGAAAAGCACGTCCTGCAGGTACGCCATCAGTCCGAGAAAGTCGTCGGTGTTGCCGAAGGCATCGCCGGTGAAGGGCTGGACTTCTTCGTTCGGCCATTTCGCCGCGGCGGCGTCGAGATGCTCCGGCGCGCTCAGCGTGCGGTCGATCCCCAGCAGATCGAAGAAGCGGATCACGGCGTCACCTCACCTTGCACGCGCCACGGACCGCCGGGAGAGGAGATGACCGCGTCGCGAGTCGCGGCGCAGGCCCAGACCCGCACCAGCTCGTCGGCCGGAGGCTGGAGCGTCACCACGCGCCACGGGCCGTCGCGCACGACATCGGGATCGGCGAGTGATTTCACCGAAGGCGCGAGCAGGGTTCCGTCCGGCAGGCGCATACGCACGCGGTTGCCCGCGCCGCCGGCGGTGGACGCGACGCGGAGAAGCTCGGCCTCCGCGCGCGGGGCCGCGTTGGACGGCAGCGCATGCATGAAGACCAGAGGTCCGTGACCTCGCTTCCGGCGCCCACGCGCAGAACCACCTGGGACGGCCCGCGTTCGATGCGCACCGGCGCGGCCAACGCTGTCGTCGTGGGAACGCGCACGATCACGCGCAGCGTCACGCCGTCGACGGAGAGATGCCCGGCCCCATCGGCGACGCGCAGGCGGTAGACCCAGCGCGCGCCGCGGTTCGGAAGCGTCTCGCGGAATGAATCGAGCGTAATGGGATCGATGGTGGCGGCGCGGAAGAGTCGCACGCGATAGGGATGGACGGACGCGAGATAGACGACGAAACGATCCTCGAGAGAGGAGACATTACCGCCGGAGATCGCCGCGAGGACCACGGCGCGATCTGCGGCGTTCGGAACGGTGACCTCCTGTTCGGTCTCGCCGGGCTGCGGTGGATCGACCACGCGCGCGATCAGACGATTGCCGTCGACGCGATAGGCGCGGAACACCTCATCGTCCGCGACGCGCTCGGGCCGCACGAGCGTCGCCGGCGGCAATGTCGTGTGCGCGGAGAGGTCGAGCGGAAAGATCAACGGGCGCGCGCCCGGCTCGGGGGTCACGATCACCGCAACCGGCGCCAGCGACGGCGTGTCGACGATCACCGGCCGTCCGTGCCACCGCCCCTCGCAACGCACGCCGACGATCGGACTCTCGTTGCCGGGCCGCGTCGACGCCGGCGCCAGCGGATCGGCAACGTAGCCCTCGGAGTCGGCGGAGCTGACGCCAACGTGGATCGCATCCGTCGGGTTCGTTGACGAGAGATCGAGGAGATCGAACAGCGTGTGCGAGTACACCGTTCGCGTGTCGATCGGCTGGATCGCGACCCGATCGGCCCAGAACGGTGCGCGCGTCTGCTCCGGGGTCAGGCGGATCGGCATCTCGATCTCTCCGACGCGGGGCGCGACGTAAGAGCCGCCGGCATCGCGCTGCAGAGAGCGCAGGGCGAGGGTGGTCGACGGTCCGGCACCATGCGAAAGCACGCGGAACTGCGCACCCGCATCGATGACCGTTGCGCGGGCCACGTTCGCGGCGAAGGCGCGGTCGCCGGTGATCACCGCATCGAAGCGATCGATGCCCAGCGGGACGACGCTGAGGATGGTGGCGCGCACGCGGCCGGGGGCGCGGCGACTCGTGTAGATGCGGAACTCATGCGCGTACGGATCCTGGTGTCGCTGCTCCTCGTGCCAGCCCCAGGTCAGGATGATCGCGTTGTTGTGCGAGCCGAGGATCGTTCTCTCCTCGCTCGTGAGATCCGGCGCGTCGCGCACGAGCACGCGAGCGCGTACGCCGGTGAGCGCGGGCTCGGTCAGCTCGTCCGCGGGAGTGAGATCGGGAGCGGCCGGGAGCGGCGGGCGAACGTGTTTCTCCAGACGGAGGTCGCCGGTCTCGGTCCATGTTGCACTGGGGCGCCCGATGGCATCGACGGCGCGGACGCGATAGCGATGAATGGTGCCGGGCGGCGGTGCGGGACGGGGAAGATCGGGCGCGTCGGTGCCATCGTCGTTGAAGTCGAAGACATCGCGCCAGAAGAGCTCGACGGCGCCTGCCGCGGCGGCGCGCAGTTCCGGGAACACAGCCATCAGATCGACGCCCATGTGAATGGGTGGGATCTCCGAGCCGTACGCGCGGTCGCCCGCGGTGTAGTTTTCATCGTCCGCGACGGCGATCCAATTAGTCGCCGTCGGCGCGATCTGTTTGTGCTCGATCTGAAAAAGGGTGGATTCGAGCGGCGGCGCGGCGTTCACCTCGGGGGGCCATCCGATCACTCCCGGCTTCGGCGCGGGCAGCCAGCGAATCTCGAACCCGAGGGTGTGGGGCGGAGGGGTCGGCGCACTCGGCTGATCTCCGGTCGCCACCGTCTGCACTTGCTGCAGATTCGCGAGCTGCGCAAGAAGCGGCGGCGGCGGAGGCGGCGAGTTGGCGAAGACGATCGGACCCGCGAGCGCCGATAGGAAGACGTCCTCCGTCGACGGCGCGCCGGCGATCGGAATGCGGATCGACTCGAGGAATCCGCGTCCGTCGAGAAGCAACTGATGAATCGGCGTGGGGAACGTGAGATGCGCGCGCGGTCCGGGCGGAAGGGGCGCCGCGGCGCTGGGCGTGATCCACGGCGCGCCATGCGCGAAGCGCAGTTGGTGTCCGGGCTCGACATCGAGCTCGAGCGAGTTCACCGGGTCCGGAAAATCGATGACCACACTCCAGTCGTCCAGCGAAGGCACGTGCCACCACGGCTCATCGCGCGACGCGAGTCGAACGCCGCGGCGCGTGACGGTGCGTACCTCGCGATCGTCATTCGCCAGCTCCACGACCCGCGGTTGCGGAAACCGCAGCCGAATGGCGCCGAGGTAGACCTCCGCGGGGATGGCGGTCTGCGACGGAACGGTGTGGAACCCGGCCACGCGGTGATAGACATCGGTGGTGGGGAAGCCGCCGGTCACGCGGTACTCATACGTCTGCCCGGGATCGAGCTGCGGATCGTCATCGAACCAGGCCAGCCCGATGACGCGGCGCCAGCGAGGATGGATGAGCAGCGTGCGGATGGGATCGAGCGCGCAGAGCTCCTGCGGATCGCCGCCCTGCTCTTCGCGCATCAGGAGGGCGAGGTCGATCGGCCGGGGCGGTCCGTCCGCGTTCACGAGCAGGCGAAGCTCGTCGGCGATGGATGCGAACTCCGCCTCGTCCAACGACTCGCCGGAGATCAGTCGTGACTTCGCTTCCGCGAATTCGTCGCTGGCGCTCTGCAACTCCGGCATCAGCTCGCGGATCGGCAGTTGTAGGCGCTTGACGAGCGGCGCGTTCTCCCAGCTCTTGGCATCCTCCTCTTTCGCCACGCAGATCGTGAACGTCTTCAGTCCGAGCACGTAGAGGACGACCATGTCGATCGCCGGCGCCGAGAGGTCGTGCGTCGCCAGGGCGGAAATGACGGCCCCGCCGGCGACTGTCTTGCCGTCGCGCAGTCCGATCGCGAAGGACGCCGAGGCCTCGACGATGACGCGTACGAACGACTGGACGGCCGCGAGCTCGAGGGTGATCACATCGCATGGCTGACTGGTGCTGCTCGCGAATGCGGCCGAACCGAGCGGCCGGACCCATTCGCCCTGACGCAGCGTGAGCGCGCAGTGACGGATGATCAGCTCGCGCCGCGCGCGCAGGCGTTGGACGTCCGCCGACGTCACCTGGACGCAATCGAGCTCGACCCGTCCCTGCTCGTGCTTGCGGCGCTGGATCGTCCATCCCCGCGGCGAGTAGAGCCACGCGCGTGGACCGGCCCAGAGAACATGAATGCCCTTCCGTTCGGACGACACTTCTGCAATGGCGTGAGCGAACATCACACATCCTCGACGATCTGGTGCGGATCGACGTGGCTCGTCGGATCGGCGATGGAATTCCAGAGGCGGGAGCGGTTCGCTTCCGCGAGAGACAGTCCGGCGAACTTGAGGAAGATCTTGATGGTGTCCCCGGCGTCCTCGAGCTCCTGCGCGACGGTGAGCTGCGCCTTCAGATCGACCGAGTCGAGCGGCGTGAAGCGATTGCCCAGTCGCGGCGAGCGCAGGAGAGCGTCGGCGCCGCCGACCGGATCTGCAAAGAGCACGGTGCCCATGGCTGGAGAAACGCCGGCATGCTCGGCCCACAGCGCCATGCGCATCGCGCGCGCCGGGTTGTCCGGCGCTGCGGCCAGACGCTCGGGAATGGCGAAGGCGTTCATCTCGCCGTCGTAGAAGAAGCCGCGGCGATTGAGATTGGCCGAGCCGACGGAGACGAAGATGTCGTCGACGATCATGCTCTTCGAGTGAACGTAGATCGATCCGACGCGGGAGTGCGTGGCGGGCGCGCCTTTCTTGTGGGGACGCGGCGTGGAGAACCAGCGCGTGGTGTCGTTCGGACCGTTGGCGCGGACGACGTCGACTTCCATCACGTGTTCGCCGTCCGCTTCGATGCGCGTGGTTTTGTAGAGGAACATCAGCTCGCCGTCGATCCACAGCCAGAACGGCGTCTTGGGAACGCGCACGGCGGGAGTCAAACGAAATCGCGTCGTCACCGCGTCGATGTCATGGACCAGGCGCGTGCGGCCGATGCCGGCATGGGTGATCGCCGCGGGGAGCGTCGGGCGCCGCTGCGGGACGCCGATGATGAGACGCGAGCCCCAGGCCTGGCGCAGCTCGGACACGAGGCGGCGCCAGCGCGCCACTCCCCACGGCTGGTCGGCCACCGCGGGGATCAGGATCACCAGCCGCTCGCAATGCGATGCCGCTCCCAGTAGCGCCGCGTGGTACGTCCCCTCGGATGGGTTGGGCGGATTGACCGTTCCGTCGTAGACGAAGTACTGCTCCTCGATGTAGATGCTGCGCCGCGCCTGCTGAATCGCCGCGATGAGCGTGTCGTAGATCGAGCGCTCTCCCTGCGATGAGAACGGAAGGGGCGTGGAGTTGCCGTCAGGATTCGCGCCGAAGTACGTGCGGCCCACGCGCGCGATGTGGCGCTCGGGCCGCAGGGGAAGCTCGGCCAACGCGGGCACCGGAATCGCGTCGCGGTTGGTGTTCGCGCCGATGCGGTCGAAGTCCCACCGCTCGTTGAACGAGGTCCACGCGTCGCGGACAATGGGACCGGTCAGCCGGCAGTGGAGGTCGTGGTAGATCTGGGGCAGGTTGTGGCCGGGCGTGTCGAGGCGGTTCTTGTTGATGTCGATGCCGCCGATGAACGCGGAGTATTCGGTGACGCCCGGCGCGCTCTGAAACTTCACGAACTGCGCCTTGTTGTGCCAGACCCCGAAGTGATCGCTGATCGATTCGAGGTCGAACGGCAGGGGCGGGAGATCGAGCGGGTTGTCGCGCAGCCGGACCGGGTTGCGCGAGTGAATGGCGATCTTGTCGCCGGTGACGAGCGCGTTCATCGGCGCGAGCAGTTCGCCCGAGGGCTCGAGGAATTCGAGGATCTCCTGGACGCGTCCCGCGATCACGCCTATCGTCACGCTCCCGATGAGCGGCGCGAGCAGAGCGACCACGAAGCCGGCGTTGTCGCTGCTGAACCTCTTCGAGTAGCCGAGCAGGAATACCCTAGGCGGGCAAGACCGGCATGATTGAGCGTTTCGACCATCCTGTGGCCGAAAGCGTCGATTCGTGCTTGGTCCAGTGGAATCGTCATCGGCTTCCTCCGAGCTTATACGGTGTTCCAGCATACACCCGCTTCACTTCACTAATTACTTCTTCGATGCCTTGCGCGGGTCGTCCGCCGGGTTCACGTAGTTGATCTCGAACGGACCCATGCCGGATACCTGAATCACGGTCTCGCCCTTCGCCCAAACGAAGTGTCGCACCGCCTTAGGCGTCCCGAAGAGTGCCCGGACCTGAAACTGCCGGCCGGACGGCGGCGAAAAGAGCGACGCGAACGACGACGGGCCGTCGTCCAGAGGATCGTCAGCCACGACCTTTTCGAGATCGAACTGGTCATCGGCCAGCGTGCGCGTCCAACGCGGAGCCGCATCGCCGGAGAGGCGGATCTGAAACGTCGTCTCTTCGTCGTTGAGGCGACCGGCGTGATCGACCACGATGATCCGCCGGTCATCGGCGAACAGGCTCAGAAGCGTGGACCACGGGTCGGCAGGGTCATCGAGGGCGCGGGCAATGAGGTCGATCCATCCAGCCGGCGCGCGCGTGACGCAGTCCGGAAACACTGCGCCGATGAACGCCGATTGGGTACCGGTGAGATTGCCCAGCGTCGCGTTCATCAGGACCAGATCATCGTTGGCCGGAAGAGAACCGGCGAAGCCGAGGTAGAAGGTCGGAATGCCACCCAGTGCCACGAACAGCGCGCGCGCATCGGCGCCGACGGGAAGCGGTGACAGCTCGATCAGAGTGGAGATGGAGGTGGTGCCGATGTTCGGCACCACGACGCGCCGGGCCGCGGAGGTTGCCGGTGCCCGCACGGCCAGCGGCGGAGCGATGGCCTGAACCTCGAGCAGGATCACGGTGGACGCGGCATGACGGGCAACGCCGGGCCGGAAGATCGGATCGCCCGAGGCTCGCTCGGGATCGGGAAGGGCCAGAACTGTTTCGCCGATGACTCGCGCGTTGGCGGACGCGATCATGGGAACGATGCTTGGCATATCAAAAGCGTAGGAATTTCAACGCGAGTTGTCAACGGGCCTGCGTTTGCGCGAACGAAACAGGATTCACAGAACGCTGCCTCATGGCATGTTGATCTCCCGTTCTTGATTGGAGATTGTCATGCTTGAGCAATACTACGTTCGTCCCGTCACGGTAGATCGCGTCCGCGCTTCCTGGATCGTTCCGGCGATCGAGCAGTACGTCGGCTGGCTCGCTGAACGGCGGTATGCGAGCCGTAGCGTGTCGCGACGCATTCCGCTCTTGGTCGCCTTTGGCGAGTTCGCGAAGATGCACGGCGCCACAGAGGTCGCCCACCTGG
>JBOIDR010000115.1:0-13618 GCA_050740695.1 Gammaproteobacteria bacterium | reverse complement strand
ACAACCAAGGTCTTCACTACAGCCACTTTTCGTCGATTTGTTGCGCTGCTGGATTCACAAAACAAATAGTTACAAATGGCGACGTCGCCCCAAAGCCGGAAAACGAGGCCGAATCGGCTAAGTCGGGCTAGTCCGCTGACGGGTACCCCGGGGTACAAGAGAAGTTGGGCTTCACAGATGGCCTGACGCCGCCCCGCGGTAGTACCATACCCGCATGCAAGTTGCTACAGGCACCGTTATCGCCGGCAAGGTCGTTGTGGAAGGCCTCGAACTCGCTGAAGGCGAGACCGTGACCATCCTCACTCAGGAAGCTGACGAGGAAGTTTACCTGTCCCCCGAAGAGCAGGCGGAACTACTCGAAGCCATAGCTGAGGCCGATCGTGGCAAGACCATCTCCGCTGAGGAGCTCTTCGCGCGGCTCGATCGAATCGACTGAACTTGGCTCTCAGTCTGCGGATCACCGGGCATGGAGGAGTTTTCCCTCCGAGCCCGGCAACCGTAACAGTTCTTCCGCACCGAACGCCTTCTTGTAGAACTCGACGGCGTCGGCCGCGCCGGCGCAGATCAAATGCGGCGTCACCGTGTGCATCCAATCGGGAACGGGTTTTACTTGCGGCATGATCATTTCTCCTTCTGGTTTCGGGTCGGGAGTAGGGCTTCCGGTCGCACTCGACTGGTCGAGCCGACGATCTACATAGAGTTTCGACTTTTAGATATAGGCCAAACATACGACTCGAACGAGGGAAAACCGAAATCGACACGATCGAAAGCATGTCCGAAAACTTGCCACGTGTCGGGCATCAGCTATGTTCCCGCGCCGCATCGCCCGCTTCGGTGACTCGTCGGCTGCGATGGGCCGTACCGGGCGATACAGGGTCCGATCCTCCCGAGGAATGGTCCGCACCGAGCCGGATTGCGATCGCGCGCCCCCGCGGACGACGCCCGCTCCCGCGCCGGCGACGTCGGCGCGGCCTGGGACATGGTCGGAAGGGCCTGAGACATAGCCGGCACGGACCGGTCCCTTGTCCAGACGCGCGGCAACAGAGGGCGGGCGCGGGAAGTCGAGCCCGAGCGGTGGAGACGACGCCGGGGCGGGGGAGGGCGACGCTGACGGCGGGAGTTGTCGGGACGCGCGCCGACGAGGTCCAGGGGAGGCAGCGAGTCCACCGGCATGTGGCCGATAAACGAAGAGGTCACGCGAATTCCAAGCATGTTTGGCCGGGGTTAATCGATCACCCCGGACATGAGCCCGGACCGCGTATCCCATCGGGATCGCCAACCCGTCACCACCCGGGGGAGCTATACAAACCTGGCCAACCACTCCAAGACATGATGTAACGGAGCAATACTTGCCGCCGGAAAGATAGAACTGGCGGCCAGCCCTGACACCGCCCAGGGTAACGTGGGGAAGGCGGCGTGTGCCGGAACCAGCAACGCGTGCACACGGGCCTCGATATCAGCACCGTCGATGCCACACACGGCGAGGTTATGGCGGCAATGCGTGGCGCGTGCCAGTCGAATCAACGTCGCTGCCACCAGCCGAGGGTCTCGCACGGTACGCGCCGCCTCGGCGTCACACGCCTGCTCCGACGCGGCGCGTAAATCCGCCACCAGGAGGCGTCGCACCCGCGGTCCGTACGCCCAAGTCGCGCCCAGCATCAACAGTTGTCGCAGGTTATCGAAACGCCGCCCGTGCGCCAATTCGTGCGCCAGTATCACGGCACGTTCACGCGTATCGGTCATGCCCAGGAGCCCACGCGACAAAACCACCTGCGGGCGCAACCAGCCCAGCGAACAGGCGATGGGAGACATCTCGTCGATTACCCGATAGCCCGCCCCCGCCACGGCTTTGGCACCGGCTGCCAGCCGCGCGCCCACACGCCGGAGCCGAGCACACCATAGCAGCACGGCGGACAGGCCGATGATCAATACGCACAGTACGATGAGAGCGGCGAGCCGGCCGAGATCGCTCGCGGCCAAGGCCGGGGCATGGGCCATACATCCTTCCAAGGGATGGCAGTGGTGGTCAACGAATCCGGCACCAAGCGCCGGAAGGAAAGTCAGCAGTGTGCCGACTAGCGCCACAGCCATAGGCCACGACCCTATCCATAGCAGTACATGGGCACGCTGATGCGGCATATACCGCAAGATCATGGGACGTACCCGGCGATACACCGTGCTGGCAAACGCGCCCAAGCACAAGGCAAGTAGCGCAAACGCGAGGAGCGCCAGAGGGAGAATAGCCAAACTTTCTTTCATGATTCCGACTCCTCGGTAGAGCCCTCGCCACGACGCGGCTGGGCGTCTACCCACTGTTGCAACCGATCCAGCGTCGCGCGATCCGCGTCATCCGCGAGCTCGATAAAACTGGACACCAGCGGTTTTAACTCGCCACGCCCCAGGCACGCGATGATTTCGCTGATGCTGTCGCCAATCAATGCGCCGCGTTTGACGGCTGCGGTGTAGCAGTAGGCATGGCCGATCTTGCTGCGTCGCAACAACTGCTTGCGACACAGGCGCTGCAGCGTGCTTTGTACCGTGCTGAGACTCACAGCATGCTCGTCTCGCAGCGCCGACTGCACCGCCTTCGCATCGGCCTCCACCAACGCCCATACGCCCTTAAGCACGCGTATTTCGAGCGCGCCCAGCGGGGGGGTGTGCCAACGAATTCCAGGTTTACGCATACGTGCATGATAGTCGACCGCCCATCGCACGTAAAAAACCGAGCTGTTCTCGGTTTTCTTACCGGCTCTTAGACTGTCGGCCGTTTGGGGAGAACACTCATGTACAACGCTACAAGAACAACACTTTGTCTTCAGGGCCTGCGCGCCAGCCTCACGCCGTGGTTCACAGTCTGCCTGTCGGCCCTGGCCCTCGTTCCCTGGCTCGATGCCCAGGGGGATGAGCCCCTGCAACTCCCGACCATTGAGGTCACCGAGCGCTACGATTCCCTCGTCGGGATCGGCGACTCGGCCACCGAGGGCAGGATCGGACCCGAGCAGATCGAGTCGCGCCCACTGCTCCGCCCCGGCGAGGTCCTGGAAACGGTACCGGGGGTGATCGTCACCCAGCATTCGGGGGCCGGCAAGGCCAACCAGTTTTTCGTACGGGGATTCAACCTCGACCACGGCACCGACTTCGCTACCTCGGTCGCCGGGATCCCCGTGAATTTCCCGACCCACGCCCACGGCCAGGGCTACACCGATCTGAATTTCGTGATCCCGGAGATCATCGGTGGCATCGACTACCGCAAGGGGCCTTACTATGCCGACGAGGGGGACTTCTCGGCGGCCGGCGCTGCCCATATCGAGTACGCGGATCTGCTCCCCCGAAACCTGGTCCAGTTCACGGGCGGCAGTTTTGACTATTACCGCAGCCTCCTGGCCGGCTCGACCGCGCTCGCGGCCGGGCGGGTGCTCGGTGCCTTGGAGATCTTCGACGGGGACGGACCCTGGGACAACCCCGAAGATTATCGTCGCTACAACGGCGTCTTGCGCTACAGCCGGGGCGACGCCCTCAATGGTTTCAACCTCACCGCCATGGGCTATAGCGGGGATTGGAACGCGACCGATCAGGTACCGCGCCGCGCCGTAGAGCAAGGCCTTATCGGGCGTTTCGGCGCACTCGATAGCAGCGACGGCGGCCGCACCCATCGCTACAGCGCCTCCGGGGAATGGCGCCGCAGCTCCCAGGATACCGCGACCCACGTCCATGCCTTTTTCCTCGACTATGGGCTCAACCTGTTCTCGAACTTCACCTTCTTTCTCGATGACCCGGTGAACGGCGACCAGTTCGAGCAGGAGGATCGGCGCCAGGTGTATGGCCTCTCCGCCCACCATTCCTGGTTTCCCACCTGGGGCGGGCTCGACATCGAGAACACCGTGGGCATGCAGATCCGCTATGACGACATCGGAAGCGTCGGGCTCTTCAACACCCGCGAACGCCGGCGGCTCCAGACCACGCGCAAGGACCAGGTGGATCAGGTGAGCGTCTCACCTTATCTCCAGAACCGCACCCGCTGGCTCCCGAAGTTCCGGACGGTGGTGGGCCTGCGGGGTGATTTCTATGACTTCGATGTCGCTTCGGACGACCCGCGCAACTCCGGTACCGCGAGCGATGGGCTCGCGAGCCCCAAGCTCGGCCTCATCTTCGGCCCCTGGTTCGATACCGAGTACTACATCAATCTGGGCTATGGTTTCCATAGCAACGACGGCCGCGGCACCACCATCACGGTAGACCCCAAGACCGACAGGCCGGTCGAGCCGGTGGACCCGCTGGTGCGGGCCGAGGGGTTCGATGTGGGCCTGCGCACCGCGCTGGTCCCGGACCTCGACAGCACCGTGTCGTTCTGGCTCCTCGATCTCGACTCGGAGCTGCTCTTCATCGGTGACGCCGGTACCACCGAGGCCGGCCGCCCCAGCCGGCGCTACGGGGTGGAGTGGACCAATTATTACCGCCCGTTGCCCTGGCTCACGTTCGACGCCGATTTCTCCTTCTCCAAGGCACGCTTCACCGACGACGACCCCGCGGGGGATCACATCCCGGGCGCCATCGAGACGGTGATCGCGGCCGGTGTCACGATCGATGACCTCAAGGGCTTCTTCGGCGGGTTACGGGTCCGTTATTTCGGGCCCCGACCCCTCATCGAGGACGACCGCGTGCGCTCCGCATCCACCACGCTCCTCAACGCCGAGGTCGGCTACAAGCTCCGTGAGGACCTGCGCCTCGGCATCGAGATCTTCAACCTCCTCGATTCCGAGGACAGCGACATCGAGTATTTCTACCCCTCGCGGCTCGCGGGGGAGCCCGCCGCGGGTGTGGACGACATCCATTTCCATCCGGTCGAGCCGCGCTCGGCGCGCGTCACCCTGGGCCTGTCGTTCTAATCAGGGCGGTTCTGAGCATGGATCGTCGGAACCGCGTCAGGGGTCGCGTGCGGTCTACCTACGAACTAAGATCCACGCCGCAAGTCGTAGCTTGATGAACCCACTCGACGATGATGAAGGCCTGATGCCATGATATCCCTACGATACCTTTTGGGGCTGCCCGTGATGTTGTCCCTCGGCGCCTGCCAGAGCACCGTGCCCATCGAGATCCGCGAGGCCCCTGCGGGCAGCCCGCCCCTTAGTGAGGCCCGTGAAAAGCACGCGTTCGAAGGGGTGCCCGTGCGCTGGGGCGGGACCATCGTCTCCGTCAAGAACCGCGAGAACGATACCTTGGTCGAGATCCTTGGCAAGCCGCTGGACAGCGATGGCGAGCCGGTCGCTGCCGATGATCCCTTGGGACGGTTCATGGTCCGCGTCGAGGGCTTCCTCGATCCCGCGATCTATCGCCCCAGCCGGGACGTCACGGTCTACGGCAGCCTCGAAAAACCCATCGAGCGCACAGTGGGCGAGCGCCCGTACACCTTCCCTGTGGTCCGATCCCAGACCCTCTACCTCTGGGAGCCGGATTACTATCGCCGCGATACGGGTCCCGCCGTCCTCTTCGGCATAGGGGTCGGGTTCGGGTTCGGCAATTGAGCCGTCGTAGCCCTAATGGAAAACAATGGAACGCCGCCGCGTCCGGGGCAGGAGCGGGCTCCCGCCCCAAACGTAGGCTCTAGTCCATCGCGTACCCGGACCAGTGAAAGACGGCCTCCGCAGGACGTCCGCCATCAATATTGACGACCCTGATCTGGCTGATTCCTTCCTCCGCGGCGGTGACCTTATATCGGCCCGCCGGCAAGTCTGCGAGAAACAGCGGCCCCTCCGAAACCGTGTCCACGAGGATGTTACCGTTCATGTCCTCAATGTGTACGTCGACGTCGGCCAGATACTCACCATCCCTGGTTGCAAAGGTAAGCATCAGATCGTAATCCTTAGCGATCATTTTCAGCGCTTCCGACTGCTCTTTACCGATGCCACCCGTCACATAGCTGATGCCATTTTGTGTTTGGACTTCTGGGATTTGAGTGGCAAGGACAGTCCTCATCGGTCCCAGAATCAGGGCCAATAAGGCCAGTGCTAACCCTTTCATACCATTCATAGCCATCCTCCGTCTCGAGGTATCTTTTTCGATCGACCCGACGCACCGGGGGAAGTTCAGTGACACTGGGAAAGCGTTACAGCCACGAGCTTGAACCTCGAACCGGCTATCCGGGCCGGTATAGAGCGCAAGGCTGATACCCAGGGGGTAAAGGATGATCCAGCCCAAAGAAGTTCCAGTGGAATGCCATCCGGCTCAAATCCGGGCGCTGTCGGCCGGCTCTTCGATGACCCGGTTCTCGATGTAGCCGATCCCGTCCACCTCGACCCGAACCACGTCGCCGATCTTGAGGTAGCCCCGGGGCTTCATCAGGACCCCGACACCGCTGCAGGTGCCGGTCGAGACGATGTCGCCGGGCTCCAAGGTGAAGGCGGTGGACAGGACCTCCACCTGGTGATAACAATTGAAGATCATGTGGCGGGTATTGGAGGACTGGCGTAGGCCGCCGTTGACCCAGGTCTTCAAGGCTAGCACATGAGGATCCGAGACCTCGTCCGGCGTCACGATCCATGGGCCGATAGGGCCATGGGTGTCGAAGGACTTGCCGAGCGTCATGGTCGGCGCGCGCGCTTGCCAGTCGCGCACCGAGACATCGTTGACGATGAGGTAACCGGCGATCACCTCCCGCGCCCGCTCCTTCGGCACATGCCGGCAGCGGCGGCCAATCACGAACCCGAGCTCGCCCTCGTAATCGAGCTTTTCCGACACCCTGGGTCTATGGATGGGATCGTAAGGACCGTTCACACAGGTCGGCTGCTTGTTAAAGAAGGCCGGGAACTCCGGGCGCTCGCGGCCGGTCTCGGCGATATGATCGGCATAGTTCAAGCCGATGGCGAGGAACTTGGGCGGGCGCGGCACGGGCGGGCCGAGATGCACCGCCTCTAGCGGGATCCGCCCCCGACCGCTTTCAATGAGTCTCGCAAGCCCGTCGAGCGCCGACCGGCCGGCCTCCAGGAACCCGAGCATGTCCCGCGGCAGCCCCGGCGCGGCCGAACCATCCGCGACCTCGTTTCCGGCCACCGCGCCGATGCGGGTCGACCCCTCATGTGTAAAGGTGACGAGCTTCATAGCGGTTTCATAGCGGTGTCTCGGGATGGCGCAGTCGCTCAATAGATCATATTATTTCACCCCGGATCAGTCATGGCCATCACGTTCTATTGCGGTTCCGGCTCGCCCCCCGCCTGGCGGGTGTGGCTGGCCCTGGAGCATAAGCGGCTCGCCTACGCCCTGCGGATGCTGTCCTTCTCGGGGAGTGATCTTAAGAGCGAGGACTTCGCCCGGCTCAACCCACGCAGGAAGGTCCCGGTCCTCACCGATGGGGCGTTCACGTTGTACGAGTCGGTGGCCATCGTGGAGTACCTGGACGATCGCTATCCCCACGCGGGGGATGGGAGACTATTTCCCGAGGACCTACAGGCCCGCGCCCTCACGCGGCGGCTCATCCAGGAGGTGGACCACTACCTCGCCCCCGCGGTGGGCCCGATGCTCCGCGAGGTCTTCTACAAGCCCGAGGCAGCGCGCGATGCAGCCGTGATCGCAACGGGTCGCGAAAAGCTCGCGGCCGAGCTAAGGTCCTTCGAGGGTGAGCTACGCGGGGACTTTCTCATGGGCCCCCCGAGTGCGGCGGACCATGCCCTCTATCCGCTCTTGGCCTTGACGTTGCGCGCAGATCTCAAAGATCCCCGCACCGATGTCCGCGGGCTCATCGGACCCAAGCTCGCCGACTGGATGGGACGGATAGAGGCCCTGCCGTATTACGAGAAGACCTATCCCCCCCATTGGAAGCCGGTCTGAGAGGTTGTGAAACACCTGTGATGTCCCGTGGGTTCAGGGTCGGAAGACGTCCGAAGAACGCGCCGTGATCGTCCGAGGTGGGTGGATCAGCCGGCCGCAGGGGGAAGGGGCGATGCGTAATACACCAATGATCGGTTCGCGGGTTCGCCGCAGGTGCGTGCTGGTTGCTGGGCTCGCGCTCGTGAGCGCCATGGCCCCGGCCCTGTCCGGCAACTACGCGCCCATGACGCGCGAACAGGCGCTGGCGGTCCTGGCCGGCGCCAGCGGGGATCAGCGGCCGGACCTGCGCAACCGGGACTTCCGGGGACAGGACCTCTCCGGTGTGGATTTCAAGGGCGCGGACCTCTTCGGCACGCACCTGCACGGGGTGCCGCTCAAGGGCGCCAAGCTCGCGCGCACCAACCTCGACATCACCATCCTGCGCGGGGCCGATCTCGAGGGGGCGGATCTGCGTGGGGCGAGCATCTTCGGGGTGGTGCTCGTGGACGCCAACCTGAAGGGCGCCGATCTCACGGGGGCGCGCCTGATCGCCGATCTTCAACGCGCCAACCTCGACGGGGCGAAGCTCGTCCAGGGGCGTTTCGGCGCGGACATGAAGAACCAGCCCATGGGGAAGCTCAGCACGCTCATGGTCGGTGCCAAGCTCAGAGGGGCGGATCTGACCGGCACCGACCTGTCCGGCTGCGACGTGCGCTTCGCGGATTTCACCGGCGCCAATCTGACCGACACCGATCTCTCGCGCTGCGACCTGCGCGGCGCCGACTTCACCACGGCCGACATGAGCCGCACCCGCCTCACCGGTGCCATCCTGGATGGGGCGAAGTTCCGTGAGATCAAGGGCCTTGAGACGCTCGTCGGCCTCGATAGCGCAAAGGGCCGGGACGCGGCCATCTTCGACTAATTAATAAGCCTGGCTTCGGCTGGTCTCTAAGGATGCGAGCAAAAATAAGTTTAAGTTGGTCAATTTGATCGGCGATTTTAACCCCTCTGAATCTCCCCCTTCGTAAGGGGGAGACTTTCTCCCTTTTCCCTTACGAAGGGGGAAGGGGTCGGGGTAGGGGGTTAATCGGATATGTTCAGGTTATTTTTGCTGGGCTGCTAACCGCCTAGCCCGGATTTCTCACCATTGCGATGCGCCGGTCTCTGGGGAGCTTCGGCTCGGCTGCAGCGGCTTCCGTGTTGCCCGCCTTCGCATGGCCGACGGTTCATCTCCCACCGGCCGTGCGGACGCGACGCTACTGGAGCTCGGCCCGGCGCTCGATGATCTGCCGCGAGATGTTGAGCGCTGAGACGACGGCTCCTTCCGAGTGGCTGTCTACCGTCGTGTCGCCACCGAAGTAGAGGCGGCCCTGCGGACGGCGCAGCGCGTTGGCGAGCTCATCGAAGCGCGAACGCCCGAGCTCCAAGGGCCAGTAAGCCACCGCCTGCGGGTAGACGAAGATCTCGGCGGACTTGATGTGCGGGCGGACGCCCGGGAAGAGGTTGTCGAGGGCCCCCGCGCTCTTCTCGCGCACCTCGTCGAGCGGCAGGTTCATGAGGTCCCGTGCGAACCGGGCGTGCAGCAGCAGGGTGAGGATCTGATCCCGGCCCGCCTGTGAGCTGCCCTGGAGATCCGTCACGTCGTAGATGCTGCCAGCCTGCGTGTCCGACAGCAGCGTGAGGATGCTCTCGCCTTTCTGGCTCCACAGAGAGCCCGCCTCGGGAGCGACGCGGAAGTGCACCTTGATGTAGCTGCCCATCTTCGTCGTGTTGATAGCCTTCCACTTCTCGGGGCTGAGCGGAGGCGAGAACTGGATCCTCCCGATGTGGTTGACGGGGACCGTGACCACTACCATCCGGCCGGTCACTTCGATGTACTGACGCTCCTTTTCCAGAACCCGCAACTCCACCCCCGTCGCCGTCTGCTCGATCGCGGTGACGCGGGCCTGCGTCATGATCTGGTCAGGGCTCAGGCGGGAGGCCAGCGCTTCGGTGAATCGCGTGTTGCCGCCGCGGACGTGGTAGTTCTTCTCACCGAAGCCTTCCGGTGTATCCAGGAAGAGGCGCATTTCATCGATGCCGTCGAGCGCGGCGATCTTGTCCCACTCGATCGCCATCTCTGGCTCGACCGTGGCCCGGATCCACTCGCTGACCTTGCGCGGCAGCTTGTCGCGGTTGACGAAGTCCGCGAAGCTGATGCGCAGGAGGTCGGCCAGCTCCCGCGGCAGCGGCTTGCCTTCATAGTGGCTGGCGTGCAGCTTGGAGTAGAGGCTCCAGGCCTTCTCGTTCCACTTGAGGAAAGCGGCGCGCTCTTCCGCATTGAAGATCCCCGCGAGGTACTGGTCTCGCGCGCCGTCACCCTGGTAGGGATAGATCTTCCCCTCGAGCCGGACCGTGGAGTGGGCGACGTCCTGGATCACCGGGAGGTCGAGCTCCTTCAGCAACTTCACCGCGGGGCTACGCCCGAAGTACTCCTCCATGTGTGCTTCGGCCGTCGCGCCGTCCACGAAGGTGAGCGTCTGAATGCGGCCGCCCACGCGAGGTGCCGCCTCGACGAGCAGGACGTCGATGTCCGCCTTCTTCAGCTCGTAGGCAATGCTCAGCCCGGTTAGGCCGGCACCGACGATGATGACCGGGGCGTCCTTCCGAGGTGCCACTGCCGCGGCCTGGGTAGCGCCGCTGCTCTCTCCTCGCTGCTCATGATTCCAGCCTGTACACGCCTGGAGGGCAAGAGCCGCCACCAGCACGTACGAGAGCTCAAACCATCTCTTCATTGTCTTCTCCCTCTCGATTGGAAATGCGCGCCGGGGTTCCATTGGCAATGCGCGCGAGGGCGCGATCGGGAATGCAACTAGGGATTTCTAACTCCCTTTTCGTCGGCACGGTACTACTGAGTTCGTGAGGTGTCAAACATGCGAGTCCTCGGCCTGGAGTCGGGGAATTTTCGGCCTTTCATCGGCCCGAGGCGCCGCGTTTCGGGTGTGGCATCTCGGGCGAGCGAGGTGCAAGGGGTTGTCGGCTCAGGGGCTGAACCGGATGGGAAACGGTATCGGTTTGGGATCGGGCTTCTTGGAGTCGATCGAATAGCCGCGCCGGGGATCGGGGCGGCGCCCGGGCGGGCAGGGAGTTCGGGGCCAGGGTAAAAGACTGCTTATATGTGGTAGTCTACGTGGGTTGATACAACGAGCAAATGGACTGGCATATGGCGCGCCTACCACGGCTGTCTTTATTTGGCTTCGACCCGCGCGCGGTTCCTCTGCCGCACCGCAATCACCCGAAAACGTCAGTCCTCGACAGCCCTCGGACTCGCCCGCAGCCAGAATGTCACCGGCCCGTCGTTCGTGAGCGTGATCTGCATGTGGGATCCGAAACGGCCATACGCGACGGTTGGATGCACCGCTTGTGCGCGTTGGCTCAAATAGGCGAATAGCCGCTCCCCCTCAGATGGCTCCGCGGCCGGCGTGAAGCTTGGGCGCATGCCCTTCTTGGTTTCCGCCGCGAGCGTGAATTGTGGCACGAGCAGGAGCCCGCCCCCCGTCTCCTCGAGACTCCGGTTCATCCTCCCTTCGGCATCGGGAAAGACCCGGTAGCCGAGCAGCCGTTCGAGCAAGCGATTCGCCTGCACCACGGTGTCTCGCCGCTCGACGCCGACGAAGACGAGGAGCCCCGCGCCGATTTCGGCGATGATCGTGCCCCCGACCTCGACGCGCGCCTCGGTCACGCGTTGTAGGAGACCGATCACTGGCTTTGGTGGGACATGCCCTAGCGCTCCAGCGTTTCAGTCCATCGGGCGCTCGATGGGCGGCGGGCGCCCATCTCCAGGTCCCCGACTCCTGGAGGGTAACGCGGCTGCAAAAGACAACAATTGCGCCCCCGCTATCGTCAATACCATATTTCCATACGCAATCCTTTGGCGTCTCGCTCGGGATCTGATTGGGGCAGCCGCACCGCGCTGCCGGCCTCGATGCGCTCCGCCGTCAATGCGAGCGCATAGGCGTCGAGGACGTCGTCCGTGGCGAGTTGCGAGCGCTCGAAGCGGTTCTGCAACTCCTTGGGCTCGATAAAATGGGCGCCGTAGCACGGCGCCACGAGGCGTCGGCGCTCCTGCCAGCCTGCGGGGGTCTTCTTGTTATGGCGCATGGGGCGCCCTGCAAGCCCGATGAAAGCGAGCTCGGGGTGCGCCTCAAATACCCGATCCTGTGATCCCGGCTCCATGATCTCGTCCACCTCTCGGATCTTTTCCATGATGTTGAACGCCTGCTTGCCCATCCCCGCGCCGTTTAGACGCATCGCCTCGCGATAGGCCCGGGCTTCTAGCGCTGCCCGAATGGGCGGTGTGAATACGCTGCTTGCCCGCGCCCGGCCGAGGAGGATCCTAGCGTTGCGATCGCATGAGCGGCCGCCGGGCTCGGCGCGGTCGAGCAAGCCTATGGGGATATCCACCGCGATGAGCGCGGGTCGTTCCGGCAGGCTCATGACCTCAGAAAAGCTCCGGCAGAGGGCGAATCGCGCTCCCTGAAGTACGGGGGAGGCTAGCCCGCGGGAAAGCAGCACCACAAACCAGCCGCCTCGGCAGCCGTCAACCCCGGCGACCCAGAAGACCCGAGAACCACCTCCGTGGTGAGGGGCTCGAACACGACGGCTCCCATCGAGCCTTGCAACGCGTTCCCCCGCTGAACCTGATGAAGACTTCCCCGCCACTTACTCGTTTCCTCAAAGCGGCCTGATCGCCAAGGCATCCGACGGGCATAGGCCTCAGGCCGACAGCGTCGCAACGCGCGGCTGGATGGCAGAATTGTAGTACAAAGCACCTCCTCAGGGCTTCATCCAGGGCTGGGTCGTTGATCTCGGTCCGCAAAGCGGGGTGAGAGCAACGCTCTTTTGTGTTAAAACCCGAACCTGGAAGCAACTCCCAGGGGCGACGATACCGGCCAGGGACAGCACGGCCCAGGCGCGTGGTATCCCGGTCACGGACCAGCGGCCCGCGGCGGCCATCTCCGCCCACGTCCCTCGCGGATCGTGGCGCCGGCCCGCACGGCCGCAGAGCGCGCGCAGCCCCGGGGGCCATGATCAACGCCATCACCTGGAGGATGTCAGATGAACTTTCTCGTGAACCTCGATGTTGGTGATCTCGAGAAGGGAGTCCGCTTTTACGGTTCTGCTTTTGGATTGAAGGTTGGCCGTCGCTTCGGAACTTTCGGAGTAGAGATGCTTGGGGGTTCGTCTCCAATCTACCTGCTCGTCAAATCACCTGGGACGCCGGCCTCAGCTACTACCTCGCAGCGTCGCATTTACGAGCGCCATTGGACGCCGGTCCATCTTGATTTCGTGGTTGATGAGATCGAACCGGCGGTTCAAAGAGCGGTCGCGGCCGAAGCGCGGTTGGAGCAGCCTATCGCTACGCACGAGTGGGGCAAGCTCGCTCTTATGGCTGATCCCTTCGGCCACGGGTTCTGTTTCGTCCAGTTTCTCGGGCGAGGCTATGACGAAATCACAGAGTAATTCTGATCAAGGAGCGTGGAGTCGTATTCCGAGGCGATCCGAAGCCTATGAGCTGTAATAGCTATATCGGCGCGATGCTCCAGGGTGTGACGCGAGCGGCGAAGTGACCTGGCGGCGCTGCCCGAGACCGTAGCATTGCACTTCGTACCAATCGAATGCGGCAGCCACGCCGGCTGCATTGCGCACCTGAAGGGGACTGGTCATTCTGCTTTACACATCATGCCGACTGCCTGGCCTAGCGAAGGGTTGGATGGTGGCGAAGAGGGGGCCAAGCGGGGCGCCGGGGGTGGGCGATATGCGATGATATGGTTGACCA
>JBOIDR010000114.1:0-13799 GCA_050740695.1 Gammaproteobacteria bacterium | reverse complement strand
ATAGCCCAAAGCCATCGCTTCACTGGCCGCCATGATGCGCCGGGTCCGTTCGTCCAGAAGTGCCCACACCGAATGGAATTTCTCCGTCAGCTCGGCAAGACTGCCCATGCTCAGTAGCATAGCAGTAAACCCTAGTTGCAACCTTTATTTATTTACGCATCCTTACCGACACCGCCATCCGCAACGCCAAACCCGGCACGAAGCGAAATAAACTGTTCGACGAAAGGGGACTGTTCCTTCTGATAGCGCCAGCCGGCGGTAAGTGGTGGCGGCTGAAGTACCGGGTGGCCGGAAGGGAAAAGCTATTGTCCCTGGGCACCTACCCCGAGGTGGGGCTCAAGGAAGCCCGCGGCAAGCGCGACGCGGCTCGCAAGCAACTGGCGGCGGGCATCGATCCCGGCCTGGTCCGCAAGGCCGAGCGGTCGGCGGACGCCGACAGCTTCGAGGCCGTGGCGAGGGAGTGGCACGCCAAGCGCGCACCGGGCTGGGTGCCTGGGCACGCCGAGAAGGTCATGGGACGGATCGAGCGCGATGTCTTCCCGTGGCTGGGGGCGCGGCCCGTCGGTGAGGTGAAGGCACCCGAGCTGCTCGCCGTGCTCCGACGCATCGAGACCCGCGGCGCGATCGAGACCGCGCACCGTGCCTTGCAGATCTGCGGGCAGGTATTCCGGTATGCCATCGCCACGGGCAGGGCCGAGCGGGACCCAGCGGCCGATCTGCGCGGTGCCCTGCCCCCGGTCAAGGAGAGGCACCACGCGGCCATCACCGATCCCAAGGACATCGGCGCCCTGCTGCGCGCGATCGACGGCTACCGGGGGAGCTTCATCACCCAATGCGCCCTGCGCCTGGCCCCCCTCACGTTCGTGCGCCCCGGCGAGCTACGCAAGGCCGAGAGAGGTCGTGCCGCTACGGTTCGCTGGGCCGGTATGAGGCTTGGCCCCTTTGAACAGGAGAAAACACCATGTTGAAAGGCTTATTGTTCGCAGGAATCACCATTCTTCCGGTGCACGCGGATGCAGCGTGCACACTGAAGAATTTGCAGGGACGTTATTCTGCAATCATTGCAGCCGAATTCGATGGTTGGCAGAGATGCAACGTGAGAGTCAATGCCAACGGTCTCGCCACGGGGATCTGTCTGACATCCACAGGCGATACCGTGCTTACCGATCCGATCCAGTTTTCTGTGAGCCCGAGTTGCTTTGTATCAGGCACCAGCGCAAGCGGCGTTTTTAGTTATTCCCTAAGAATGCAGCCCCACAAGCGCGGCCTGATCGGACGGTTCCGTGCCGATGATGGGGTAAATTTATTCGAAGGACCCGCGGTTGCGGTTAAGCGAGGGAAATGATTGGTCATCACCTGAGCGGGATTTGAAGCGTACGTGGTGCCGCTGCATTTTCGAGGTAAGCACGCCGTTGACTGGCGCAAGCCAGGGGCCAACCGAGGACTAGTCGGATACCTACATCGATCGGGAGAAGAATCCAATGTCACCTATGCGCGTACCTGTCGCGATCTGCTTTCTGATGTTTTCCGCGCCGCTGGCCGCCCTAAGTTTTTACACCGGAGCTGACTGGAGAGAGTGGACAACAGGCGAACGTCTTATGTACTTAGTCGGCTACGTTGACGGCCGTTCAAATGGGTTCTTTGACACCCTGAGGGTGATGGACGAAAAGCGATGGAGGGAAGTCATAAGAGAGGGAGTTGCGAAAGATCCTCGACTCAAAGATCTCGACAGCAACGTCACGGTGGGGCAGCTTTTTGAAGGCGTTAACAAACTGTTTGAGGATTACCGAAACCTTCACGTCTTGGTCCGTACTGCTGTCAGTATCATCGGCCAAGAAGCCGCGGGGAAAATCATCCTGACTGAGGAGTACCTGCAGGCGATCAGACGAATCTCGGCTCAAGAGCGAAAGTAACTACAACGTTGTATGCGGCCTAACGCCGCGCCTAGCCCGACGGGGCGAAAACCGGGTTCCCTTGCCCGGCCGGCGCGGTCGGGGGTGCATATGTCAGACACCGGTAACCAGGCGGAGGCCGAGCGATTGCTCGGCCTGCTGCGTCACTTCGGTATCCCCTGCAACGACCCTGACCGATGGTTCAAGCTGGCGCTCGCGCTCGCTCATAAACACTATCCGAAAGGCGCGCCGAATCCGATCGGCCGTCCGCGAAAGGGGTCCATCGCGAAACTGTACGCGTTGGGGCACAAGCGCGGGGGCCGTCGGGGCAGGCCGCGGGGCGATCAAATAGCCTGTTTGCACAATTCCGTCTGGTTCTACCAGCAAGAGCACCCGCGCGCGACAGACAAAGCGGCGATCATCGCTGTGCTGAAGGAGAGTGTACGTCTCAACAACGAGGAGCTGGGACAGCGGTTCTCGGAACGAGATGTGGTCAAAGACCGCTTGCCGCGGCTTCAGCAAGCGCTGGCGCGCTACCGGGCGCGACTTCGGCGGCCGCCTCCATGACACCCCTAAAATTCCAGTGAAACCCAATTGGAGTCCGAGGGCAACACCAAGCCCCGCTACATCATGGGACACCCGTGCAGGTCGTCTGGGCCTCATCAGTCAGGGCATCCTGCAGTACCTCGCCGTGAAAACATCCGCGCCGGGTCTGGGCGTCGTTCGGCTCGTGGTTGCGCACCGTCCGGCCCGGTATCCCGCCCTCCGAGCTCGTCACCGCCAGGGCGATGCGTAACGCGCTCCCGGAATTTCTCGCAGACCCCCGACGAGCCTTTGCGTCTCGCCGGATAGGCGAAAACGCGCACTCTCAAGAATTGCAATAATTCCCCGGAAATTCCCCGGTAGTTTTTGGGGGTTTTACTGCAATTATCGATGCGGTAGCGTGGCTCCAACTTCCATTAGGAGCTACCTGAAATGACGCAAAGTTTGTTGCGCTTGTCGCAGGTGATGGCCCGTACTGGGCTCGGGCGGTCGGCCATCTATGGGCGGGTCCAGAACGGCGGGTTTCCCTCGCCGGTCCAGATTGGCCCGAGAGCGGTCGGCTGGGTCGATAGCGAGATCGACGAGTGGGTTTCCACCAGGATCAAAGCGTCCCGCGCCCGAAGGACGGTAGGCCCTGACGGCCCGGCCACCCCCGCGCCAACGCACGTAGGGGGTTGAAATGAAGCGCCCCCTACGAGAGGGGGCGGCGGTACAACAGGCGTCGTGCGAGACGGCGCCCATTCTACCACCTGCCCCGTTACTGCAACGTGAGCTATTCGGGCTCGCGGCGCGCGCCGACGACCGCATGACCACCAGCGATCCTTGCCCGCAGTGCGGGACGATCGTTGCTGTTGTCGGGTCGGGCGCCGGCCCCCACCATGCGTCGTTAAGATGCGTATGGGGTCACTTCCTCCGGTGGCTTCCAAGGTCGGGGGGCGCGCGATGAGCGTGTCAACCGCCGCCTGGGCCGCGCGCTACATCGAGATGTACGGGATGGCGTTGGTCCAGATCCCGCCCGGACACAAGTTCCTCTCCATCCAGGATGGAACAAGCCCGGCGGTTATGTCACGGACGCCGGAGAGGCACGGCAGCGATGGGGTCGGCTACTCGACCATGGCATAGGCGCTGTGCTCTCCCCCTCGGGGCTTTGCTCAATCGACGTGGATTCCCCCGCGCATGCCGTGCCCACGCTGAGCGAGTTGGGCATCGACCTGGCGGCGTTAAGGAAGTTTACGCCGACGATCCAGGGCTCCCCCTCCCGCTATCGCCTACTGTTCAAGGCCCCGCCTAGTGTGGTGCTCGGGCGCAAGGCACTGTCGTGGCCGGTGGGACCGGCCGGGGGGAAACCCCTCACGTTATTCGAGCTTCGGGCCGGGGACATCCAAGACGTGCTGCCCCCGACCGTGCATCCGGGGACCGGAAGCCCATATGTCTGGCTGGTCCCGCCGAATAGCGAGTTCCCGCCCCTGCCCGAGGCATTGATCGAGCTGTGGCAGAACTGGGAGAGTTATCGCAGGGAACTGGAGGGGATGTGTGTCTGGGCGCAGCACGGTTTCAACCCCGAGCCTGCACATCGTGGCGACGGAGCAAGGCCGAGTGTGATCGCCGCGTTTAACAAGGCCCATCCCGTGGAGGAACTGCTCACCCGATACCACTACACGCCGCACGGGACCCGATGGGTATCCCCGACGAGATCAACCGGGCTTGCGGGCGTCGTCATCCTCGATGGCCGGGCTTTCTCGCATCACGCGAGTGATCCGCTCGCCGACGGGCATGCTCATGATGCGTTCGACATATTCCTGATCATCGAGCACGGACGAGACACGAGGAGCGCGATCAAGGCTGCCGCCGAGGATGTGGGCATGGGTTCAGCAGCGGGCGCAACCGAATCGCCAAGGGGTAAGCATGGGGACAGCACCGACAACGCAACGGCGGGCGTATCCGGCGGTGAGGAATGGCCGGACCCGAAGCCGCTACCCGATGGGTTGCCCCCTGTCGCGGCGTTCGACTTCGCCTTGTTGCCGGACACCTTGAGGCCGTGGGCTGAGGATATCGCTAAGCGGGTCCAGTGCGCCCCTGACTTTGTGGGGGTTCCGGTCATGACGGGGCTCGGGGCTGTGCTGGGCCGAAAGCTCGGCATCCGACCGCAAGCGCAGACCGACTGGACCGAGTTTCCGAACCAATGGGCGTTGCTCATCGGGCGGCCAGGCGTTTTGAAAAGCCCGGCCATGGAACAGGCGCTCGGTCCGCTCAAACGCCTTGCGGCCGAAGCGACAAAGGCGCATGAGGCCGCTATGGAGATTTACAGGGTGGAAGCGTTGACCGCCAAACTCAAGGCCGAGGTGGGCGAGAAAGCCGCCCGTAAGGCCCTGGAGAAGAACAACAGCGGCGACGTGACGCCTCTGCTCTTCTCTGGCGAGGCACCCGAGCCACCGACACTCAAGCGATACATCGCTAACGACACCTCGGCCGCCGCCCTGGGGGAACTACACCGGCAAAATCCCAACGGACTGCTGGTGTTCCGTGATGAAATCGTCTCACTGCTGAAGACGCTGGACCGCGAGGAAAACTCCGAGGCACGCGGTTTCTACCTGACGGGCTGGAATGGCAACAGTCCCTACACTTTCGATCGAATCGTGCGGGGGTTGAATCTTCACATTCCAGCGGTATGCCTTTCGCTGCTCGGGGCTACCCAGCCCGGCCGCATCGCCGAGTATCTGGGGGCGGCGGTGCGCGGCGGCTCCGGAGACGATGGGTTGATCCAACGCTTTGGGTTATTGGTGTGGCCGGACGCCAGCAGCAAGTGGTGCGATGTTGATCGCTGGCCGGATAACAAGGCTAAGGGCGAAGCATTCGAGGTGTTCGAGCATTTCAATAAGCTAGACCTCATGGCAGTGGGCGCGACCAAAGACAAGTTCGATGATGCCAGCTTCCTGCGGTTCGACGATGAGGCGCTTGCTTTGTTTCGGGGTTGGCGCGCTGATCTCGAAGCGCGGTTGCGAGGCGACGATCTGCACCCGGCTTTGGAGTCGCACCTTGCCAAGCATCGCAAGTTGGTACCGGCGCTTGCGCTAACACTGCACCTAGCCAGCCGCGCGACCGGAAATGTCGGCAAGCGGCCGACATTACAAGCCCTGGCCTGGGCCGAGTACCTGGAGACCCACGCCGCACGCGCCTATGCGAGCGTGACAATCTGCGACACGGTCGCGGCCAAGGCTGTCCTGGAAAGGTTACGTAAGGGGGATCTGCCCCGGACCTTCTCAAGCCGCGACGTGTGGCGCCCCGGTTGGATGCGCCTGTCGGATCGACAGCGCGTTTCCGATGCCCTGCGCCTCCTGGTGGACCTTGACTGGCTGGCTACTCACAGGCGACCCACAGACGGCCGGACGGCAACGGTCTACGAGGCGAATCCGAGGGGGTTCGCACGATGAGCTACCTAGACCGGCTGAAGGCTGAATTTCCAGATAGACAAGTGCCAAAACTGCCAAAAGCCCCTTATGGCAGTTATGACAGTTCATCACCTGGGCGCTTTTCAGAAATCGAGGGGGCGAACAAGGTGGACACTGACCATGCAGCGCCCGTCCAGGCCGAGGCCGAGGACCTCAAGGAGTTCTTCGAGGAGCGCGCCGCCATCCTGGAGTACGACGCCGGCCTGCCGAGGTCCGACGCCGAGCTCGAGGCCGGGCGTCTCACGGCGACCTTGGCAAGGAACCGCGGCTACTTGTGGCACAGTCTACGGGCGGCGCTCGCGGGCTACCCCGCGCTGCTTACGGTGCTGCCCGACACGCCCGGCCCGGTGGACGCCCTGCCCCCCTCGGTGTGGCGACCCTGGCCGTGCTGTCTGGGCGCCGTGTGGTGCGGCAGGGGACGTTCAGCGGGGCGCACGAGGTGAAGGCATGACGACCGACACCCCCGCACGCTATGAGCGCTTCCGGCTGACGTACCCGAGCGCGGCCGAGCTGATCGCGGGGCTCCGGGCAGACAGAGTGACCGTCTGGATCGAGCGCGGTTCGCTGCGATACCGCGGGCCTCCTCGGGCGGTCGAAAAGTGGCTGCCGGAGTTACGGCGCAACCGGGAAGACATCGCGGCCGAGCTGCGCTGGCGCGGGATCATCCCGGTGGTGTCCGGGCGGCTGTCGCTGCGGGACCTGCAATGAGCGAGTGGAAAGCGCTGCGGGAGGCAATAGCCGTGTTAAAGGCCATGGGGCTGCGTGTCCCCATGCATCGCGTTTTCAAGAGCGAGCTGCCCCTATGTGGCGCCCGGTGCCGGGACGGGCACCCATGCCAGGCCAAGGCGGCGTGGGACGCGTCGCGCCACGCGCCCCGCAATGGCCGGTGTCGTATTCATGGGGGCTTATCGACCGGCCCGAGGACTCAGGAGGGCCGGGACAGGTTATCCGCCGCCATGAGGAAGCGGTGGGCCGAACGCCGCGAGGAACTGCGGGCGCGCATTTCGCAGGACCCCATGACGCGCGATCCCGGATCTGGCTATGGCGGGATCGGCTGCGTGTTGTACCGCAGGGATGGCTCATGGATAGACGTGAGCCCCGAGGAATCACTGAGGCTCATCGCTTCCGGCGACTACGCAGATTCCCCGGCGGGTCCATGGAAGGATGTACCGGCGCGTCCCTGTACGCGATGCGCGAGCTCGGCAACGACTGGAACAGCTCCTGGAGGTCTATGATTGCTCAAAGCAGCTTATTGTTTATTCTGGTTATTGATGATTACTGCAGGAGCAGTAGTACCAGGCACCATCGGCCGAATCTTAGGACGCGAATAGTCTCTATCGCTCTTATCAAGACATTCGAAATTAACGATTGCCTGTGCTCCAGCACCTATACGAGCTGTCTCGCTGCTTCCCACGACCAGATATTTTCCAAGCTTGGTGCAGTGTTCGCCTGCAAGTTCTGTAGCGTTAGCAATAGCGCCACCACCCCCAGAATCTATGGTGAATACGGTCGAGTGTGCCCGCGCCATGAAACTGTCAGGACCTGTCTGAACTATCCCCGATGTGGTACACCCCGAGAGAATAACGATAAAACCAAGAGTGAAGAATGATTTCATTTGACATCACTGTAATCGGGTTCAGTTGGTGATGAAGTGCAGGCCGTCCCTGGCCTGGATCGGTTTATCGCCGTTTCTTACGGTGTTTAGTACTGCGGCCAGACCGGCTGGTCCTCGACCTCTTCTACTCGTCCCAGTTGCTGTCGCTTCCCCAAGAACCCAGCGGCTCGAAACCGTTGTCGTAGCCGGACCGATAGCCTCGCTCCCCGTGCGGCAACTGTCAAGGGCGCTCAGGGAGCAACGGGACGCGATCGAGCGAATGAGCCAGCTTGAACGGTAAGACCCGCATCGCGAGACCGTGGAAGCGCTCGGGCGGTCCGTGTGCCCGCGAACATGCCCCATGAAGGGGGGCAGCACCACCAGAGTGGGGGTAACTATGGGGGGCACTGCCGAAATGCATGCTGGTAAAATACTTCCACGTCAGTACGTTACGGCACCAATTCGATAGAGTCCCGGCCAATCGGCATCCAACTCAATCCAACAGAGGCCAGAAGCCCGTGTAACCGGCATCGACCGGCTGGTCATGCCCTTACCGACTCGCGCTCGATCTGCGATGTACTGCTTTTTCCTGCTGCGCCCGAACGCAGCCGAACTTCATCGATTGGCGCTTTTGCGAGTGCGCCTACGTTTTCTCGCCGAGGCCACGATCCGATTCCGGCCCGACTGCTTGGCCTGGTACAGGTTCCGATCGGCGAGCTCGACCAACCCGTCGCGGGTCGTGGCGTCGGTCGGGAAGGTCGCGACGCCGCCGCTTACGGTCAGGCGCCCCAGCGGCTGGGTCTGGCCGCCCACGAGCTCGGCGGTTTCGATAGCGACGCGCACGCCCTCCGCGAACCGCCGCGCCTCCTCGCGGCTGGCGCCGTAGAGGAGCGCCACGAACTCCTCGCCTCCGTAGCGGGCAATCACGTCGCCACGGCGCCCGGTGGCGCGCAGGATCTCCGCAACTCGGATCAAGACCGCGTTTCCCGCCTGGTGGCCGTGCGTGTCGTTGTAGTGCTTGAAGTGGTCGGTGTCAAAAAGCACGACGGAGACGGGGTCGCCGGTCGCGCGTGCGCGCTCGAGCTCCAGCTCCAAGCGCTCGTGGAAGAAGCCGAAGTTGTAGAGACGGGTCAATGTGTCGGTGATCGCCCGGCGGTGGGTCCGGGAGACCTGTCCGGTCAGGCTCCGCACGATCTGCACTTGCTGCAGCAGCAGCGCTTCCAGGATCTGTGGGCGACGGCGCAGCAGCTTGCGGAACTGCGCGGCCGGGACCCGTGCGATGCGGCAAGCCGTCGCGGCGCGCACGCTGGCGGAGCGCAGGTGACGATCCAGACAGGCGATCTCGCCCAGCACCGACCCAGGCTCGAGGTCGCGCAGGACCATCAGCTCTCCCTCGGGCCCCTCGTGGACGACCTGCAGCGTACCCTGTTTGACCAGGACCACGTCTTCGCCCGGATCGCCCTCCTTCCACAGCCACGACCCGGCCTCGATCTCGGACTCCTGCCCGAGCCCCGAAAACAAGGCACGCAGCACGGCAGCGAGCTCAGCCAAGCGGATGCGAGATCCGTTCTGCGGGGGCCGACACACGGCCAGGCGGAGTATTTTTACGTTGTAGCGCGTTTGGGCGCGCAGCCGGTCGCTTGAACATTGTGCACACCAAACTGGCCGAGCGCTCGACACATGTTATCGACGCTTCCGATGCGGCAATGCCCAAGGACTACCGCTGTGGTCCGATTGAGCTGCTTCAGGCCCCGGCGCAGGGCTTCGTTCATTTCACCAAGACCTTTAGACTCTCCTCACGGCTTCGCCGTAAGCGCTCCAAGGCCGCCGTTATCATCGAGCGTCAGCGTCGTTCTGATGCCATCCAAGCATAAGAATTATGATGTCCCGATGTCAACAGCGACTCATAGAGCCCGTGGAAGTATAAGTATAGGAATTATAACGCCATTTTTACCTCAGAAGGAAGGTACCGACCCGACTCGCCACGACCTCGCGGCGTGACAGGCGCTCGATGTCCTGCAGGATGAACTCCGCCAGTGGCAGCGCGAACGGCGAGTGCCACAGGGCGTCGAACTCTTCCTGCACCCACCCGACGGCCTTCGCGGAACCGTCCTCCCAGATCAGCTCGTAGTTCAGCGTCCAGGCACTCCGGCTAACCCTGTATTCTACGCCATTTCCTGACGATTCGCGTTGATTTTTATGCAACTGGAGGGTCTACTTTGCCGAGATAAGCGAGGGGGGGACGATGGCGGTGAGGCGCCGGTCCCAGTAGCCGGGTACCTCGGTTCTGAGCCGGGCCATGCCGTCCTTGACCTCGTCCCGCTCGGTAACGCGGCCGACGGCGAACAGCACGTGGCGGGTGATGGTCGCGCCGAAGCCCGTGCCGCCGAGATCCGCTCGTTTGAATTCACTCGGCGTCTTGAGCCGCGTGCGGTTGGCTGGCGGAGATCACGTTCGAATGCGTGATCCTCGACGAGGCGCACCGGGCCCGGCGCAAGAACCTAAGGCCCGGTGAAGAATTTGATGTCGCGGATCCGAATAATCTGCTCGAATTCCTCTATCGGATCTCGCCGCGTACGAAGAGCCTGCTCCTGGCAACGGCAACCCCCGTGCAGCTTCATCCCATCGAGGTGTGGGACCTCGTGGATGCGTTGGGCCGAGGCTCCCAAGAGTGCTCGGCGGTTACGGTAGCCTGTGGCGTCGGCCCGGGACAGCGCTCCCCCTCGCGATGGGAAGCGAGCCCTTGCCGGATGACCCTATTGCGCAGTGGGAATGGTTTCGGAACCCTGGTCCCCCCCGCCTCGGAAGGGATCGACTATCGGATCCTCCGCCAGGCCTTGCGCGTCCCCGATAGCGAGGCAGTCGTTCCAGGGAGCCATTTCGAACGGCTGCGGCCCCCAGATCGCGTGAGGTTGCAACGGATCTTTCCTGATCTCATGACCTCGGCGAACCCCTTCATCCGCCGTGTTGCGAACGCGGGACTACCTGGAAACGACCCACGATCCGGAAACGGGCGAGCCTTACCTAAAACCGGTACGCGTAAACCTTTTTGGCGAGCGCGACCAGGACGCGATCCGGCTACCGCCGTTTCTCGAGGAGGCGTACGCGCACGCCGAGGCGTTCTGCCGCCTGCTTGGTCAACGCGTTCACGCAGGATTCTTCCGAACCTTGTTGCTGCGGCGTGTTGGCAGCACGATGGAGGCCGGGCGTCTGACCGCCGGAAAGATCCTGAACGAATGGATCGATCTCGATCAAGAGGACGAGGACGACGAGGATCTGCCCTCGGCGTTTGGTGCGCTCACCCCGTCCGAGCGTGGGGCATTGGAACGTTGCCTGAAGGCGCTCGAAGCCGACCGCGAGCGCGATCCGAAATACGCGATCGTGCGCGAGTTGTTGCTGAAGGATCGCTGGCTCGAGCAGGGTTGCATCATCTTCAGTCAATATTTCGATTCGGTTTGGTGGCTTGCGGCTCGGCTATCGAGTGACATGCCCAATGAGGAGATCGGAGTATACGCCGGCGCCGCGAAGTCCGGCGTGATCAAGGGCGGCGTGTCAAGCGCACGGCGCGGGAGCATCTGAAAGCGCGGGTGCGGAACGGCGATCTGCGCTTGATCCTGGGGACGGATGCGGCGTCCGAGGGCCTGAACCTACAACGTTTGGGAACCCTCATCAACCTGGACCTGCCCTGAAACCCCTCGCGCCTGGAGCAGCGCAAGGGCCGCATCCAGCGTATCGGTCAAGTCCGCGATAGCGTGGATATCTACAACATGCGCTACGCCTGCTCCGTCGAAGACCGCGTCCACCAGATGTTGTCGAGCCGGCTACAGGACGAACCAGGGCTGCCGATCGCGGGGTAAGCCCGCGGGCCGATAGTAGTGGTGGACCGGCTCGAATCCGGAGCCCTCCAGGTACTTTCGGTACGTGTCCCAATCGAGGTAGGCGCCGTAACGTTCTCCCGACCATCCCTCTACCCCGCCGCGCGGATTGGAGGAGAATAGGACCCCTTCCGGCACCAGCGCGTCTTTCAACTCTGCGAGAACTCGGGGCAGCTCCTGCTGGGGAACGTGGAACAGGGAGGCATTCGCGAAAACACCGTCGAACGAGGCCGGCGGCAACGCGAGCTGCAGAAAATTCTGGTGCCACACCGGACAGCCGGCGTGCTTTCGCGCCATCTCGCAGAACGCCGGGCTCCCGTCCAGCCCGATCGGCGCGTGGCCCAGTTTTCGGAAGTGGAGAAGATCCCGGCCGGGACCGCACCCAGGTCGAGCAGGCGAAGCCCCGGTTTTTTGGGCAACGCGTCTAGGAAGGCCGCGTAGTTCTGGATGACATCATGGTCCTTGGTCCCCTCCCAAAAGGTTGCGGCGTGAGCCTCGTAGTGATGGAGGGTACGGGAGGTGATATCTTCCAAATCGCGGGGAGAGAGCAATGTAGTCATGACGCGAGCATCGCACATAATCAAGGCTTTCGAAAGATTGGAGGCTATCCCGGGAGACGAGTGGGCCCGGCTGTGCCACGGCGGCTTCCCCTTCACCGATTACGCCTACCTGCACGCGCTGGAAGAGACCGGGGCGGTGGGTAGCCGTTCCGGCTGGATTCCGCACCATCTCACCGCCTGGCGGGGGGACGAGCTCGAGGGCGCCTCCTTTCTTTACGTGAAGAATAATAGCTACGGCGAGTATATCTTCGACTGGGCGTGGGCGCAGGCGTACGCGGAGTCAGCTGTGCCTTACTACCCGAAGCTCGTCTCCTCGATTCCATTCACTCCCGCGACCGGACCCAAGCTCCTCTTTTCCGAACGGGCGGATCGCGCGGCCGTGGCCGCGCGGCTGATCCGCGCGGCGAAACAGAAGACGGAAGCCTTGGAGACGAGCTCTTTGCATTACCTGTTTCTGCTGCCCGAGGAGATCCCTTACTTCGAGCGCGAAGGTTTTCTCATCCGGCACAGCTTTCAGTACCACTGGAAGAATCAAAACTTCCCGACCTTCGATGCCTTTCTTGCGAGCCTCAAGCGGCGCAAGCGGAAGCAAATTCTAAAAGAGCGCCAAGAGCTGCAATCACGCGGCCTCCGGATCTCGATCCTGCGAGGCGCGGACCTGCGGCCGGAGCACGCCACCGTTTTCCACGGCTTTTATCGGTCGACGATCGAGAAGATGGGGGCCATCCCGTATCTCGAGCTCGCCTTCTTTCAGCGGGTTTTTCAGTCGATGCGGGACCGGCTCCTATTGATTCTTGCACAAGAAGCGGGCACTCCCGTGGCGGGTGCCCTGTACTACGAAAACGGCGACTGCCTCTATGGAAGGTACTGGGGAGCGAGCCGGGAGATCCGAAACCTGCACTTCGAGCTCTGTTATTACCAGCCCTTGGAGTACGCGATCGCCAAGGGCTTCAAGCTTTTCGAAGCCGGTGCCCAGGGGGAGCACAAGATCGCGCGCGGCTTTGTTCCCGAGCTGACTTACAGCGCGCACTGGATCCGCCACCGTGCATTCCGCAACGCCATCGAACGGTTCATCGGTGAGGAAAAGAGGGCAATTCGGACGTTTTTCGAGGAGATGAAGTTACACTCTCCTTACCGGGGAATGTAGAGAGCTTGGCGCAACTCCTCGACATGCTGGGGGCGCAAGGTTTTCCCGCAACATCGATTCGATCGCTTCGGGCATCGGCAATCCGGCCGCCCGTGCTTCTTCGGCGCGGGGTCGGGCAGGGACAGTTTCAATTCCAGTGTCGTCATGGTCAGTAGGCCCTGCCGATGGCCCGGGAAAAGGCTATCCAAACATATTTGAAATAGATGTCGTCCCTTCCCCCTGGGAAGGGGGAAGGATAGGATGGGGGTCGAGCGCATCCGGTCGCTCGGACCCAGCCCGCGGCGCTCGACCCCCACCTGAACTTCCCCGCTATCGCAGGGGAAGGACCCGGAGACTCCCTCCCCTATCTGCGCTTTCTGCGGACGGGGGAGGGTGGGGTGGGGGCCAAGCCCTTCAGCCACTGGCCAAGCCTCGTCTCCGCCTGACGCGCCTGGCCCCCCACCCTAACCCTCCCCCGCTCCGCAGGGGAGGGAATACCCTGGCGCTTGGACGTTATTTGACTTTCCATACGAATCAGAACTTGTTCGAGCGGTCTTGTTGAACATTTGTGACACAAGAATCTAAGCGGTGCCATTATGAACGAGCCCGTACCGTTCGTGGAAGGCACCTTTGGACTAACTTTCATGATTCGATGACGCAGCGCCCTTGATTATGAAAGACACTACGAGGGTGTGCCGTCGCTCTAGGGCTGAGATCGCGAAAGTTTTTGATGGCATCCGACCGCGAAACTAACTCGACC
>JBOIDR010000113.1:0-14163 GCA_050740695.1 Gammaproteobacteria bacterium | reverse complement strand
ACTCCACCCTGTTGAGCATGTGCTGCAACTGGCGCGTACCACTCTCGAAGCCAAACCCACCCCCGCAAGCGCCTCCGAAGATTTCAAAAAAGCTGCCTGACCGTTTCAATCACCTAAAGTGATACCCGCATTCGTTTTCTTGATAGGGACCCTGGATGATGCTTTCGCCCGGGGACGCGGAGGAGGTGGAGGTTTTTATCGTGGTGGCGGTGGAGGCTTTTCCGGTGGCGGCGGTGGTTTCTCCCGGGGTGAGGGAGGCGTCTCGCGCAGCGGTCCGGCCGCGAGCGGCAGCTTCTCGTCCGGTGCGAGGGGAGCATCGGCCAGGTCCGGCTCGATGAGCTCTGGATCCGCGCAGCGATCGGCGCAACGCTCCCAGACGCGGTCGAGCACGCAGCAAGCCCGGGCCCAGCAACGCTCCCAGTCCTATCAAACCGCTTCCACGGATCGGGCAACGACTCGGCAGCAGCAGCGTCAGACGCAGGCCGCGGAGCGTAGCCAGGCCCGTGCCGACACCAGGACCGGGGGCCAGCAGGAGAGGACCGAGCGGCAGGGTCAGCGCCAGGACGCCATGGCCGAGCGGACGGATGCTCGCCAGCAGGGCTACAGCGAAAGGACGGACGCGCGCCAGCAGGGCTCACCGAGCGGCAGCAAAACCGGCAGCAGTATGCAGGAGAGTACTATGGGGGGGTTACTATTACGGCGGCGGCTATCATTACGACGATGACTGGGACGACGATTGGGACGACGGTGAAGTCTGGGCCGTGGGGCTCGGTGCGGCGGCTCTCGGCTACGTAGTGGAGACGGAGACTGCCGAAACCACATCGACAACGACCGTCTACACCACGCCGCCACCAGCGGGCTACACGAGCCTTCCCTGCTCGCCCAACGTGGTCCCTGCCAATGGCGTGACCTATTACCAGTGTGGTTCGACCTGGTACACTCAGGCTTACGGAGGCAGCGGCGTCTCTTATATGGTTGTAGCCCCGCCTCCTGGGCATTGAGAACAAAGAAACCGATCGCGTTTCGTACCTGATGACTGGTCGAACGGCGAAACCCATGGTCGCCGGTCGAGGCGGAGTTTGCAAAAGACCGGGGGTATCGTCACTCCGTGCTGCGACCGCGGAGGGGAGATCTTGGCGAAGCGTGGACCGCTCTGCTTCGTCTCCTTCACTCTCCCCCCATTGACTCGGTTTTGACTCGGTCGAGGTCCCTATGCTAACCGATCACGGCGGGGTAGGATGCAATGTTGGGCAGACCTACCTACACCGCGACCTATTCCCAGCCAAAGACATGTGGACATTTGAAATTCGTTGTCCCTTCCCCCTGGAAGGGGGAAGGTAGGATTGGGGTCGAGCGCGTCCGATCGGAATGACGCGGCCCCCAGCGCTCAACCCCCACCCTGGCCCTCCCCCTGCCAGGGGGAGGGAACAAGCTGGTGCTGACAACTTATCGAAATCGCGTAGTATGAAATAGATACTTGCGTCGTAAATGTCGAACAACACCGCTCAAGCAAGTCCTGATTCACATGCAAACTCAATCAGCTACAAGCGCCAGGGTCGTCCCTCCCCTGCGCAGCGGGGGATGGGTAGGGTGGGGGCCAGGCGTGTCAGGCGGAGACGAGGCTTGGTCAGCGGCTGAAGGACTTGGCCCCCTTTGGCTAGAATTTGTTCGAGTTGTTGTGTTCAGCAATTGGAACGTAAGCAGGGTGTAAGAGAACCCGGAGCGGGCGGAGTGGGGCGCTCCCCGGAAACGGCCTTGCCTGATCCGACAATAATCATAATCGGGAAGGAGGTGCCTGGGACATGCATCGGCTCCACCGCGGCGTGGCGCTCGGGCTAGCCCTCGGTTTCCTGGCTCTAGCGACCCGGAGCGTAACGGGCCAAGACGACCCTGTCGTACCGGAGTCCGAGCTCATCCTACCGACTCTGAACGTGACCGCTCCGCGAGGGCCTTCGGACCCCGTGCCGGCCGCGAGCAGTATTACCATGGTGGAACGGGCCACACTCGAAAGCTCTGAGGAACGCAATCTCAACGGCGTTTTGCGCGGCTTGCCGGGCGTAACCCTGCACAGGGCAGGGAGTGGTACCACGTCGTCCTCCGTGTCGGTGCGCGGCGTGCCAAGCGGCCAGGGACAGTTTACGCTCGATGGGATCCCGCTCTATAGCGGGGTCTCAGGTGCTTTCAATCTCCCCGCCTGGCCCGCCGACGCGGTGGAGCGCATCGAGGTGGTCCGCGGGGTGACCGCACCCCGCTACGGCGGTCGTGGGGCCGGCGGTGTCATCCGCCTCTTCACCCGCGACGAGCGCGAGGGCGGTGGCTTCGTTCATCTGGAAGGCGGGAGCTACGGTGCGCTGTCCTCGTCGATAGGCGCCGGTGCCGCGGGAGATACAGGGCGCCTGACCGTGACCGTCAATGATGACGAGGTCTTCGACGGCATCAGTCAGGCGGATCAAGAGAACGGGAATCCCGAGCGCGATGGCTACCATGGTAGCCTGGGAGCGGCCCGCTTCGCCGTCTCACCGGCGAATGGGTTCACCCTCGACGGTTCGTTACTGTACAAGCGCTCGCGCGCCGAGATCGACCGCCCGGGCACGTTACCCGATGGCCGCCCGGGGCTCCGCGACGACCTATCGGCGTTCGGCATCGAAGAGACCTGGGTGGCCCAGACCCAGCCGTCCGTGGCGATCAACCGTCGTTGGAATTCGAGGCTGCAGCTCGGCTTTACCCGCAACCGCGTTGCGACCCGAGTCGGGGACATGCCGTTCGGTTTCGATAACCGGCTCCTGCTCGCGCGTTGGACAAACGATCACATTCTCTATGAGGGCGCATCTGCGACGACACGCGACGCGGCGACGACCGACAGTACGGTGAGCTTTCGCTGGGGAGGGGAGGCCCAGCAAGAGGAAGGGACCAACCAGTTCGATCTGCCGCACCCTCCCCTATTCGACTTGCCCGCCCTTTCCCTGCACGGCGCGCGCACGATCTACACTGGCCTGGCCGAATCGCAGGCCAGTCTCGGGCGTTGGAGCGGATTCGCCGGCGTGCGCGTCAACCGCTATGACGACCTCGGGACGCACCCGACGGCTTACGATGGCCTGGCCTACGCTGCGACGAGCGCCCTCACCGTACGCGCGTCGGCGGCAACACCTATCGCGCGCCCGCCTTTCACGAGCTCTTTTTCATTCCTTTTTCCGGTGAACCGGGTTTGGAACCGGAGCGCAGTGTCGGGGCGGATCTCGGTATCGACTGGTCGCCGACACCGGCCGGTCGCCTCTCGCTGACCGGTTACTACAGTCGCCTGGATGACCTGATCCAGCTCACCTTGGCGGAGCGCCTCGGGCTATTGATCAGTGAGAATGTCGCCGAGGCCCGGATCTGGGGTTTCGAGGTCGAGGGGGAATACCGCTGGGGGCCGGGTTCCGATAGCGGTTTCGACTACACCTACACCAATTCCACCGACCTCGTGCATGAGCACGAGCTACGCAAGCGCCCGCGCCACCAGGGCCGGATCTACACCGAATGGCAGACGATGCACGCGCCCCTCAGCGTCTTTATCGAGGCGGTGTACCGCGGCAGGCATTTCGACGACGAGCCAACCAACTTCTGCTTGAGGACGCGGTGTACCTCAACGCCCAGGCAAGCTACCAGGTGAATCAGAACGTGCTCTTCTACGTGCGTGGCGAGAACCTGAACGACGATCGTACCCCGGAGACGTTCAGCTTCGGTGTACCCGGCGCTGCGGTCTTGGCGGCGTCCGGCTGGCGCTGTTCTAACCGATGTTTCTCTAGCCGCTTGTCGATGTGCCGGTCGTGGTCGTGCCCCGCCGCATGCCGGCGCGGGTCACTCGATGGGCGTGGCACTCTCTGCCGCCGAGGCGGGATCGAGCGCGTGATTCGGTTGGTCCATGAGCCGGACGGGTCGTCGGAGCGATCGATACAGGCCACCGAGGTACAGCCGGCGTGCCAGGAGCCTGCCCGCGACCATGCGGGTGATACGCGCGATGTCGACGAACGGGCGGAAGTGACTGGGCCTCGGGCCGAGGCGGGGGTGGGCAGCTACCGGTACCGCCCGCGCCTGGAAGCCGAGGCGTGCGCTTTCGATCAACACCTCGCTCTCGAACACGAAGCTCCGCGTCTTCCCATGTCGCACCTTCACCTCGCCCAGTAGCTCTCGGGGATAGAAGCGCAGCCCGGACTGGCTGTCCGCGATGGGGTAGCCTGCGGCCCAGGAGATCCAGAAGTCGGCGAAGCGGTTGGCATAGTAACGGGCGCGGCCACGAAGAGGGGCTCTGCGGCGGGAGTGTCTGGAGCGTGCGCCGATGAGCAACTGTCCCGGCATGCGCCGGGCCTCCCCGAGCAGCCGGGTGATGTCCTCCGGGGCATGCTGGCCATCGCCATCGAGGGTCACGACCCCGATGGCCCCGCGCGACAGGGCATAACGGAAACCACGCCACAGGCTCATGGCCTTGCCGCGGTTGCGGCGGTTCCTGAGCAGCACCACCGGCAGCCCGGCCACCGCCTCGGCCGTCCCATCGCACGAGCCGTCATCGACGACGATCACCCGCGGGAGCTCACGAAGCGCCCGCAAGGCGATCTCGCGTATGGTCGGGGCCTCGTCATAGACGGGGATCACCGCCCAGTAATCACCGTGCTGCGTCACGCCATGCCCCCATCGATGCCGATCACCTGGCCGGTGATATAGCTAGCCTGATCGGAGGCCAGGAAAGCGACCAGCGCCGCGACCTCCTCGGGCCGCCCGGCCCGCTTCATGGGCACCAACGCCGCGATCCGCTCCGCGGGAAAGGCTTCCTGGGCGGCGGGCGAGTCGATGATCCCCGGGGCCACGATGTTGACCGTGACGCCCCGCGACGCCAATTCCAAGGCGAGCGAGCGCGAGGCCCCGTGCAGCCCCGACTTGGCGGCGGCGTAATTGGCCTGGCCGCGATTGCCGATGCGCCCCGCGACCGACGAGATGGAGACGATCCGCCCCCAGCGCGTCGCCATCATCGGTAGGAGGAGCGGCTGGGTGACATTGAAAAACCCGTGCAATGACACGGCGATGACGGCGGTCCATTGCTCGTGCCGCATGCCCGCGAGCGGCGCGTCGGCGTGGACCCCGGCATTGTTGACCAGGACCTGGATGGGACCGCCCTCGAGCACGGCGGCGAGCGCCGATCCCGCGGCCGCTCGATCGCTCACATCGAAGGCCACGCTGCTCGCGGCCCCACCGGCCTCGCGGATCGCTCGTGCCAGCGCCGCCGCTCGATCCGCACGGCGGTGGGCATGGACCACTACCTCCATTCCGCTTCCCGCCAGCGCTCGGCAGACGGCCGCGCCGATCGCCCCGCTCGCGCCCGTGACCAGGGCGCGTTTCATCGCGCTGCCCTGGATCGATTCACACAAGGGTAATCGAGAAAAACGGAGGCGCGTCCGGAGAGGATCTCGCGCCCGTCCGCCGCCACGCGAAACCGATACATCGCGCGTCGGTCGTCATCGAGGATCCGGGTAGCCTCGACCGACAGCGGGGCCGCGACCTCGTCGAGCCGTCCGGCACAAAGCCTCAGTTCCCGGACCTCGCCCAGGAGACCGGCACGCGGCCGCCCGCGGCGCCCCGATGCCAGAGAGAGGTGCACGGCCATGGACTGGGCGGCGTACTCCAACCCGCAGATCGCCCACAGGATCCCCGCGCGCCGGAGTGGGTTGTCCGGGTCGAGATGGGAAATCGCCGTACAGCGGATGCACGTCTCATCGCAGGACTCCACGATCTCCAGGAGACACATGGCGCCGGCATGAGGCAGATAGGCGCGCAGATCGCGATGAGCCATCATGGCGCGATCCGGACGGCGAGGTGCCGGTCCTCCAAGTACTCGAACACCACCCGCTCGGTGGCGCCGCGCGCGAGGGCCACGAGCAAGGGCAGGCCTCGCGCCGCGGGATTGCCGCGGCAAAGGGCTTCGAGAGACGGATCGGACAGGCGCGTCACCGGGGTACCGCGGTTGCACACGTCCACCCGGAGGCGTGCCATGGCGTTGGTCCTTTGCCCCCCGAGGACCAGCGCCAGCGCGAAGGGCGCGGACAAGGGCCTGGCCGAGTACAAGGGCTCCGGGGGCGGCAGATCATAGGCCACGAACAACACCGGGCGCGCCTCCGCCGCCACCTGTGCGGCCGCCTCGATGAGCCCGGCGGCGAAGGTCGCATCATAGGCGGCGAGCGCCGTCGAGGAGCGCCGCGATCCGGTGGCGATGGCAAAGTAACCGGCCGCGGCGTTGTGCACCGAGTGGTGGAACAGGGTAGGCGAGACGGCCCGCTCCGGGCCCGCAAGCGCGGCGCAGATCCGATCGAGGATCGCGTACTCGCCGCCGGACGAGGCGAACACGGTCGCCAAGTCGGCCGCATCGATCTCGGCCGCGCGCATCGCCTCCTCGGCAACGGTCAGGGAATGGCGCACCAAGGCGCTGCACCGGCGGCGTTCGTTCGGGGGCAGGAGCGGGGCGACCGGGTCCCGGATGGGCTCGAAGCGGTGGATACGCCGGCCGGCCAGGAGCGCGCGGCTGTCATCGGTATAGCCCGGAAGGCCGGGACCCAGGAGGCCGATGCCGTGCAGGTGGACCTCGATCACAGCGGCGCAGTCACAGTGGGGCAGTCACAGTGGGCGGATCACAAGGAGGCGCATCGGGGGGGATCACAGACGGCCGAACACCAGGCTGCAGTTGTTCCCGCCGAACCCGAATATGTTGCTGAGCAGCCGGCGGATCGGCCGGGTCTCGTTGTCGAGTCGGATCGCGCTCGTCAAGATCGGGTCCAGCCGCGTGGTATTCAGGGTCCCCGGGATGAGCCCGCGGCCGAGGCACAGGGCACCGATCACCGCCTCGGTGATCCCCGCGGCACCGAGCGTGTGACCGGTCCAACCCTTGGTCGAGCTGCACGGCGTGCCGCGGCCGAAGACGATGCTCACCGCCCGATCCTCGATGAGGTCGTTGGCCCGGGTACCGGTGCCGTGGAGGTTGACGTAATCGATATCGCCGGCTGCAAGGCCCGCGCGTGCCAGGCCCTCGCGCATGGCCGCAATGGCGCCGAGCCCTTGCGGGTGCGGGTGGGACATATGGTACCCGTCACCGCTCTCGCCGTAGCCGAGCAGCATCACTGCCCCCGCGCTGCCGGCGGCGTCCGCCCTCTCGAGGAGCGCAAAGCCCGCGGCCTCCCCGATCGACAGCCCGTCGCGCTCGACATCGCACGGCCGGCACGGTCCGGCGGCCGTCAGCTCCAGGGCCGAGAAGCCGTACAGGGTAGTAAGGCACAGGCTGTCCACCCCGCCCACCACGGCGGCATCGCAAAGCCCCGCCCGCATGAGCCGTGCGGCGCTGGCGAACACCTTGGCGCTCGATGAGCATGCGGTCGAAATGACGGCCGCGGGTCCGGAGAGCCCGAGGTAGCCGCGCACGAAGGCCGCCACCGAGAAGGTGTTGTGGCGATAGGGATAGCGCTCGATGAACTCCGCCGGCAGGGCGCCGTGCTCGGGATCCCGCCGCCGGTAGGCGTGCTCAGTCTCCAGGATGCCGGAGGTCGAGGTCCCGAGCAAGACGGCGACGTGCTCGGCGCCGTAGCGCTCGCGGGCGGCCTGGGCCGCGGACTCGAAGCCGTCCTGTCGGAGCCCGACCAGGGCCAGGCGGTTGTTGCGGCAATCGAACGCTCGCCAGGCACCCGGCAGGGGCTCGCCTTCGAGCCCGGCGACCCGGCCGATCCAGGTCGCGAGGGCCGCGTCCTCGAAATCGCACGGATGGAGCCCGGAGCGGCGCGCGCCCAAGGCCGCGTAGGTCGCCTCGCAGCCCCTCCCCAGGGCGCTCGTGAGCGTGTAATGCGACAGTAGCAGCGGGTCCATCGACGGGCATTCCATCATGCGCATCGCCCGCCGCGCGCGTCGCCATCGACAGGAGCTGGCCCAGAGCGGGGCGCGACGCTCATCCCCATGGCGGCCGCCGCACCCGCGAACCATGGACCCGCCTCATCTCGGCAGGCGCTCTGCGGGCGCAGCCATCGCGGCGGTCGTCGTGGCGGCATCCTCTTCCCCCCAGTAGTCGTAAAAATTGAACCAGTTATACGGCGCCATTCGGCAGTAGTGCTCGAGGCGTGCGGCGTAGCGTTCCGTCCAATAGCGAGCGACACCGGCGCGATCGGGCCGGGCACGCTCGATGCGCTCGGCCAGGAGCTCGAAGTGAATCGCGTAACGGTTCCCGCCCAGATAGAGACCGAAGAACAACACCACCGGCGCCTCCAGGAGGCTCGCGAGCCGAAAGGTGTCGGCCGGGAAGGCCGCGGGCCTGCCGAGGAACGGGCATTCGACGACGTGCGCCGGGTTTACCACGCGATCGCCGAGGATCCCCACGACCCCGCCCCGAGCCAGGCACTCCTGAACCCGCAACATGGCCTCCGCCGTCCCGGCGGGGATCACATCGGTCACGGCCTCGGGATTCAGCCGCGCGAGTGCCGCCCGGATCATGGGCGCGTTGTCCTCGTGCATCACCAGCTTGACCTCGATCCCATCTCCCCGGCCGCACGCGCGCACCACCTCGAAACAGCCGAGGTGCGAGCCGAGCAAGAGGCAGCCCTGTCCCTCCCCGAGACGCGCGGCGAGGACCTCTAGGCCTTCGATGGTGATGTTGAAACGGTGGAATTGGCCGGTCAATAGGTAGGCCCGATCGAGGATGATCGAGGCGAAGGCGTAAAAGTGCCGAATGAGATCGGACGGGCCGGGGCGGCGGCCCAGGACGCGCGCCAGATAGCGCCGCGCGGCGCGCCGGGAAGGTCCCGAGAACACGACGAAGTACCAGACGATCGGGTAGAGCAGGGCGCGGGCAACGCCGCGGCCGAGGCAGAGCGCGATCCCGAAGATCATTGCCAGTAACAGCCGATGGCCACGCTCGCGCTGTCTCCGCCAGCCAAGGCTCATCGATGCTTCGGCCGGAAGGCCAGCCGACCCATGGCCACGGGCCTCCCGCCGGCCGTGCAGGTGAAGGCGATCACCCCATCGCAAACGCCCTCCCAATGCAGATCGAAGGCCTCGTCAGGCCTCAATGGCGACAGGAACTTGACCCGCGGCACGGCGGTGAACGCGATACCCTCCGGGGTGCCTTCCAGGATCGCAGCCATCAACTCCGTGAGGATCACGACCCCGGGGACCACCGGATCACCGGGGAAATGGCCGGCGATCGCCGGATGAGCAGCATCGATCACGCAGGTCTTGTCAGCCCCCATGGATCTCCCGTCTGCGGCAGGCCTCTTCCAAAGTCGACAACCCCTCGCGCGGCAGCTTGCCGGTCTCGTTGCGCGGGAGGGCCTCGACGAGGTACAGGGGTCTAGGTAGGAACGCGGAGTCGATGCGCTTCCTGAGCTCCCCCAGGACCTCTTCCCGGCCTTTGCCCGGCGCGACCGCGAAAGCCACGAGTCGGGTCACGAGCGCCTGCCCATCCGGCGGCAGGAAGAACGCCCCGTCGCGCACCCCATCGATGGCGTTCAACTGGTGGTCGAGATCGGCCAGGGTCGTGCGGCGCCCACCGATGTTGACCTCCTCGGCGGGCCGTCCGTGGAGGAGGAAGCGCTCCGCCCCGAGGGGGGTGACGCGATCGGGGAACGGGACGCGCCGGGGAAGATAGCTTGCCTCCAGTTGGTCTTGATCGCCATCCCGACACATGCGGATACCGTCGAGCGTCTGCCAGGTGGGGTCCGCCACCGTGCGCCGGGTCGCGACGCTCCCGGCCTCGGCACAGCCGTAGATCTCGTGGACGCTGGTATCGAACATCGTCTCGGCCTCCAGGGCCCATGCGCGGGCGAGCGGCGCCGTCGCACACAGGATGAAGCAGAGCGCCGGCAAGGCGGTCCGCTCCATGAGGCAGGCGCGCAGGTGCAAGGGCGTCGTGACCAGCACCCGGGGGGCGGGTACCCGTTGGAGGGCACGGAGAATATCCTCTGGAAACAATGGCTTGCCGGAATAGCAGCCGAGCCCGCATTGAAGCGGGAGCATGATGGAGGTTTCCAGGCCGAACATGTGGTGGTGCGGGACGGTCGCCACCACCGTGACGGCCGGCGGATCGGCGAGTCCGAAGCGCACGGCGGTGCGGCGCGCCACGATGCTGAGCGCCCCCCAGGTCTTCCGGTTCGCTTTCGGCACGCCGCTGGTGCCGGAGGTGAAGACCACGGCCGCGGTGCGCTCACTGGGGATCTCCGGGATGCACCGGTCCCGGGTCGGCCGATCAGCTGAGGGATAGTGAAAGGCAGCGAGTCCCTGTACGGTGTCGGGTCCGTCCGTCAGGCAGTAGCTCGCGGGGTATTGCTGCGCCAGCCCTGCCAAGGCAGTCGGTGCCCGGGTGGGCGGCAGGAGGGTGGTCTGCCCACGCAGCAGGGCGGCCGCGAAGGTGACGAGGAAGTGATACCGATCCCGGACCAGGTTGAGGGCCGTGGGCCGGTCCGGCAGCTCGTCAGCGAGGGCGATGACCTCTGCGAGGAAGTGGGCCCGGGTATACGGCTCGCCCTCCGTGTAGACCATCACCGCATCGGGGTCGCCAGGACCGAGCAAGGGGAGGGTATTCATGCGTACCCATGCGCCTCACTTGGTACGGCAGCGCGCGATGGCGCTACACAGCGCCCGAAGCGACGAAAAGGTCTCGGTGATGTGGGGGTCGTCGGAGCGCAACCGGTAACCGTAAGCGCGCGAGATGGCGAGAGACAGCTCCAGGGCGTCGATGGAATCGAGGCCGAGACCGGTGCCGAACAAGGGCGCTTCGGGCTCGATGTGCGCGGGCTCCATCTTGAGGTCGAGCGTCTCCACGATGAGGCCCGCGACCTCCGATTCCAAGGGGGTGATGTCTATCCTGACAAAGGGGGCCACGATCATTTCTTCGAAAGGGCATTTCACACGTCGTATATGGCGTTTCCTCGTCGCACGCCTTATAAGGGCGCGGGACCAAGCCATTATCGCAAGATAGCCCGTCGCCATCCACACCGGGCATCCCGTCGGCAAGCCGCGCCACACGCGACGGGCCAGCCCCTCGCGGGACGCCGCTGCGGGCTTGATGACCTCTTGATGACCTATCGGGCTTGACTCCCTATCGGGCTTGACTGCCTACTGGGCAAATCCCCTTGTCGGTGAACATTACTTTTGGTGTATCCATGGGAGTGACCGCCATGCCCGCACGCCACCCGAGATCGCATCCGCTCCCGAGCCTCGTCGTCGTGGGGGCCGCAATATCCGTGTTCGCGGCCTACCTCGGCTTCTGGGACTACGTGAGCCCGACGGAGAATCAGGATATGTGCATCGACGTCGAAGAAGGCGCGACCGACCTCTACATCGCGGGCCTCGCCCTCATCGGTGGCCTGACGACGCTCTTCGGACATTTCCGGGGCCCTCCCTAGAAGAGGCGCGCGTCGCGCCTACGCGAACGGCCCCGCTAAAAAAAGGCCCCGCTCGAGGCGGGGCCGGGTCCTAACTAACATCCGGTGCGAGGATCAGCGAGACACCGCTTTCCTGGGCTCCTGTCATCGCTCGCACCGGTGCTTGTGCCCTCCCTTGCGGGCGTCCGTCCGTAGGCCGCCATCCAACCGGTCCCTGCCACGACCACCCTTCAGTACATCCCGTCCCTGGTTGCCCACCAGGGTGTCATTCCGTGTGCCACCGATCAGCCTGTCCCTGCCCCGGCCGCCGGACATCCTGTCCCCGTCGGAGCCGCCGTCGATCCAGTCCTTGCCGCCGCTTCCGAGCAGGCGGTCGAACCCGTTGCACGTCACCTCCGTCGTGCCACGCAAGCCCCCTGACTCGCTCCCGACGATACCAAAACGGCGTCACCCGACATCGGATCGGTGACGGCCACCGTCATGGTGTAGCGCGGTCGCCCTGGGTCGTGACGGAGCCCGCGCTGGTCACCGTATACGACGGGCGAGCAAACTGGAGGCTCTGTAGGTCGGCCAGCCCTTGGATCTTGGCGATGGGGAACTGCCCGGACACCATGCGCCCGAGCACCCTCGAGTCGTGCATGCCCATCTCTTCGAGATCGGTGACCAGGCCTCCACCGTCGGACGCGGCGATGGCCTCGATCTCCACATAGCCGTCCTGGACGCGAGCGAGCCCGTCGCTGGGCCGGAAGGCTGGCCCCACCCCGATGAGGCCGGTGCGGCGCAGTACCTGATACGCCCGGTACCCCTGATAGAGCGCAAGGAGGGATGACCCCACCTTGCCCGTGGGATCCTTCGTGATGCCCTCCGTCGCCTTTCCGTGGGCCTGATCCATGTGCAACTCGACTATCTCGCCCTGCTGCGCGGTTACCGGTTCCGCCGGCGCGGGTGCGGCCAGCACCAGGGTCAGCGCGCAACAGGCGGCCTGCGTCTTGTGTCTCGATCCCCTCCTTGTTCCGGCCGGATTGGGCATGTAGCGCCAAACGCAAAGAACCGGCCATATGTAGATTACAACGCCCGGCGAGACGGTATTTGTTTGCTTATACGCTTATACAAGAGATACGTCTTGGACCCGCGGATGTCTCACGAGCGCCGGCGAAGCCGCGCCGCGGCGGGGGCGACCACAGGCCCCGTCGCCCCCTTGCGCCATGGGGGCTAGCTGTCCAGCGGGGGTCGGGGCCGCGGGCGCGCCCCTGCCGGCTGACGAACCTGGTGTACGTGCTGATCGCGATCCATGCACTCATCCTGATCGTGGGCGGCCACCTACACCTACGCGAACGTGCCGCCCGGGTTCTGGGTGCAGGAGCTGTTCGATCTGACCCGTAATCCTTACGACCGGCTCGGCCATTTCGCGCAGGGATTCGTGCGGCGATGATTGCGCGCGAGATCCTGCTGCGCACTTCGCCGCTCAAGCCGGGCGGGTGGCTCTTCTTCATCGTCTGCTCGATCTGCCTCGCGATCAGCGCCGCTTACGAGCTCATCGAGTGGTGGGCCGCGGTGATCGGCGGCGGCTCGGCGGAGGTTCCTGGGCATGCAAGGTGACGTCTGGGATACGCAGTGGGACATGTTCCTCGCGCTGGGCCGGGCGATCATCGCGCAACTACTGCTTTCGAGGGTGCACGACCGCGCGCTCACGCGCTCGATTTAAGTGCACCCGTCCCTCCGTCCTCCAGGAGGAAGGCTAGGATGGAGAACTTGGGCAAATCCACCGTCCCACCCGCATCCCGCCTTTTCCCTAACAATGGGAAGCCCAGTAGATAGGCACGCTTTCTGTGCCCGCCAAACTCCGGCAACGATGAGCATCACATCGTGCTGCATCCTACGATTCCTGAACGGTTAGGTCCTTTGAAATGTAAACAATCGTAGGATGTTCCGACGTAAGGAGGCGCATCAGTCGCGGGGCATCACTCGATAGATGCGCTTCGTACCTCAGCGCATCCTCGGGCTACGATTCCTGTCCGTAGTTATACCGGAAATACCATTGGTGGGCCGTGTGACATCCTGCGTGGTTGATGAAGCTCAATGGGGTCCAGCGGATGCGATCGTGGATCATGCCGGCCCAGATCGTCACCATGGTGACGAAGCCCTTGTATACCCACACGTGCAGGGGCAACAAGAGCGCACAGATACGATAGGGCAGGGCCTGTGCAAACGAATCGAGCGGATGAAACGCCAGGCTGGCCAGCGGGGTGGGCTCTCGAAACCGGTGGTGGAAGCCATGCAGGTGCCGGTAGAGAAAACGGGTATGCAGGGCACGGTGGATCCAGTAGATGCAGGTTTCGGCGACCGCCAGGATGGCGAAAATACTGTCGAGTAGATAGGGCCAACCGTGCTCCGCCACCGAGAAATAGACCTCGCTCGCGCCGGACAGGATCAATACTCGGGGGGCGGACTCCATCGTTGTTTCTCACGAGGGCTAACCGGGCACTGGGAAGCAGCGAAGCGGAGCGCCAGCAGACCTACAGGGTCTGTTTCCGGGTTCATGTAGATGCGGGTCAATTGAAACAGATCCGGGAGGTTTGGCAAACCGGGACTCCCTTGGGCAATAATCGCTTCAACAAACAGGTTGAGGGAATGCTGGGACGCAAAGTCGGTCGGGTGCATTTCCCACTTTGCGTAGCGTTCATCCCGCGGAATCCTAGAGATCACAGGGGGTAGGGGATCGACGAAGCCTCCAAAACTCGGAATAATCACGGTTGGGAAACCATGTGACCACCGAGAG
>JBOIDR010000112.1:0-14267 GCA_050740695.1 Gammaproteobacteria bacterium | reverse complement strand
CAGGGGCAGCTCACCCTCAGTATGTCTGCCAATCCGGCGGTCCAAAAGGAATTGTTGCATTATCTAGAGGCACTGCAAGCCGCCTGAGATCCCCAAGTAAGCGACAATTTATGCAACGATAGGGTTTCCTGTATCCACAATCCGTACACCAGCCTGGGCCCCATCAACTAAATAGATACCTTCAAAACAACAATGAACAACACCGCCCCATCCGACATTCCTGTATATCCGTACTACGAGTGTTCAACTAACGCTGGAACTTGGGTGTTCAATTAACGGTGGAACTTTGCCCATAAATCTTGACCTTTCAAAACGGCGTGCGGAGGCAGTAAAGGACTGGCTGGTGAAAAAGAAAGCAGTTCCCGAACCGATCATCACGACCCGCGGCTTTGGTGAGACGAAGCCGGTTACGCCGGACACAAATCCCGACGGTAGCGACAACCCGCAAGGCCGACAGCAGAACCGGCGCGTTGAGATCACGGTTGAAAAGACGTGAGCATGAAATCCGAGTAGGCAGCCTCTGCAATGCCTTGGCGCTCGCCCACCGGATCGCTCGTGCGCGACATCGACCACGGGGACGTGCGCCGCCGCGGCGACGACGTTGCCTAGCTAGGTTCGAACGAGATCCGTCGTGACGCTCTTCTTGTTTGCGCACGGAGCCGGAGCGCCTTCGGCATCCCGCTGGATGCAAGCGTACAAGTGCCGGCTGGAGGCGCTCGGGTCGGTCGTGACGTTCGACTATCCGTACATGAAGGCGGGCTCGAAGCGACCCGACCCCCACGCGAAGCTCGTCGCCGCGCATCGCGAAGCGCTGGCCGCCGCGTGGGAGGCGCACCCCACCGACCCCGTCGTGCTCGTCGGAAAAAGCATGGGCGGGCGCATTGGCTGCTACCTGGCGCTAGAGGAGCCCGTGGCGGCACTCGTTTGCCTCGGTTATCCGCTCGTGGGGATCGGCCAGGCGGCGAAGCTACGCGATCGCGTGCTCGTCGAGCTCGCGAGGCCGATCCTGTTCGTGCAGGGAACGCGCGACAACCTCTGCCCACTCGAGCGCCTGAGTGACGTTCGCAGCCGAATGACCGCGCCGAACAAGCTTTTCGTGGTCGAGGGCGGGGATCATTCGCTGGCGGTGACGAAGACTGCGCTCGCTGCCGCCGGGGAGTCGCAAGAAGACGTGGAGCGGCGGGTGATCGCGGCGATTGCCGGCTTCGTACGAAGACACACCTGAATTTTCGACGATCTCAACGCGCCGGGGGCAGCCGGAAGCCCGTGTACTCGGCAATTTTCGTAGGTATCCTCTTGGCGAGCGCCACCGTTGGAGACGCCGGCGCCGCGGGCTATTCCACCCAGCGCGCGATGAAGAGGTTGGTCTCGTGCGATCCCGGGTCGGCGCGGTTGGAGGCCCACACGAGCCATCTTCCGTCTGGGCTCATGTGAGGGAAGCCGTCGAATCCCGGTGCCGAGGTGATCCGTTCCGGCTCGCCCCCTCGCTTGTCGACCATCCATAGATCGAACTCACGTGGATCGGCCGCTCCAGCATTCGAGCTATAGAGAATCCGCTTTCCATCCGAGTGAAACGTCGGGCAGAAATTGGCGGCGCCGTTGTTCGTGAGCTGCCGCGCGCCGGTGCCGTCGGCCTTCATGACGAAGATCTCGAGCCAGCGGGGCTGGACCAGCCCTTTCCCGAGGAGCTTTCGATACTCCTCGAGCTCGGTCCCCCGGGGCCTACTCGCGCGCCACACGATCTCCGAGCAATCCGGGCTGAAGAAGGCGCCCCCATCATAACCGGGCGTGTCGGTCATGCGCTTCACCTGCCCCGCGTCGTCCCTCACGTAGAGATCCAGGTCACCGTCCCGAGTCGAGGTGAACACGAACTTCCCTCCGCGGTGGCACCAGGTCGCCTCCGCGTCGTAGCCCGGCGAGCGGACGAGAGGCGTGAGCCCGGATCCGTCCGGACGCGCTTCGTAGATGTCGTAGGAGTCGTAGATCGCCCACACGTAGCCGTGCGAGCGATCGGGCGGGGGTGGACAGCCGTCCCGCGCGGCGTGGGTCGATGAGAAGAGGATCCGCTTTCCCTCGGGATAATCGAAATAGCCGCACGTGGTGCGGCCTTTGCCGGTCGAAACCATCTTGACGTCGCCGCTCTCCAAATCGAGGACGTACTCCTGGTCGCATCGTGCCCCGCGGGGCGTGGCCTGGAAGATGAGCTTCCTCCCGTCGGGGCTCCAGTAGGCCTCCGCGTTTTCGCCGCCGAAGGTGAGCTGGCGGATGGCGCTCAGATGGCGCTCGGTTTCCATGACATGCTCGAACGGCCGGCCCGCCTTGATCGCGGGATCGGCCGCCGCAAGGCCCGCATGCGGGTCTGGCCCCACGGCGTGCGCAGCGACGCTCCCCGCGCTCGTCTGTCCGGCTCCCGGGGTACCTTGAACGCCGCGCTCGGCGAGAGTCGCACGCAGCGTGACCCGGCGCCCGTCCCGGATCACGACGACGTCGATCGTCTCGGCGGGCCGGTGATCTTGTAGCGCGTAGGTCATGTCGTAGAGGTTCTCGACCCTGGTTCCCGCCATCTCGACGATGCGGTCCTTGCCCCGGATCCCGGCGAGATCCGCCGGTCCGCCCGGACGGACGTCGGCGAGCAGCACGCCTCCTTCGCTCGATCCCATCGCGCTGTAGTCCGGGATCGTTCCCAAGTAGGCGCCGTATCCGCGGCTGTCGCCTCCCATGGTGGGCTCTGCGGAAGCGCGAACGTACTGAGGCCGGGGCATCGCGGTCGCCAGGTCTTGGCCCAGGGACACCGCGAAGGCGACCACCTTCGCCGCCCCCTCGGGATTCACGGTCGCCGGTTTGTCGTCCGGGCTGTGGTACTGCCCGTGTGCTCCCGTGAAGAGGTGAAGCACCGGGACACGAGCCGCGTAGAAGCTCGTCTGGTCGGACGGGCCGTACCCATCCCCTTTGCTCGTGACGTGGATGCCCGCTGCGGTCGCCGCACGCGCGATGAGTTCTTTCCACTGCGGGGCGGTATCGGAGCCCAAGGCGACGAGCCGGTCTTCACGAAGGCGCCCGACCATGTCCAGATTGATCATCGCCGCCACGCGCCCGATCGGAACCGGCGGATGCCGGACGAAATAGGAAGATCCCGCCAGACCGACCTCTTCTCCGGAAAAGAGCGCGATGAGGATACTGCGGCGGTCCTTCGCATCCTGAAGCGAGCGGCGGAGCTCCTCGCCGATCATCATCGCGGCCACGGTCCCGGAAGCGTTATCATCGGCGCCGTTGTGAATCACGTGCTCGTTCGGGCGCATCGAACGGTCCCCACCGTAGCCCAAGTGGTCGTAATGCGCACCGATCACGAGGTACTCGTTCTTGAGCGCGCCGCGGCCCGGGATCAAGCCCGCCAGATTTTCGGTCTTGGCGTAGATCGCCCGGAGCGCGACCCTTCCGGAAACCCGGATCCCGGTCGAGGCGTTGGAACGCGGCTTCAAGTCCCGGTCTACGTCGTCCTGGAACCGCTTCAAGTCGATGCCCGCCGCATGGAGCCAGCCCTGCGCCACCGACGTTTTCACCTGGATCACGGGGATCCCGGCCGGGCTTTCGGGGCCGTCGTTTCGAAGCACGGGGATGCTGTCTTTGCCCTCGTCCTGAAGCGGTCCCGTGACGAATATGATCGCGTTCGCGCCGCGTTCGCGCGCCCTGTGCACCTTGTACCGGAGCGCCGACCAGCGGCTCGGCTTCTTCCCATCGAATCGGGACGAGCTGTCCTTTTCCTGCGGCTCGTAGCGCAGCATGAGCGCCACTTTTCCACGCACATCGGCTCCCTCGAGTTCGCTGAACGCGAGCGGCGGCGCGTCGATCCCGTAGCCCAGAAAGGCGATCTCTCCCGAGAAAGCGCCGGAGCTCGAGAACCCGAGTGGCACCCAGGCGGAATCGGACACGCCCTCGAGGTGATTCCCCGCAAGCGGAACGACGCTCGTCTTGATATCGAAGGGCTGGCGATAGCCCTTCTCGAACGCCGGCTTCAAGCCGCGCGAGCGAAGCTCACGCTCGATCCAGTTCGCGGCACGGAGGATCCCGGCAGTCGTGAGCCCTCGGCCCTCCATGCCATCGGCCGCGAGCACCTCGACCCCGGCGCGGAATTCGTCGGCGAGACGCGCCGAACGCGATGGGGCGGGAGAGGCGGCGGAGGAGGACGCGCAGGATAGGGCCAGCGCGATCGCGCAAAGCCAGCGCCCGCGCGGGGCGTTCCTGGGTTCTCGCTGTGCGACGCGCCTCTGTCGGATCATGACGAGCATCCTATCAGCTTCACTCGCGTGTGGAAAAGGTTGGCATCGAAGGCTAGACTGCCGGCGCCAACCCACGCGCCACTTAGATTCTTACGTTCCAAATGTTGAACACAATAACTCAAATTCAACAAGCTGCCAGCACCAGCTTATTCCCTCCCCCTGGCAGGGGGAGGGCGGGGGTGGGGGTTGAGCGCTGCGGGTTGCGTCATTCCGATCGGACGCCTCGACCCCCATCCTATCCTTCCCCCTTCCAGGGGGAAGGGACGACGAATTTCAAATGTCTTTGGCTAGAATTCGACTGGGATACGGGTCTTGTAGGGATCTTTGTTCGAATCTGACAACATCTGATGCGCCCGTTACTCGTCTTTGACGGTCTTTGCGGCTTTTGCAGCTATTGGGTGTCCTACTGGTTACAACTGACCCATGATGGTTTTGAGGCCAAGACGTATCAGAAGGTTGCCGCCGAGTTTCCCGACATTCCGCTCGAGCGCTTCCAGAAGCACATCGTGTTTGTCGGCGTCGACGGCGAACGCGCATTCGGCGCCGAGGCGGCGTTTCGTATACTCGCTATGCCAGGCGGGAACCCGTTGTGGTTATGGTTATATCGTCACGTTCCCGCGTATGCCCCGGCCGCGGAACTTGCCTACACTCTTGTGTCGCGGCGTCGGGAAGCCGCAATGCGGGCTAGCCTATGGCTTTGGGGGCCGGAACGCGTGCCGGAGAGGCACACACTGGCGTGTGCCCAATTTCTGCGATTGCTCGCGCTCATCTACGTCGCTGCATTCGTGTCTCTGGCGACACAAATCCGGGGGCTCGCGGGAAGCGAAGGCATCCTGCCGGTCTCCGGCTATCTCGATGCCGCTCTCACCCATCTCGGCGCCCGCGCCTATTGGCAGGTCCCGACATTATTCTGGTTCAGTAGCAGCGACACGGCGCTCGTTACTGCTTGCATTCTGGGCGCACTCGCGGCGTCAGCCAGTCTGATTGGGGGGCGCTGGACACCCCCGCTACTTTTGCTGTGCTACGTGCTGTACCTATCGCTGTTTTATGCAGGCCAGGATTTCATGCACTTCCAGTGGGACACTTTGCTGCTCGAAGCCGGCTTTCTCGCAGTTTTCCTGCCGTCGCGTTCGGTGCTCGTGGTCTGGCTGTTTCGCTGGTTGCTATTCCGTTTCGTGTTCGGTTCGGGGTGCGTAAAGCTCTTGAGCGGCGATCCGACCTGGGCATCCTTTACGGCACTGGACTACCACTACGAGACCCAGCCCCTCCCAACACCGATCGCCTGGTACGCTCATCAGTTGCCTCCGTGGTTTCAACACGCCTCCACATTTGCGGTCCTCGCCATAGAGCTCGCGGTGCCTTTCCTGTTCTTTGCGCCGCGCCGGCCACGGATGCTGGCGGCCTGGATTATCCTGGTGTTCGAGCTGGGTATCAGCCTGACGGGCAACTACAATTTTTTCAACCTTCTGACCATGGGCTTGTGTGTGTTGCTGTTCGATGACCAGGCACTCCGCGGCATGATACCGAGTCGGTACCGGACGTGGATCGCAACCTCGGCATCGAGCCGACACGTGTTCTTTGAACGGGTTGTACTCGGTAGCCTGGTGGCCCTAATCCTATTTCTGAGCGTCAGTGTAATGTTCCTGCAACTTGGGCGCCGCCCTCTTCCACACCCCTTGGCCGCCGCGCTCGGGTGGTTTGCGCCGCTGGCCATCGTCAATTCCTACGGCTTGTTTGCGAACATGACGACGACACGTCCCGAGATCGTCATTGAAGGCTCGCAAGACGGCGAGACCTGGAGCGAATATGCCTTCCGGTACAAACCGGGAAACACCGACCGCCGGCCACCGTGGAACATCCCACACCAGCCGCGGCTGGATTGGCAGATGTGGTTTGCCGCGCTCTCTACCGCGAATGAAAGTCCATGGTTTACTAATCTGCTCGTACGCCTGCTACAAAACGCGCCTATCGTAAGTGGATTACTTGGGAGCAATCCATTTCCCAATGCCCCACCCCGGTACGTCCGTGCACTGCTATACGACTATCGTTTTGCGAGTCCCGAAGCACATCGAAAAGGCGCCTGGTGGCGGCGTGAGCTCCTCGGCACGTATTATCCAGCGATACAATTATTAGAACGCGATGAGACCGAGTAAGTCTGCGCCATCCGTTCCTCTCAACGTGTTTGATGGATTGCGTACAAGGGTCTCGCTTGGGGCTGGGTCACTCGGGCCCTGCAACCTGCGCTGCTTGTTCTGCCAGAACTGGGACATCTCGCAGCAGGAGCAGGGCGGCGAGCTCGACGCCGGCGGCATTGCCGATCTGATGATGCGAATGAAGCGAGACCGCTGCAATCGCCGAGATGTACCGGCAGGTGGGGTCGCTGCGCTTCGATTGGCGCGCCAACCCGATCGGCCTGGCCGTCCGCTGACACGCCTGCCCCGAGTCAGCCGGGGTCGATCTCGGTGAACGATTCGGCGCGGGGATGGCCGTGGGTGGCGGCGCCGGTGCGCGGTTCTGGGTAGTCGGCGCGGCGGTCGACGAGCACGGTGGCCAGGCCGGCCTCGCGAGCGGCGTCGAGCTCGTCGACCACGTCGGAGAGGAACAGGAGGTCGGCCGGAGCGCGGCCGATGGCGCCGGCGATCCGCCGGTAGCTGGCCGCCTCGCGCTTGGCCCCGGTCTCGGTGTCGAACCAGCCGCAGAACAGCGGGCTCAGGTCGCCGGCGGTGCTGTGGCCGAAGAAAAGCTTTTGCGCCGCCACCGAGCCGGACGAGTAGACGTGCAGCGGGTGGCCGGCCGCGTGCCAGGCGCGCAGCTTGGCGGCCGCGTCGTCATAGACGTGGGCGGTGTATGCCCGCTGCTGGTAACCGTCGCGCCAGATCATCCCCTGCAGCGCCTTGAGCGCGGTGTGCTTGCGGTCCTGATCGATCCATTTCTGCAGGGTGGCGATCAGCGCGTCATCGCCGGCGGCGCCGATCTCCTCGGCCACGGCGCCCAGCCAGCGGCGCACCTCCGGCTCGGCTCCGTGCGCGGCGACGAAGCCCGGCAGCGCCCGGCGCGCGTACGGGAACAGCACCTCCTTGACGAACGCGATCGAGCTGGTCGTGCCCTCGATGTCGGTGAGGATGGCCCGGGCCACGCGGCGTCTCGCGGCTCAGCCGGCCTGGCCCGGCTCGTAGCGGGGGAAGCGCTTGGCGATGTCGGTGCCGGTGAAGTGGCCGATCCAGCCGTCCGGCTCGGTGAAGAAGCGGATGGCGACGAAGCTCGGCGCCGGGCCCATGTCGAACCAGTGCCGCGTGCCGTTGGGCACGCCGATGAGATCGCCCTGCTCGCAGCGGATCTCGTAGACCTTGCCTTTGCCGTGCAGCGAGAAGAGACCGGAGCCGGCGACGAAGAAGCGGACCTCGTCCTCCTGGTGGAAGTGCTCGTCGAGGAACTTCTGGCGCATCGCCTCGCGCTCGGGGTTGTCGGGGGCGATGCTGATCACGTCCACGGTCTTGAAGCCGTTCTCGGCGATCAGGCGATCGATGTCGGCGCGATAGGCGGCCATCACCCGCTCGGGCGTGGCCCCGGGCGCGAGCGGCCGGGTCGCCGTCCACTGCTCGAAGCGGACGCCGATCTCGGAGAGCTCGGCGGCCATGACTGCGCGGTCCTCGCTGACGAAGCGGGGCGCCCCCGGATCGGTTTCGTCGAAGACTCTCAGACGGCTCATGTCAGTTTCCTCAGCTCGAGCTCGCAGGCGAGCATGAATTCGAAGGCCTCCAGGTGGCGCCAGGCCTCGGCCAAGTCACGGCCCCAGGCATAGAGACCGTGGCCGGCGATGAGATATCCCGAAAGCGGACCGGCGTCGAAGAGGGCCTCCACTCGCCCGGCCGTCGCCGGCATATCCTGGCTGTTGGCCAGGACCGGCAGCTCGATCACGGTCTCATACGTCGTGGTCCCGGCGATCGCCTTGGCCAGCTCATAGCCCTCCAGCCGCACGCCCCCACTCGGGGCGAACACCCGGGAGGCCACGTGGACCAGCGAGTGGGTGTGCAGGACGCAACCGATCTCGGCGTCGCGCCGGTACAGCCGGGTGTGCAGCACGGTCTCCGCCGATGGCCGCTGCCCGGTCGCCACCGGCCGCCCGTCGAGCCACGACCATCACGCCCTCCTCGGTCAGCCGCCCCTTGTCCAGCCCCGACACCGTGATGGCCGCGTGCGCCTCGCCGAGCCGCATCGAGAAATTGCTGCTGGTCGCGGGCGTCCACCCCCGCGCCGCCAGCTCGCGCGCCGCGTGACGATCTCGCCGGCTACCTGCCGCAATCGCGCCGGATCGTAGGGCGGGCCGCTCATACCGCGATTGTAGCGTAGGGGCTATAGTGACGGCATGGAACGGTTCGTCGAGGTGCAGGGGGTGCGGGTCCCGAGGTTCCTGTACGGCGGTCGGGGTGGCGGCGCGCGGTCGGCAGGCCGGTATGACGGCACGGGATTCCTGTGCGCACGGAATATCTCGAAAAGCGCGCGCGGGTTTTCGGTCTCGGTCACAAGCCCGGTGTCGCGATCGATGCGCACCGTGACGAGCCCCGGCGGGGTACGGTGCCCTCCGGACGCCATAGAGCGCCCCTTTTATGAGACGGATCAGGGAAGGGCCTGTGGGGTTCCGGCGTACGTGGTGGGAACGAAGCACGGCTGTCCGGTTCGCGCCATGCCGGCCACCTTGGGTACTTTTTCGCGCGAAGCCGATATCGTAGGGCCTTCGAAATAAACGACGTCAATGATTGTGCCAGAGGCGAATCGGTGGCACCCACTGACCCCCCGATCTTGGACCGACGGCTCGCGTACTTGACAACCCACAGGCCCATCTCGTACTCTTCCTCTCGCCGACAAAGGGCCTTTTGAAAATCTTATACCTGCGCCGGTTTCTCGATGTCCTCGCTGATCTGGTAGAAAGGGAAACCGCGGGTCCGCATTCAAGGATCGTCCGGGAAGAACCCTAGGGTTGGGGTCGCTGCTGTGTTGTGGTTGTGCCTTGGGCCACGTAGTTCCTCCCACCAAGTTACTGTTTTCGTCACTTGCCTTCTCGGCACCGGAGTATAGCATAGACTCAGCCGGGAGGCGGGTAGGCGAGGGTGGATGTATTTGGCCGAGAGAGAATTCTCCGTTCGCCATCACACGGCCGACCCGCGCCTTCGGTTTACTTTCAGTTTCGGACAAATGGTCGCAGCGGGGGTTTGTTTCCGGAAACTCGATTTCGATAAAGAACTTAAGTCTAATACGCAAAAAAAGCAGGTGCTGTATGGCAACATCAGTTTCCGACCATGCGAGCGGCCCGCAGCCTGAGGGTCCTGCCTGGGCCAGCTGGCTCGGTGTCATCACCATTGTTTTCGGCATTTTCCTGACCGCGTCTCATGGAAATGAATGGATGAAACAGGCCGTCATCACCCACTCCATGCCGGTCAGCGGCGAGATGCCGGCCGCGGACTGCCCCTCCGAAGAACTGGAAGAGGAAGGGCTGACTCTGGCCGAGTGCGAGCATATGGTTGCCAATGTCAAAGGTATAGCCCTTTCGGCGCCGGGCTGGTTCTCCGGTTTTCAGGTGGTGTTGTCCGGGATCGGCACTGTCATTGCCTTCTTATCGATCATTGTCGGTGCTGCACTGGTTAACTATCGCAGCTGGGCGCCAACCGTGGCACTGTTGACTTTTGTTGCCCTGATAGCGATCGACGTTATCGGTTTTATGGCGGCGGTGAATGCAGGACCAATATTAAGACAGATCTACCTTTGGAATATTCTGCTCTGGTTTTTTATTCATCTGATAATGATAGCGGGTGTTGTCGCCGGTCGCTGTGACGAAAGCGTGACCTAACACGTAGTTACGGGTCAATGTCCACGCACTAGGGCATTTCGATCAATTCGAAGTGCTTCCCACTACCCAAAGACTGAATTCAAAGCGGAACCTGTTATGCAAAAACACGGCTACAGTACGACAGCAGTTATTCTGCATTGGTTAATAGCTGCCTCCATCTTTTTCCTGTTTGTGTCGAGCTGGTGGATGATGGGATTGCCACTGCCATCCAAGGAACTGACTTTCCGTGAATTACCGTTCCAATTGCATAAGACTATTGGTATTACACTCGTTATTGTTCTGGCGATCCTGCTTTATGTCCGTTTCAAGCACCGCCCGACACCACCCAACGCGCAGGAGTTGCGCCCGTGGATGTACAAGCTGGCAATTATCGATCACGTCATTCTTTACGTGTTGATAGTCGCTGTCTGTCTCAGCGGTTACCTGTCTTCTTCATTCACCCGCTGGGAAACGACGTTATGGTGGTTGGTCGATTTGCCACAGTGGGGCAGGGCAGACGAAGAGATGAACATGTTTTTTTCTGATATTCACCTGTGGACTGCCTGGGCGTTGCTGGGGGTGGTGGCGGTGCACATCAGCGGTGCTCTGTACCACGCCTTCCGCAATGACGGTGTTGTACGCCGCATGCTGCGTTTGTAACTGTTGTACGACGTAAGTGTCAGGGCCGCTGGTCCACTAGGCGGGTAAAGGTTCTAATGTTCATGCACTATACGATAAGAGACAAAGTTGAATGGCCTGAATTGCTGGTTTGTCACACGTTACGCTGTTCGGTTAGATCGCCCGCAGGAATACTTTCACAACTTGCGGGTAGCCTTCTGTGTTCCGCTAGGCGCAGCTCCTATAGCTTGTGCAGATGCATCCCGAACTCGGGACTGGTTCCGAAAAAATGCCCGAGGGGCAGGGCGGTATCGCCCGTAACGGACCCTGACCGTATCGAGCTGGTCGTGCCCTCGATGTCGGTGAGGATGGCCCGGGCCACGCGGCGTCTCGCCACTCAGCCCGCCTGGCCGCGCTCGTAGCGGGGGAAGCGCTTGGCGATGTCGGTCCCGGTGAAGTGGCCGACCCAGCCGTCCGGCTCGGTGAAGAAGCGGATGGCGACGAAGCTCGGCGCGGGGCCCATGTCGAACCAGTGCCGGGTGCCGTCCGGCACGCCGATCAGATCGCCCTGCTCGCAGCGGATCTCGTAGACCTTGCCATTGACGTGCAGCGAGAACAGACCGGAGCCGGCGACGAAGAAGCGCACCTCATCCTCCCTGGCCCGCATAGAGGGGCTGCCACTCGAGGTATCGGATTTCGATCGGGAGGACGCACGCCAAGCCGGCGAGCTGCGGGCCGCCTTGGCGGCGGCAGGCACCCCGATCGCTCGCCACGCTCGTCTGCGAGGGCGGCCGGCGCACGAATTTCTGGCGCGGCGAGCTGATCGCCGCCTTGAAGCTCGTCGACGACCCTCGGTGAAGTCAGTTCAGTGTGCGGCGGGCGTCACCAGCACATGCAGGACTTCGAGGATGCCGGCGCGCGGGCGCAGGATTTTCAATGGCAGCACCTGACCGGCGGCGTTGCCACCCAGCCAATGCAGGAGATCGGAAAGTTGCGACACCGGCTTGCCCTGCACGCCGATGATCCAGTCGCCCACACGCAGGCCCGCACTCGCCGCAGCCGAGCCTGCCGCGACCTCTTGCACGCGCATCCCTGTTGACACTGGCCAATCGTGCTCTCGTACCCAGCGCCGCGGCAATGGCGCAATGCCAGCGGAAACACCCAGACTCGCGCGGCGAACACGCCCATGGCGCATCAGTTCCATGGCAACCCATTGCGCGGTGTTGATGGCCACCGCAAACGCGAGACCGTGCGCCGAGGCGATTGCGGCGGTGCTCACGCCGATTACGCGTCCGGCACTGTCGAGCAGCGGCCCGCCGGAGTTGCCGGGATTGAGGGCGGCGTCCGTCTGAATGACATCTTCGATCATGCGTCCGCCGAAGCCGGGCAGGCTGCGGCCGAGCGCGCTGACGATACCGGCGGTGACCGTGAGCTCGAAGCCGAATGGTGACCCCACGGCGACCGCGATCTGCCCCTGCTGTAGCCGGCGGGAATCGCCGAGCGACAACGCGGATGTCGAGCCGCCTTCCAGCCTCAGCACCGCGGTGTCGGTGCTCGGATCCTCGCCGATAAGCCGCGCACGGTACTCCGCACCGTCGGCAAAAGCCGCGACCACGTCCTTTGCACCATGCACGACATGGCTGTTGGTCAGCAGAAAGCCGTCGGGCGTGAAGAGGAAACCCGAGCCCGCACCGGCCCGGTTATCTGTGCGCCACACCGTGATATGCGCGACCGAGGGTCGTGCCAGTCGCGCCACCCGGCTTACCGTGCGGGAGTAAGCGTCGTGCAGAACGTCATCCGCATGTGCACTCGGTGCCGGTGCCTCGGGAATGCGAGCCGACGGGTCCGATGATTCAGGTGTACCGTTTGCAGACTGCAGCGCCGTGACCAGCGAGGAGCATGTCATCGTGTGCCTGGTGTATAAATAAGGCGTACCATGCCCGTAAGATAGGGCCGAGGCCCTGATTGTTCAATGCCAGATCATGGTCCCATGGGGGCAAGAGAAGCCGATATTGGGAATCGCCGACGGCTTTTTTTGCCGATGCGAGGCGCAAGCGCCTCAGACCAGGGCGCATTTGCGTTGTGCACTCGGGGGATCGGAATGTGGGGAGACGGATCGGTGATAGGTGCTGAATCGCTAGCCCGAGCGATAGATCTCTTGACCGCAGGGGCGTTGCAGGAGGCCCACGAGATCGTACAGGACCAAGATTCCGCGCTGGCCGCATGGCTCCACGGGATCGTGCATACGCTCGACGGCGATCTCGACAACGCGCGCTACTGGTACCGAAAGGCCGGTCGCGTTTTCCCCGGACCGGGTGCCATACAAGAAGAGCTTGTGGCTGCACGCAGGGCGGTGCAGGTAACCATGGCCGGTCATCAGCAATGAGCTACGCGGAGCGTTCCGCCGTCCTCCCCGGCGGTCGCCCAAGCCCTGCCGGACCCGCTCGCCGTGACACGGACCGCGTGTACCGCCGTCAACCCGCGACCCCCTCACCGAAGGATAGGTAACACCACCCGACTTCGCAAGCCATCGCGGCTCGCTGAGGGCGGCATCACGTCGTTTCATCATACTGACACGAACGGGCGCTAGCCTGCCCCTACAATGGGACAAGGGCTACGGGCATGAAGACGCTGCACGCGACGAATCGGCGAGCCTATTACCGCACCGTCTGGATCTCGGACGTGCACCTCGGCTTCTCGGGCTGCCGGGCGGAGTTCCTCCTCGATTTCCTGCGCTCGACGCGCTGTGATCAGCTCTATCTCGTCGGCGACATTATCGATGTCTGGTGCATGAAAAAACGGCTCTATTGGCCCCAGGAGCACAACAACGTGGTGCGCACCCTGCTCGGTAAGGCCAAGCACGGCACGCGGGTCGTGTATGTACCCGGCAATCACGACGAGGTGTTCCGGGACTACGCGGGTCTGTCCTTCGGCAACCTCTCGATCCAGAACCGCGTGATCCACCAAACGGCCGACGGCCGGCGTTTCCTGGTGACGCACGGCGACGAGTTCGACGTCGTGGTGCAGTGCTCGAAGGCCGTGGCGCTGCTCGGGACCAAGGCCTACGACTGGCTCCTGCGTCTGAACGGGGTGGTGAACCGGATCCGCAGGCGCTTCGGGTTCGGCTACTGGTCGCTCGCGGCCTTCATGAAGCACAAGGTCAAGACTGCCGTGCAGTACATGTCGAGCTTCGAGTCGGCGGTGGCCTACGAGGCGGCCCGCCAGCGGGTCGACGGGCTCATCTGCGGCCACATCCATCGCGCCGAGATCACCCACGTGAACGGGGTCTTGTATTGCAACAGCGGGGATTGGGTGGAGAGCTGCACGGCGCTCGTCGAGCTTCATGACGGGACGCTCGAGCTGATCCACTGGTCCGACGCCTGTCACTCGCTCAAGCAGGTGCAGGCCGCGGCCTGATCACTAGATACTTGTGTCGTAAATGTCGAACAACACCGCTCATGCAAGTCCTGATTCACATGTAAAGTCAATAAGCTGCAAGCGCCAGGGTATTCCCTCCCCTGCGAAGCGGGGGAGGGTCAGGGTGGGGG
>JBOIDR010000111.1:0-14421 GCA_050740695.1 Gammaproteobacteria bacterium | reverse complement strand
CACAGAGATCACGCCCACGGTAGCGAAATAGGATCGGTTCCATGAAGGCCCCCCCACAGTCGAGAAAACCTTACACGAAAGCCGACGCTGACGCCAGTGGCTCTTTCAGGAGGCTAAAGTGTTACGCGCTATTTAAATCCATGACTCGCAGAACACCGACGAATCGACCGCCCTCGCAAACGGCAATGTGACTCGCACAATCGAGGTTTGCCCTCCGCCCCACGACTAGCTCAGGTTCTGCGCCGCCACCATGAAATAAAGCATGGGGATCGAGAGCATGGTGTTGAAACGGCTGGCCAGCATGGCAGTGCGAGCAGCCGCCTTCTTCTCCTCATCCTCTGCCGCCACCAGGCCCAGCACCTTTTGCTGATTGGGCCAGATGATCATCCACACGTTGTAAGCCATGATGAGGCCGAGCCACATCCCGATGCCGATGTAGGTCGGCTGGCCCCAGCTACCGATCCCGAGGAACAGCGCGCTGAAGAGATAGCCGTTGAAGATCGCGAGGATGAGCCCGGTGACCATGGTGGACAACGCCGCCCAACGGAACCAGAACAGGGCCATCGGGGCGATGACCTTGCTCACCGCCGGCTTCTGCTCATCGGGGATCTGGGGCATCGAGGGGATCTGCACGAAGTTGAAATACCACAGGAGCCCGATCCACATGATCCCCGAGGCCACGTGCAACCATCGGAACAGGAAGGCGAACCAGGCCTCGGACATCTCGATGGAGCCGGTGAGCAGCGCGAGCACGAGGACCAGCCCGCCCCCGAACAGGAGCGCCCGCTCGAGCCGATCCAGACCGAAGTTGGCTAGGAAATTCAGTACCTTGAGTACAATGTTCTTGATCGCGTCCATAGTGGTTTCCCCCCTTCTATTATGGGCTTTGGTTGTGCCAGGGCCCGCCCGCCGACGCATTTGTGGCCTCGGGCGCTTCGCTATCTCGCTATTAGGATAGCCGATCTCTCGGTACCGCGCCCCCGGGCCGGGCCCTGCCGGTCTGTCTTGGCGGCGGCGTGCCGTCACGATGCCGCCGCAAGTCGGGGCGCCGGCCTCCTCGGGTCGCTCGGGTTCATTGGAGCGGCGGCAGGCACGAGGACCTGCCCGTGCGCATGGGCTTTACCGGGGGACCTGGCCTGGGGAAGGGAGCTTATCCGTGACCGGCTGTGTCCCGGCACGGCGACTGGCCATGGGAGAGGGGAACGGCCCGATCAGGGATCGCGGGCGACCCGGATCCCGACGTCTTCATACCCCTCTGCTGCACCGAAGCGAAAGCGCTTGGTGGTGCGCAGGGAGCGCGTGGGTGTGCCGAAGCCCCCGCCTCGGGCCACCCGGTCCTCGCAGCGATCGGCCTCGCGGGGGGTGCCGTCGGCGCTGGCGCCCTCGTAGGCCGGAAAGTAGCAGTCCTGCACCCACTCGAGGACGTTGCCGGCGCTGTCGAAGAGCCCGTAGGGGTTGGCCTTGAACCGCCCGATGGCGCCGGGGGCGCGCGGTATGTGGTTCCCGCAGCCATGGCAGTGGGCCTCCTCGGCACCCACCCTGAAGCCCCACCAATAGGGCGTGTTCGTCCCCGCTGAGGCCGCGTATTCCCATTCCGCCTCGCTCGGGAGGCGGTAGCGCAGGCCGGTCTCTCGGGACAGCCAGCGCGTAAAGGCGAGCGCGTCGTGCCAGCTCACCGAGACCACGGGATAGACGTTCGGATCCGAAGGGCGGATCGGTGGCAGCCCGCGCCCGGTCTGTCTTACGAAGCGACCGTACTCGGCGTCGCTCACCTCGTACCGGCCGATGGCGAATCTTTCGATCCGAACCGGGTGCTGAGGTCGCTCGTCGGGATCGGCCCCCGGGCGGTTGCTGCCCATGTCGTAGCTGCCGGCCGGGATCCAGACCATCTCCGGGCCCTGGCCTCCACTTTTCAAGGGATCACGGAAGGAGGTGGGTTTGGCGATCCGGGGCTCAGATCCCGCCTTCGGCCGCGCTTCTTCGATCGCGGGCCCCTTTGTTTTTTGGTTGTTTTCCTGTACCGGGTCTTTCGCGACCGCTCCGGGTCGTGTGTCGGGGACGGTCGCCGGCCCCCGTGTCTCCGATCCGCTCATCCCGAGCCAGTAAACGAGCGCCAAGAGGATCACGACCGCAACCAACCCCAAGAGCCATCGACCTCCGCTCCTGGGTCTCGTGAGCGGCGCGGGCTCGATGAGTGGGTGGTCCGGTGCAACGGCGAGCGCGATGGGAGGAGCGATCGGGATCGAGAGACACGGTATCGGTATCCGGGCCTGCACCCGGATGGCCACCACGGTGGTGTTGTCCTGGTTCTTGACCCCTAACTCGGTGACCGCCTGGAGCAAGCGCTCGGCGCACTCGCGTGCCGAGGATGCGCCGCCGGCGATGGCGATGATGTCGTCGCGGTTCAAGGTGTTCAGACCGTCGCTGGAGGCGATCAACCAGTCCCCGGACGAGATCCGGGTGCCGGTATCGGGGCAGTCGATCTCCATGATCTCCTCACCGGTCAGCGCGCACATCAGCATGTTGCGGGCGCACCCCGGTTCCGGTTCCACCGGCTGCCCCAGCGCCGCCATACGGTCCAGGAACCCGCCGTAGCTGTGGTCCGCGTTGAGCTTGCTGATGCCGCCGCCCCGTACGAGATACAGGTGGCTGTCCCCGACGCTGGCCCAGGACAGCATGGCATCATGCGCCACGGCGGCGACCAGCGTACACCCCATCCCGCGCAAGCCCTCGGTCTCGTGCACCATGTCGGCGATGGTCTTATTGGCTTCGAGCACGGCCTCGCGTAACAAGACCGGCAGCCGCCTGCTCTCGTGATGATGGCAGAGGTGCCGGTTGCAGGACTGCACGGCCATGTTGCTCGCGATGTTGCCCGCGGCGTGGCCGCCCATACCGTCCGCGACGATCAAAAGGGTCGCAACGTCACCGAGATGGGAAATGAGAAAGGCGTCCTCCTGGACCTCCCGGTCGCCGATGATCTGGGCGCCGGCGATGTCGAGCTCCAGGCGCTCGGAAGGCGCGCCTTCCGCCGGTGCCGCGGTCGAATGGGAGCGGATCGCCATAGGACGGATATCCTGGGTTGGTGATGCGGCCTTGGGGTCCACGAGTGCGAGTCCGGGCAGGTCCAAGTCGGGTGAATCCGAATCCTCGGTCGTTCGGAGCGTTATCGCGTGCCATCCGCCTGACGGGCTTCGGCGAGCCGACCGGCCCCGGCCATCCATCTAACAGGGGCGCGACCCCTGTTAGACTAACAGACCTATGCGCAACCCGGCGTCTATCGGCCGACGTGTACAGGATCTGCACCAGGCCCTGGACGGCTGCATGTACATCGAGCGCCCGCGCTTGCGCGCGCGGCTACGGATCTATCTGTCCCGGGGCGAGGCCGCCGCGCTCGCTACCCCCTCCGGAGTCGATACCCCGCTTGATACCGCCAAAGTCGATAATCCCCAGGCGCTCGAGGCACTGGAGCAGGCGATCCGGGAGGCGTCCCTGCGCGCCGCGCAACGTACCGCGGCGCTCCCCAGGCCCGAGTTCCCGAGCGCCCTGCCGATCACGGCGCGGTGCGAGGACATCGCGGCGGCGTTGACCCACCATCAGGTCGTGGTCGTGTGCGGGGAAACGGGCTCGGGCAAGTCCACACAACTCCCCAAACTGTGCCTGGCCCTGGGCCGCGGCGTCCTGGGTATGATAGGCCACACCCAGCCGCGGCGCATCGCGGCGCGCAGCCTGGCGACGCGGATCGCACATGAGCTCGGCAGCGCGCTCGGCCACGCGGTGGGCTACAAGGTCCGTTTCGGCGACAAGATCGGACCCGGCACCTATATCAAGCTCATGACGGACGGGATCCTCCTGGCCGAGCTGGAGCACGATCCAAAGCTCCTCGCTTACGATACCCTGATCATCGATGAGGCCCACGAGCGCAGCCTGAACATCGATCTCCTGCTCGGCTGTCTCAAACGCCTCCTACCGCGGCGTCCCGAGCTCAAGTTGATCGTGACCTCGGCGACCATCGACACCGAGCGCTTCTCGCATTATTTCGACGGCGCGCCGGTCCTCGAGGTCTCGGGACGCGGCTATCCGGTCGAGGCCCGCTATCGTCCCTTGCGCGGCGACGATGATGAACAGGATGGCGATCTCTCGACCGCCATCGGCGCGGCGGTGGACGAGATCTCGCGCATCGATCGGGGCGATATCCTGGCATTCCTGCCCGGCGAGCGCGAGATCCGCGAGGCCGCGGCCACGCTCGGCCGGCGACACCTCCCCGCGACCGAGGTCCTGCCGCTGTACGCCCGCCTCGGCAGCGCCGAGCAGGATAGGGTGTTCCTCCCGCATCCCCACCGCCGCATCGTGCTCGCGACCAATGTCGCCGAGACCTCGTTGACCGTCCCGGGGATCCGCTATGTGATCGATACGGGGCTCGCGCGCATCAACCGCTACAGCCCGCATAGCAAGGTGCAACGCCTGGTGCACGAACGCATCTCACGGGCGTCGGCCGATCAGCGCAAGGGGCGCTGTGGCCGCCAGAGCGCGGGGGTGTGCATCCGGCTCTATTCCGAAGACGACTATAGCACGCGGCCCGAGCACACCGATCCCGAGGTCCTGCGCGTGAGCCTCGCGGCCCTGATCCTGAAGCTCGCATCCTTGCATCTCGGTGCGCCGGAGGACTTCCCGTTCCTGGAGCCGCCGGATCCGCGCCAGGTCAAGGCCGGTTACAAGCTCCTCGAGGAGCTGGGGGCGGTCGATGCCGGCGGTGCGCTGACCGGGCTCGGCCGGCGACTGGCGCGCCTGCCGACCGATCCCCGCATCGGACGCATGGTGCTTGGGGCCGAATCGTGGAGTTGTCTGACGGAGGTGTTGATCATCGCCAGCGGCTTGAGCATCCAGGACCCCCGCGAGCGCCCGCACGAGGCGCAGGCAGAGGCCGACCTGGCCCACCGCCGATTCGCCGACGGCAATTCCGATTTTCTGTGGTTCCTGAACCTGTGGCGGTATCACCAGAAACAGGCACGCGAGCTCTCCCAGAACAAGCTGCGCGCTTTTTGCCGCAGGCACTTCCTCTCCTACGTTCGGATGCAGGAATGGCGGGAGGTGCATGCCCAGCTATCGGCGCTCGGCCAGGAGCTGGGCCTGTCCCGCAACCTAGAGCCGGCATCCTATGAAGCCATTCATCGCGCCTTGCTCACCGGGCTCCTCGGCAACATCGGGTTCAAGACCGACAAGAACGAATACACCGGTGCCCGCGGGGTGAAGTTCCACCTCTTTCCTGGTTCGGCCTTGTTCAAGCGGCCGCCCCACTGGGTCATGGCCGCGGAGATCGCCGAGACCACGCGCCGTTACGCCCGCGTAGCTGCCGTCATCGAGTCGGAGTGGGTCGAAGCGGCCGCGGGGCGTCTCCTGAGACGCAGCCATTCAGACCCGCACTGGGAGAAAAAGGCCGGCAGGGCCTGTGCCTACGAGCGCGTGACGCTCTATGGCCTGACCCTCGCCCATATGCGCAAGGTGGACTACACGGCCATCGATCCCGCGGGGGCGCGGCACCTGTTCATCCGATCGGCCTTGGTCGAGGGCGACTACGACAGCGCCGCCCCATTCTTGATCCACAACCGCCGGCTGGTGGCCGAGGCGGCGGATCTCGAGCATCGCGCCCGTCGCCTGGATATCCTCTGCGATGAATCGGCGCGCTGCGATTTCTATGATGCGCGCATCCCACCCGAGGTCGTGTGCGCCCAAGGATTCGAAGCGTGGCGCAAGTCCGCCGAACGCGACGACCCCAAGCGCCTGTACTTCAACTGGGAGGACCTGATACGGCCGGACCTCTCGCTCGATCTCGAAGCGAACTATCCGCTCGATCTCATTCTCGACGGCCAGAGATTTCCGTTGTCCTATCGTTTCGAGCCGGGGCACGAGGAGGATGGTGTGACGGTCACCTTGCCGCTTGCCTTGCTCAACGCGCTCGACCCGCGGCCATTCGAGTGGCTGGTGCCGGGGCTCTTGAGGGAAAAGGTCACCGCATTGATCCAGTCCCTGCCGAAGGCGCTGCGCCGTCACTGCATCCCGGTGGATCAATGTGTCGATGCCTGCCTCCTATCCATCGAACCCGGGGCCGGGTCGCTCTTGGAGGCCCTGTGCCGGGCACTGGATCGTGTACTGGATCACCAAAAGGGGGGCCTCGCGATCCGTGCCGAGGACTTCGATACCGGGGTGCTGCCTGAATATTTGGCGATGCGTTTTCGGGTGACCACGGAGGGCGGCGCGGTCTTGGGCCAGGGGCGATCGCTCTGCGATCTCAAGAGGCGCTTCGGCAAGGAGGCCCAGCTCGCGTTCCGACGCCAGGCGGCATCGGGGATCGAGCGGGACGGGATCACGCGCTGGGACTTCGGCGCGCTCCAAAGGCAAGTCGCACGCCGCCACGGGGGGCTCAGCCTGCAGGGCTTTCCTGCCCTCGTCGATCGAACCCGGTCGGTCGCCATCCGGGTCTTCGACAGCGCGGCAGAGGCGGAGGAAGAGGGGAGGAGAGGGCTCAGACGCCTCTTCATGCTGTCGCTCCCCGAGCTGCTCAAGTACCTGCGCAGACGATCACCGGGGTTCGAGGCCACGGCCCTCCTGTACCTCGGGATCGGGACCCGGGATGAGTTGCTCGACGATCTCACCGAGGCCGCTTTCGATCGCGTCTTTATCGGGCCGGATGGGAATGTCCGCGGGCCCGACGAGTTCGAGGCGCGGCTAGAAGCGGGTCGGGCCCGGGTGGTGGCGGAATTCGAAGCGCTATGTGCGCGCGCCAGGGACATCCTCTGCCGGTTCCAGGACCTGAGGAAACGCCTCGAGCGTTTTACCGGCGGGGCCGGGGCCGACGTCCGGGAGCAGTTGCAGTATTTAATCTACCCGGGGTTTGTTTCGGCGACCCCGGAGGAGTGGCTCAAACACCTGCCGCGCTATCTCAAGGCCATCTCGCTCCGTCTGGAGCGCCTCGCCCGCGATCCCGCGAAGGACCGCGAGCGCTCGGTGCGCGTCGCCGCGCTGTGGCGGCCGTGCCGCGCGCGCCTCGATGCCGGGGAGCGGACCGGGGAGCTCCTGCGCTTCCGCTTCCTGCTCGAGGAATTCCGCGTGTCGCTGTTCGCACAGGAGCTTGGGACCGCCGTGCCGGTCTCGGAGGCGCGGCTAGCGAGGCAATGGGCCCTCGCCGCTCGACCCAATGATCGGATCGAGGCGGCTAGGTCCCAAGCGTCCTCGTAACCTAAACCTTGGGGCTAGGTACCCGCGCCGGGTTGACCCGGCTCGCCCTGCCTGCGGCTTGCGTCGCTCGTACCCGCGAGACCTTCCACCTTGTGCAGGGCCTCCTCTGCGGCACTGCCGGCCTTGCTCAGGTTCTCCTGCGCGAGCTCGGTGGCCTTGTGGGCGAGCTCGGTGGCCTGTTGCATCATGTCTTCGGCGGCGGTCTGGGCCTTCTCCATGCCTTCTTTGGCGGCTTCGCTGGCCTCGTGGCCCCACTCGCCGACCCGCTCCACGGCCTCCCCGGCCATCTCCGCTACCATGTCGACGCCGCGCTTGGCGGTCTCCGTCGCCTTGTCCGTCCATTCCGAGACCTCGGGCAGCGTGTCCGCCGCGAGGTGCTGGGCCTTCTCCATGCCTTCCTCCATCGCTTCCGTGGTCTTTTCTCCCCACTTGCTCGCCTCGTCGGCGAGCTCATGGGCTTTTTGCAGCCCTTCCTTGGTAACCTCCGTTACTTTCTCCCCCATGTCGGTGGCGCGTTTCAGCGCCTCGCCCGCGAGCTCCTTGGCCTTGTCCGCGTTCTCCTTGATCGCGTCGAAGATGTTCTTGGTCATTGCTCCTCCGGATCGTCGGTGATGGGAACCCCGCGCGCGGGTGGTCGCTCCGTTACCCCGCTGACTCCTATCGTCGCGCAGCGACAGGGAAGCGCCCCACGCAGTCTGCGGCTGGCATCGCGTTCCGAAGTATAGCACCCGGGCGGCGGGGCCCAAGGGGATCCGATCCCAGCGGGATCCGGTCTCCGAGGGTTTCTAGCCGCCCTGCGCGAGATAGGTGAAAATGGAGCGCCCAGGCGATCGAATCCAACCGGCGTTCGCATCCGAACCATGACCGGCACCAACGTAATCTACTCGCTGTTCCTCGTGTTTACGGGCGCGGCCTGCCTCGCGACCGTCGCCCTGTACGCGCGCCAGGCGGTGATCGTCGCCTATATCGTCCTCGGCGTCCTGCTCGGTCCCTCGGTGCTCGGGGCGGTGGCGGATTCGGGATGGATCAAGGACGTGGCCGCCGTCGGGATCATGTTTCTCCTCTATCTCATCGGGCTCAATCTCCCGCCCCGGCAGCTCGGCCGCATCCTCGGCGAGGCGCTGACTGTGTGCCTGGTGAGCTCCGCGGTCTTCCTGGTGCTCGGCTTCGCCCTCGGCGTGGGCTTCGGCTTCAGTTACACGGAGGCCCTGTGCATCGGGGCGGCGCTCATGTTTTCGAGCACCATCCTCGGCGTCAAGTTACTGCCGACCACGGCCCTGCACCACCGCCACACGGGCCAGATCATCATCAGTGTGTTGCTCTTGCAGGACCTCATCGCCATCGTCCTCTTGCTCTTGCTCCAAGGCTTCCGCCAGGGCGGGGGCGTGTGGCTCGAGGTCGGGCTGCAACTCCTCCTGCTCCCGGTCCTGCTGAGCCTCGCCTATCTGCTCGATCGTTTCGTGTTGGAGCGCTTGATCTCGCGTTTCGACCAGATCCACGAATATGTATTCCTGCTCGCGATCGGCTGGTGTCTGGGCATCGCCGAGCTCGCCCATGTCGCGGGGCTGTCACACGAGATCGGGGCCTTCATCGCCGGGGTGACCTTGGCGCAGAGCCCCGTCGCACTGTTCATCGCCGAAAGCCTGAAACCGGTACGGGATTTTTTCCTGGTCTTGTTTTTCTTTTCGCTGGGCGCGGGTCTGGATCTCCGGCTCGCGGCCGACGTGCTGGTCCCGGCGCTCACCATCGCCGTGGCGACTCTCGCCGTGAAACCGTGGGTGTTCCGGGGTCTTTTGCTGCTCGCCGGGGAACGCACGGAGCTGTCGGTCGAGATCGGGGTGCGGCTCGGGCAGATGAGCGAGTTCGCCCTGCTCATGGCGGTGCTGGCGGTGGATGCGGGGCTCATCGGCGCCCGCTCGGGCGATCTCGTGAAGGTCGCCACGGTGCTCACCTTCGTCTTATCGTCCTACCTCATCGTCCTGCGCTATCCCACGCCCATCGCGGTGTCCGACCGCCTGCGCCGGGATTGAGTAGGGGCGGGCACCCGTGCCCGCCCCATCTCGGATGGGATCGGTGCTTGCCCGCCCGGACCGCCCCGATCGTCTGCGCGGTCATTCGATCGATTCCAAGTGGCCTGATCCCAGCCCGCGACCCCGTCCTACCCGGTTCCACTCCACTCACCGGGGGATCTCGCCCCATGCGGGCCTGGGAGAGCCTGAAACTTTCCTTGCAAGGCGTACGGTAATACCGTATTCTTGAAATAAGGGCGGCGCGGGATGCGGATAGCCAAAATACGGCACAGAGGCCTACGGCGGTTCTACGAGGACGACGATCCCAGCGGGCTGCCAGCCGGTTCCGTGCCGCGCATTCGGAATATGCTGGCGGCCCTGGTGTTTGCCGACGGCATCGCGAACCTGAAGGCCATGCCCGGATGGCGATTGCATCAACTGACCGGAGACAGGCGCGGGCAATGGAGCGTGGCCGTAACCGGGAACTGGCGCATGGTGTTCAGAATGGACGGAGATGAGGTGACCGATCTTGATTTTGAAGATTATCACTAGAGGACAGGGGGCTTGAACATGGCTATGGGCATGACGCCGCCGCATCCGGGCGACTTTCTCAGGATGGAGGTTCTGGAGCCGCATCAGCTGAACGTCACGCAAGCAGCTGAGCTTCTTGGCGTTCGCCGGGCAACGCTGTCGGACCTTCTGAACGGCAACGCGGCGCTGTCGCCGGAGATGGCGCTTCGTTGGGACAAGGCTTTTGGCGTCAGCATGGAAATGATGCTGCGGATGCAGGCCGCCTACGATGCGGCGCAGATGCGCCAGCTCGCTGGAAGCGTCAAGGTCAAGCGCTACGAGCCAGCGTGATAGGGAGGCGCTGGCATGAAACGCAACCCGAGAATAGCACCGAATCGGGTCTCATGGTCCACCAGATGGGAGACTTCGACCCCGAGCGCCTGCGCCTCGCGTTCGCCATCCCGGAGACCTTCAACACGATGGCGATGATCGCCATCGGCTATCAACTCCCCGAGTCACGCATCCCCGAAGGTCTGCGTGAGCGGGAGTACGCGCCGCGTTCGCGGCGGCCGCAGTTACGTGCACGGCTGGGGTCGAGAATCCTCCGCGCCGGGCCAGCGCACGCCAGCCCTCTGGGCCCGAGGCATCGGCATCGATCAAATCCAGCCAACGGGCATCCTCGGCGGCGGCCAGCTCCTCCCACAGCCCGCAGCGGCCGAGCCCCTGCTGGTCGCGCCGGGCCATCGGCCAGAACGTCAGATAACTGGCCCGCCCCGCGAGCGATTCGGACACCCCGCGCATGAGCAGCAGGTTCGCCTAGCCCGTAAGTAGGAACTGCCCGGGCCTTCGGCGGCGGTCGCTCGCCCGCTTCCCCCCCAAGAGCAGGTCCGGCTCGCGCTGCATCTCGTCAGCGTGACCGGCGCCGAGCCGCCCCACCAGCGCCTTGGGACTCGCTTCGGGCCAGCCCGACGACGTCGAGGTCGTCGAGGACAGAAAGCAGCGCCCCCCGGGGTGAGCACCTCAGACAGCGTGCTCTTGCCGATCTGTCTCGCGCCGGTAAACCACGACGGCGCGGCATCCCGCGCAGCCGCGCGCTCAGGGCCGGCACGACATGGCGCGGGAGCATGCCTGTATTCACGCCATGAATGGTGTCCATTCACAGCGTAAAGACGCAAGCCCAGAGGCCCGCGCCTCTGCCCACGGCGGCGGCCGCTAAAATCGTACTTCACGCTGGTTACGCCAAGATCCGGCTCGCGCTGGAACGGGCGTCGAGCCCAGGAAATGCTCGAACGCTGGCGGGCCATCGGTGAATCGAAGCCGATCGCGCCCACCCCGCGCAAACCGGCACGACACTCCTGCGGAGCTTGCAAGTGCTGTCTGCGGCATCTGCCCCGGAAGTGGCGGCGCGGCGGCGGTACCGGAGGGGAAGGCCGGAAGCGAACCTAAACTCTTAAATATAAATCGGCCTCCAGAGGACATTCAGTGAACTATTTCACTGAATCAACCGGCTGGATACGGTATGTTATTTGTGGTTTCACTGAGCCGGGTCAGCCAGGCGCGGCACTCACGCGCGGCGGTTTGGGACGATCCGAAGGCTACGGCGGGAACTCGGGGCCCTGTCTGTGAGCAGCGCCCGAGTGGCGGGTTGGGAGGGCGGATCCGACTGCGTGACCCCATAATGGGTGGCGGGGCTGTATATCTATTCGACCTGCCTCGGCTGGCGCAGGCGTTGCCGAGTGGCAGGGTCAGCGGGATTCATGGCCGTAGGGTGGGAGATGCGATCTTGGATTGGCATCATCATGTTCCGGAAGATTCGCGCCATGCATACGCGCGCACGTTCATAAGAAGAAATGCGACAGTTCCCCAAGGTCCCCCCAAAGACCGGCCGCCCGCGTCAGCGTATGGCTTACCCGTACCGGACGCGCGTCCCGGGCGGAGCAGGGATGATCGCTCTGACCTTGTCGCTATGCGCAGGCTGCGCCGTCAACGACCGTGGTCTCGTGACCACCCGCCTCTACGAGAACGACACCGCCTATGTGCTCAGATTGGAGGCATGGGGGGGACACCTGATCACGAATACTATAGATGCTGGCCTCACGATCGGCCGATCGAAGCGCTTGTACGTCTATCCCAAGCTGCGGCCTGCCGGTGCTCGGCTCGCCGTGCCGCCGGTCTTTCTACGCGAGACGGATACACGCCTGCGCGAGGTGCGGGGGACCGCGGCCCGCGCCGGCCTAGCCGCTTTGAGTGACCCTGTGGCGCTCATCAGCGAGGATGCTGGTCTGGCCCTGCACCTGAACCGGCTTCGTACCGGGGTCCTGCTAGGGGCGCGTTCCGCGCGCGCGTTGCTGGTACCCCGTGATTTCAACGGCGTCTTTCTGTTCAAGTACGACTCCGAAAACAGCAACGAAACCAACGTCTACTATCTCAAGGGAGGATACCCGTGACTCGACCGCTATTGTTGTTCGGCCTGGTACCTGCCTTGCTCAGCGGTTGTCAGGCCACCCACCTGCTCTACGTAAGCGATACGGTATTCGGTATCGATGTCGCCGCCAGCGCCGAGGGTACCGGACACTTGATCTTCGGATACGACCGCGAGACCTTTGCCCTGGTCCCGCGTCAGGAAGATGCTCAGGAGACGGATCCGAAACACCGCTTCGATGCCATGAGCCTCGCTGCGGTGAGCTGTGTCTATGCCGACGGGCTGGAGGATGTGCGGTTCAACCACTTTATCGCGACCGGTGACTCGGCAACGTTTGTTGCCGAGGATGCGAAGGGGTACGAACGGATCCGGAATGCGATCTTTGGCCCGAAACCGGAAGATACGCTACAGAAGGGTGGAGCAACGACCGACCAGCCGACGAAGGAGAAGCCATCATGCGACTGACAGGAGCACTGGTATCGGCGATCGTATTTGCGTGGTTGACTGGGTGCAGCAACGCGCTTTATTTCTACGAGACAGAGAAGATTGCCATGAGCCTCGAAGGGCGCCCGGATTCCTCTCAACCGGTGCAAGGCAGCCTTGGGCTCAAGCAGCGTGTGGCGATCGTCGCACCGCCCGAAGAGGCCAAGGGCGAGGCGCTGTCGATGATCAGCAGCTTCCGCTTCCGCAAGGACCCTGGAGAAGCTGGCCGCTTCGACATCGGCCCCGTAACAATCCAAACGGCGTTCGTGACTGGTAAAGCGGCAAGGTTGTTAGACCCACCTCAGGCCGAACGGATAGCGCAGGCGATAGCGCAGGCGCAGGTCCTCCCGGAAGCGAATCCGACGGAAGGAGAGATCGCGGATGTTATTGTTAGCAGGCTAAAAAAACCGGGATCGGAGAATAACCTAGAACGGTTGAAGGTGTTACTCAAAACAACCCCGTGCAAGGAGCTGAGCCCTGATCAGAAGGAAGAGTACGTACGTCTCACCAAGGTACCAAGATATCGGGAAACGCTGTGTGACGCTGTTAGTAAACGCCTGGAGACAGAACCATGACCGCTTACAAGATGCTATTTCTCCTCAAGAAGCTACCGCAGAACCCAGATGAAGCCGATGTGTTGTCGGAGGACATCACGGCCCGTTTCGGCAACGACGGCTGGGAACTGGTTTCAACTGCGGTCATTACTAACCCTGGGGGAACACCCGTCCTGCTCCTCACGCTGCAGAAGGAGGCCGCAGGCTGATGGCTTGGGAAGGCGGCTCAGAAGTCCCATAAAACGGGTTATGGTTCCCGTCCAACCTGCTGTAACGTTGACCCTCGTAGCGGTCTTATTCGCAATGGCCGCCTGTAGTAACGTTCAGCATTTGGAACCGCAAGCCAGTAGGGTCGACCGAGCCGAAACCGGCGCGTTGGAAGCGTCGAGAGAGGTGGTTGAGGCTCTGAAAGCACAAGACGGAAAGAGACTAGCCGCGCTAGTGCACCCAAAGAAAGGTGTTCGGTTCTCGCCCAGCGCATACGTGGATGTCGTAAGCGACCTCGTCTTCTCGAGGTCTCAGGTCCAGTATTTTTGGGCAGATGATAAGATCTACACGTGGGGCGCTGCCGATGGTACGGGAGATCCAATCAACACGACGCCGAGCCAGTACTGCGACAAGTACATTATGGACCGAGACTTTCTGAATCCGTCTACGATCAACGTCAACAGCGATCGAGCTAGGGGGAACACAACCAACAATGCGGCTTCAGTGTATCCCCACGGGACGAGGGTTGAGTACTACATCGAACCCTCTCCCGGTGAAGGGGTGCCAGAATTCGACTGGGTCGCGTTGCGGCTCGTGTTCGAGAGAAGCGGCGGCTCCTGGTTTCTCGTCGCGGTGATACATGACGAGTGGACAACGTGACACAGGATTCGGATGCCCAGCGACGCCGGGCTATCCACCCGAGTCTTGGGGGGCGATGAGATAGAAAACCTGGGCCCTGCCGAGGCGGACAAACTTCCTGGCGAAGATGATGCAGGCACGTTTGAGTGTGCAAGTGTTGAACGGAGGTTTGAGCGGTACGAAGGATTACTCTAGGCCAGACTGAAGGTAGCAAATCTAAGAGAGGTGCAACATGAGTATACCCTCCAGTTGCATAAATATCCACGCGGATCGTCAGGAAAGGGCATAGAAGACAGGGTTTTGGTGAGTTTATTGCATCGCGCTGGACGTCACCGGCGGTGATATCCAGCCTTTAAGCGAAATA
>JBOIDR010000110.1:0-14432 GCA_050740695.1 Gammaproteobacteria bacterium | reverse complement strand
CCGATGCGGGGAAACGCTTCAAGCGGGTCGACAGCGCCACTGCCCTTATCTGGAAGACCTTGATGATCGCAGAAAAAACTTTCCGAAGACTCAACGCCCCTGCCTGGCTCAAGGACGTCTACCAAGGTGCCGTCTATGACAACGGAGTCCGTGTCCCGGACACCTCTTTGGACAAAGCCGCCTGATCCTTTTACACACCTATTGACGGAAGCTCTTTCTTGGGCGGTTTAGGCTTTACTACGTTGATGTGGAGCGTGCGGTAAACGAAGGAACGCACATCTTTGATGTGTTAGACGCTCACTCTTCTCATTTGGTAGAATATTTCGAGCCCATCTTTGGTACCAATGCGCCAGACTTCAGCAACCGTTTGATGAGGCTACTCAAGCACGATCTCGTCGGCTCCAATCTCCTAGTGCTGGACCGGTTGGAAGTACTGCCGCAATACAGAGGACAGCAAGTAGGTCTCGATGTCATGCGCCACATGTTGCGGCGCTTTTCAGCCGGAGCCGGAGCGGTTGCGATCAAACCGTTTCCTCTGCAGTTCGAAGTCAGTCCCCCCGGCGATGACGAAATGAAGTGGCGAGAGGAGTTGCAGTTGGAACGCTTACCTAAGGACAAGCGTCTTGCTACAAGCAAGCTCTGCGACTACTACAAGAAGCTTGGATTTATTCGCCTAGGCCGTACACCGTTTATGGTTAGGGCAACTACTTGGCCGGTACCTTCAGCTGCAACTGTCTAGCAGGCTGCGCACATAGCGCATGGCAACGAGACGCCCAATCATCAGCTCGCGTAGGTTGGGATGAACGCGCGTAAGGCGGAAAGGTAGGGCGGAAGCCGCTTTTTGGCGTTCCGCGGTATGGCTGCCGGCCGAAGCGGTGCGGCGGATCGCTTGGGCATCGGCCCTAGAGATGCCGCCCTTCCGATCGGGACGGAGACCGCGTTATCGGTGGCACGGCTTCTAGCAGAGGTGAACGCATGCGGCGGAACGCCCACAAAGGGGGCTTCCGCCCTACTCGCTGTGTGGAGGTGTTTATGCAATTTGATCGCATTACTCACGATCCGGCGGTCATGGGCGGTAAGCCGTGTATTCGTGGGCTCCGGGTGACCGCTGGCATGATTCTCGGTCTGCTCGCGACAGGTGAGTCACGCGAGCGCATATTGCAAGCGTATCCTTATCTGGAGGCTCAGGACATTGACGCGGCTTTAGCTTATGCGGCCTGGCGGTTGGAGGAACGCGAAGAGCCACTGGTCGTGGCATGACGATTAAAGTCTTGGTGGACATGAACCTCTCACCGGAGTGGGTATCGACGCTGACTGATGAGGGTTGGGAGGCCGTTCACTGGTCTGCGATCGGTGATCCGCGTGCGCCGGATACAGAGATCATGGCCTGGGCGCTTGCTCATGAGCATGTGGTGTTTACGCATGATTTGGATTTTGGGACAACACTTGCTCTGACTCATTCCGCCGGGCCCAGCGTACTTCAGATTCGCGGGCGGCATGTTCTTCCGGAGCGTGTTGCGCCACTCATTGTGACGACGCTGCGCCGATACGAAGAGCAGTTGAAGACGGGAGCGTTGTTAGTTGTGGAGGAAAGTCGGAGTCGAATCCGCGTCCTTCCCATCAAGCATGCGTAGGGTGCGCCGTGCGCACGCGCTGCATTCGCCAGGTTTGCCGTCTGCGCGTGGTGCCTGAGCGGTGGCAGCTCAGTCTTATAGGGTATAATGTGATGGGCCTGATAAAGGCGCGTGATGCCCAGAATACACAGAATCCGACATAGGATTATCGACCGTGCTTACTACATTTCATCCCACGCCGAGGAGGAGATGGTTGATGACGAGTTGACGCGTGACGATATTGAACGTGCCATCATGAAAGGGCGGATTGAGAAGAAGTTGTCGGAGGATATGCGAAGTAGGTAGAATGGTCTAGCTCGTAGGCGGGTTAGCGACTGTATCGCGGAACCCGCCTTCCGGAAGGCCGCGTATGAGATCGGCGCCGGATGTTACTGGTGGTATGTTCCGTGGGTTACGGCGCAAACGGCGCGCCTAACCCACCCTACATCGACTCATCGTTGCAGAGATTCGAGAGCAACTAGCGCACCAACCCAACGCAGAGACCAAGAACCGCAAGTCGTTGCGCGAGAATCCTATTGCGTCTTGGGAACTACGCGTGGGTAAACATAGAATCTTTTATGAAGTAGACGAAACGGTGCGGACGGTCGGCATTGTGTGCGTCGGGCACAAAAAGCACAACGTCCTCTGGGTGCGAGGCAAGAGGTACCGCTATGAGAACGATTGAGTTGGAAAAAGAAACGCTTGACTTAGACGCGCTCATCAAGCTGGCGAGCAAAGAGCCGGTGTTGCTCCTGACCCCGGAAGGCAAGGAGTTTTGCTTGGCCGAAGCGGACGACTTCGACCGGGAGGTCGAGACTTTGCGAGGGAGTCAGACGTTTCAACGGTTCCTTGAAGGACGGCCAGCCGGCACGAAGCGAATTCCATTGGAGGAAATAAGAAACAGAGATAGAGCAGGAACTGGCGGAGCACGACGAAACCGCTCAATAACGGTGGCCCGGCCGTCCGCCGCGCGCTTTGCTGCGCCGAGGCCGCGTGGATCCGCTCCCCCAGCTGCAATAGTTCGTGACCTTGCGTTCGGCAAGATGAGACTCAAAGAAGCAGCGGGGCGCGTGCCCAAAGGGATGCGATGCGGCCGTGCTTGATCGACGAGTGGTATCATGATGTTCTGCCGCTGGTTGATGATCCTCCTATCGGCGACATTGTGGTGGGAAGAAGTGGGGAGTACCGAGTTTGCCAAGAACACTGAATCGGATTTGGAAAGGACTGTCTGCGGTGCCCTCCGCGAACCCTTCGCATTCTGGTCGTTTCGGCTGGCGGCCGGGGCGCCCGATGCGACACGCCTGCGCAGCATTCACAATATCGAGCGTTTATCGTTTACGACCCGCGATGGCCGAATCTTAGGCGGCTACAAGCTGCGCGCCATTAAGCCTTGGGGCACGCTCCTGGTCGCTCAAGGCAATGCCATGCTGGCGGACCACATCATCGGTGAGCTTCAATCCTTCCGGGATTTGGGCCTAGACATCTACATCTATGACTACCGCGGCTATGGATTGTCCGGCGGCAAGAGCCGCCTCAAGGCGCTCGTTTCAGATTATCAAGAGATCATTAACGCACTCAATGCCCAAGATCGCCGCCGTCGCTTCTTGTATGGCATCTCGATGGGCGGCATCATCCTGTTGGATGCTGTCGGAAAGACTGACGGTTATGACGCTGCGGTCATCGATTCTTCTCCAAGTCGGATCTCCTCGTTAGGTTGCCCGGAGGAATACGACCCCGTCAACCACCTACCGAGGGACTGCTCGGGAATAAAGATCATCATCGGCCTGCGCGATCGAGTGGTTCCACGTACGGACATAGAAGAGCTGGCGACCATCGCGGAGAGCCGTGGGGCAGAGGTGCTAGAACACCCTGAGTTCGCCCATCCGTTCCAAGACCTGAGCCTTGAGATCCACCGTCGCCGATTTCAGGAGGTAGCGGATTTCCTAACCCGATGGCGACCCTGAAGCGGTGCGTCCTGCTCTTGATGGCTATCGCCGTCTGTGGTGGTTGTACCACAGGGGTCGGCAATGTCATTGATTCACGTCCCAAGGGCGGACCGACTGCCTCGACTCTCTTGCTCGTTGATCGCTGGCATGCCGGTGTCGTGATCAAGGTCTCCGATATCCCGGGCGATCTTGTGCCTGAGCGTCGAGATTTCCCCGAGGCGGAGTATCTTGAGTTTGGCTGGGGTGATTGGGATTTTTATCAGGCTCGGAGATTTAACCTGGGCTATGCGCTCAAAGCCCTATTGTTCCCGAGCAAGAGCGTATTGCATGTAGTCGGTTTCCGCGGGCCGGTCGCCGGTTATGCCTCCTACAGGGAGATCATTGAATTTACTCCGCCTTCTCACGGTTTCGAGCGCTTGGTAGGTTATCTCGATGAGAGTTTTGCGAGAGAGGGCGGAGGCGTTGCGGCGCCACTCGGCCAAGGGCTTTATGGAGATAGCCGGTTTTACCCCGCGCGGGGGGCATTTCATCTCTTCAATACCTGCAATACCTGGACGGCCGGTGCGTTACAGGCGGCCGGTTATCCGATATCGTCGGCCATCACGGTAGGCACGCTAGTATCCGACGCGCGGCGTTTCGGTCATGTGCTGCAATCCAGGCCGGCGACCCGCTGAAGCGCGCTTCAAGCGGCCCGCTACCAATGTCTAAACAAAAAAAGCGAATCCCGTTACGTGTTCGCGCCTGGGCGCCCTTGACGATGCGCCGGTCGCTAAACTAACTATTAGCACGTTGTAGTGCGGTGACCGAAGGGAACCGCATCGCTTGCGCTCTCCCCTGCCCCAAGCCTTGGGACGTTCTCGCCACCCCAATCCTCCGGATAGATTCCTCGCCGCCTGAACGCATGGAAACTGAAATGAGGCCAATCTGCTACACGTCTCACCCATCCGTGTTTGACGGGGCTCCAATGGACATAATCGGTGTGACGGTTGAAGTCGCCTTGATCACGGGTGAGATGTTCCCAAAAACGGCGCTGCCATAGACCTCGTTCCCCCTGCTTAGCCCGGCTTCGCGAAACGCGCTCGCCTTTTTCGATGGCACGGGAGAAGTATACTTGATCAGACTCCAGCGGGTCGTACGCCAATAAAAATCGGGCTTCGATCTCGACCAACTCGACCTCGGGGTCCCTCGACAGAAGCATAAAGAGATCAAGCCTTCTATTCTGAAACGCCCAACGGCGTATCAGTTAGGCGTCCGATTCCGGATACCCCGGACAGGTTGGTCAAGTCAACGGTAGGACGCGCCGGACCTGCGGACCTTCACGCCGGGCAGGCCAAGGGTTTCGAGCAAGACCAAGACCCCAGACCAAAGCGCGTCGTTCCGGGGGCCAAGCATCACTTCAGCCAAGGGTGCGGTCGTACCGCCGTTGGTGAAGTCGAGGTCTATGTGAGCCACTGGGATGCCCTTGCTGATGTGGAAGGCCACCGGCTGAGGATCAGCAGAAGGACCGGGTGCAGTCCCGCCAGGGTCCCTCAGGCGAAGAAACGCGTTGCTTTTCTCTAAGTTAACGAGGCGAATGAGGCGAATCTCCTCTTCCTCCGAGAAGGCAGGGTTCTTGAAGGCCGCGAGATCGAATGTGAGGCGAGCGCAGGTCTCAACGAAATCAGGGCTGCGAGGCTGCTGCTCTGCGCTCTCGACCTCCCGAATCGCGTGGATTAGAGTCTTGATCTCGGCCATCTGTTGCTCGGGATCGTATTCAACTCGAAGAGCGTGAACTGCCATTGCCGCGATGACTGAAGCCTTGAAGCCGAGCGCATAGCCGGCGCCATCGTCGGCGTAGGCCCTCCACTGGCTCAAGACGTCGCCGTCCCGAGAGAAGCAAGAGGCCAAGGGGAGCGCGCGTAGCGTGGAGTCGCTGATCACAGCGTCAATATCGTCGATCAGGCCCTTGTCAACCTCGCCTGAACCTATGACCGCGCCTGCAGCGCGCTCCCACATGTGATACCCCCACCGCATCTCCATGAAGTCGTTCATTGTAAAGAGGTCACTGAAGCGCAGTCGCTTTGAGGTGCAAATCGCGAGAAAGGAGTCAACAGAGCAGTAGTGGTAGATGACCTCGTCTTCTGAAGGAAGGTAGCGCCGCTTGGGAAGCATGCTGAGTAAGGAGCCTCTCTCTTGGACGGTCCTTCCATGTCTCAGCGACAGTTTGCACCGACGCCGAACGAAACAAGATCGGCCGCGCCGGGCAAGAGAGCTTGGAAAGCGTCGGCGTTCCACGGCGTCGGCTGCAGCGCCTCGTTGAGCCACAGTCCCATCACGTCAGCAACCTTAGCACAGGATGCGGTGACCGAAGGGAACCGCATCGCTTGCGCTACTCCCCTGCCGCAAGACTTGGGACGTTCTCGCCACCCCAATCCTTCGGATAGGTTCCTCGCCGCCTGAACGCATGGAAACTGGAATGAGGCCAATCGGCCACGCGTCTCACCTATCGTGTTTGACGGGGCTTCAATGGACATAATCGGCGTGACGGTTGAAGTCGCCTTGATCACGGGTGAGATGTTCCGAAAACCGGCGCTGCCATAGACCTCCAAGGTCACGTTGGTGCGCGCGAGCTTCTTGTCGATGAAATACTCGATCTCGACCAGCTCGGCGTTAGGATCGCTCGACAGGAAGATCATGCACTGCAAGACCTCCGGTTTGATCGACTTGCAGTAGGTGATAGGGGCCGTGCACCGAGCCGTCCTCGTGGCGATGGGGCGCGACGACGTGGATGTCGAACCCCTCGGCCGGGCTCTTGGGGTCCTCGGCGAGCGCGGGCTCGGCTACGAGGCTGGCGGCACCGAAGGCCGCGATGAGTGGACGGCTGTTACGCATGATGTTGTCCTCGACGTCTCGTTATGGAACGATATGCTCGGATTCCAAGCCCGCCGACGCGAGCTTGGTCCCGCGCGCCTCCCCCACCGGGGTCCAACGGAACGCGCGTTTCGGACGGAACCCACCTGTCGACCTTGTGGACATTATGCCCCCGATTACGGGAAGCCAGGACGATGATCCATAGACCGCGTCGCGCCCGGAGCCGATCGTCACGATACCCCTCCTCGAACGGTACGGTGACAAGGAGCCCGCTCGCCGTGGGCCAATCCGACTCCGCCGGCTTACGGCTCCGGCAGCCTTCCTCCTAATCGTACAGAAAACACCGGGTCCGATGCGTCTTGCCGAACGCGCTCGTGCCGGGGTAGGCCTCGTGGCAGCGTGGCATCACCTTCGGGCAGCGTGGGTGGAAATGGCAACCGGAGGGGGGGTTGGCGGGGGAGGGGAGGGTGCCGGGCAGGCGGATCACCTCGCGCTTGCGGGCCGGATCGATCTCGGGGACGGAGGAGAGTAGCGCCCGGGTGTAGGGGTGTTTGGGCGTCCCCAGTACCTCCTCGACCGTACCCTCCTCGACGATGCGGCCGAGGTACATAACCGCGATCCGATGGGCCAGGTACTCGACCACCGCCAGATTGTGAGTGATGAAGAGATAGGCCAGCCCGAGCCGCGCCTGTAGGTCCTTCAAGAGGTTGATGACCTGGGCCTGGACCGAGACATCGAGAGCGCTGGTGGGCTCGTCGCAGACGATGAGCTTGGGCCGCACCGCGAGCGCCCGGGCGATGCAGATCCGCTGGCGCTGCCCGCCCGAGAACTCGTGTGGATAGCGGTGCTTGATCTCGGCGGGCAGCCCCACCTCTGCGAGCAGCTCATCGACGCGCCGCTCCCGTTCGCCGCGGTCGATCCCCTGGGCGAGCATGCCTTCCGCGATGATGGCCGCGACCGTCATGCGCGGGTTCATCGAGGCATAGGGGTCCTGGAAGATCACCTGCATCTCCGCGCGCCGCCTGCGCAGCGCCCGCCCCCGTAGCGTGCTCAGGTCCTGGCCCTCGAAGCGCACCGTGCCGGAGGTGGCCGAAAGAAGCCGCAGGATCGCCTTCCCCATCGTGGTCTTCCCGCACCCGGATTCGCCCACGAGCGCCAAGGTGGTGCCGGCGGCAATGGTGAGCGAGACCCCATCGACGGCGCGCACATAGCCCGCGATGCCGCGCCAGAGCCCCTTGCGGATCGGGAAATGGACGCGCACATCCTCGACCTCGAGCAGCGGTCCCGACACAGTGAGCGGGTGCAGATCGGCGTCACCGATCGGGCCGACCGGCGGTCCCGACGGGGCCGTGCGCGCGCCCCGATAACGCGGATCGTGTAGATGGCAGCGGACCGCCTGGTCCGGCGCGACCGGGAGCATCTCGGGCCGCACCGCCCGGCAGGTGTCCCAGGCGCTGTCGCAACGGGAGGCGAAGCGGCAGCCCGGAAACTCGTGCCCGAGCGCCGGCACGCTACCGGGGATGACCGCCAGCACCCGGCCCCTCTGGCGCGTGCTCGGGACGGCGGCGAAGAGCTTGCGCGAATAGGGATGGGCGGGGCTCTGAAAGAACGTCGCGCGCGCGCCGGTCTCGACGATGTGGCCCGCGTACATGACGGCCACGCGATCGGCGATCTGGGCCACCACCCCGAGATCGTGGGTGATGAAGAGGAGCGCCATGCCCCGCTCGCGCTGCAACGCCTTCAGCAACTCCAGGATCTGCGCTTGGAGGGTGACGTCCAGGGCAGTGCTGGGTTCATCGGCGATGAGGAGGTTGGGCCCGGCCGCGATGGCGATGGCGATCATGACCCGCTGCTTCATTCCCCCCGAGAGTTGGTAGGGATATTCGTGATAGCGCCGCCCGCGGTCCGGGATCCCCACCGCCTCGAGGAGCCCCAGGACCCGGGCCCGGCCCGCGTCGGCGCCATGGACGGCCAGGACCTCGCCGATCTGCCGCCCGATGGTGAGCACCGGGTTCAGCGCGCTTTGTGGCTCCTGAAAGATCATCCCGATGCGTCCGCCGCGGACGTTGCGCATCGCCGCCTCGGGCAGGGCCAGCAAATCTTCGCCGTCGAGCCGCACGTGGCCCGAGACGACGCGCCCGCCCTCCGGCAGGAGGCGGGTGATGGCGAGGGCGGTCATGGACTTTCCGCAGCCCGACTCGCCGAGCAGGCACAGGGTCTCGCCCCGCGCGATATGGAGGTCCACCCCGTCGACGGCGCGCACGGCCGTCTCGCCGGCGCCGATCCAGGCGCGGAGCCCGGAGACTGCAAGGAGGCGCGGGGGCGGCCCTAGATCAGAGACACGGGGCTCAGGCGCCTGCAGGGTCATCGACATCGACTTCCGGGGCATCGACTTCCGGGGTCTCGATTTCCGGGGGCACGACGCGCGGTTTGCGGTTCTCGTCGATGGCCACGTAGGTCAGGACCGCCTGCGTGACTCGGATGCACTCGACCCGCGCCGGATTGCGCTCGGCGTAGACATCGACCTGCACGGTGAGCGAGGTGCGGCCGACGCGCACCACCTCGGCGTAGCAGCTCACGAGATCGCCGACGAACACCGGCTCATGGAACTCGACCGAGTTGACGGCCACGGTGGTCACGCGCCCGCGCGCGCGGCGGATCGCCGGGATGCTGCCCGCGATATCGACCTGGGAAAGGATCCAGCCGCCAAAGATGTTGCCGGCGAAGTTGGTGTCCGCGGGCATGGGCACGATCCGCAAGGTCGGCTCGCGGTCCTTGGGGAGAATGACTCGTGAAGGGGTCGTGCTCATGCGATCACTTGTGGTTTCACAGGATGGACTTTCACAGGATGACCGGCGGATCCGGCAACTCGTCGCGCCGCTCCCCGCTTGCCGGATAGTGTAGCGCGAGGTGATGGCCCACCGCCTCGATCCCTTCGACCACGCCGCGCGCGAAGCGGCCGGCGCGGAACTCCTCCTCCATGCGCCGGCAGATCGCCTCGAAGCCCGCGGGGCCGACGTGCCTGGCGATGGCGCGGTCCGCAACGATCTCGACGTCGCGGTCGGCGAGCAGAAGGTAGATGAGGACGCCGTTATTTTCCTCGGTATCCCAGAGGTGCAAGGCGGAGAACACCTCGATGGCCCGCTCGCGCGCAGTCTGACCGGCGATGAGGGGCCGGAGGTCCAGTGCCCCCTCGATAGCGTAGCGGATCTGTCCCCGGTGCCGGGACTCCGAGGCAGCGATGGCCGCCTCGATGCGCGAGAGTGCCGCCGCCGGGAACGCCCGCCGCACCACGAGCCCTGGATACAGCAGATGCCGAAACACGCGCGCGAGGTCCATCACCCGAGTCCTATAAGCCAAGGCCTACCAAAACATCTTTGAAATTTTAGATACACGCTCGCGCCTCCGAGGGGCACCCAGAAACTCCCTCCCCTGTCCGTGCTTTTTGCGGACGGGGGAGGGCGGGGGTGGGGGTTAGGCCTACCCGCGCTGACCCGCCCCTTTCCTACCCGCAGCGCCTTTACCCCCACCCTGACCCTCCCCCGCTCCGCAGGGGAGGGGACCGGGATCTCACTCCCCTGCTAAATGGTGCTAAATGGAGAGGGCGGGCGTGATGGGCTCTCCCTGAGGGAAGGGATTTCCAGAGTTGTTGACGTTGGTCCGTATAACATTGGTTGCGTGAGAATCTATTACCCACGGTCTATCACCAGTTCCCCGAGGCCCCGCCGCCCCCGAAGCCCCCGCCTCCGCCCGAGAACCCGCCGCCCCCGCCGGAGCCGCCCCAACCGGAACCTCCCGCGCCGAAACCGCCGCCCCACCCGCCGTAGCGTCCCCGGCCCCGAGAGACGCTCGTGCTCGGGTCCTGGGCGAACAGGATAAAAAACGCGACGGCGGCCGCGATGAGCGCGCCGAGCCAGGACCCGACCAACCACCAGATGATACCCCCGGCCATGGCGCCCCCGAGCCCCGCGCCTACCAAACGGCCGAACACGAGATGGAGCACTTGCGCGGCGATGAGCGCGGGGATGAAGACGAGGGGCAGGAGGTCCCAGGTGGGAGAGGGAGAGGTCTCCGCCGGGGCCGGCAGGGGCTCGCTGGCAATGAGCCCCATGAGGCGTTCGACCCCGGCCGCGATCCCGCCATGGAAATCGCCTGCCTTGAAGCGCGGCGTGATCGCCTCGTTGATGATGCGGCTCGCCAGGGCATCCGGGATCACGCCTTCGAGGCCATACCCGACCTCGATCCGCACCCGCCGATCGTCCTTCGCGACCAAGAGGAGCACGCCGTCGTCCACCCCCTTGCGCCCGAGCTTCCAATTCTCGACGACCTTGATCGAATACTCCTCTATCGCTTCGGGCGCCGTGCTCGGGACGATGAGCACGGCGATCTGGGCGCCCTTCCGGGTCTCGAAGTCACGCAGCCCGTCTTCGAGCGCCTGGGTCTCCGCGGGTTGGAGCGTGTGGGTGAGATCGGTCACGCGCGCCGTGAGCACGGGCACGGGGACCTCGGCCCACAACACGGTGCAAAGGCCGAGCGCCAGGACCGCCAAGCCAAAACGGCGGCCACTGTTCCAAAAGTCAATCAAAAATGACGCGCGGCCGTGCGCCCCGACAGCCGACAACGCTTGCCTCGCGGCGTTCAGCGCGACTGCGCCGGGGCGGGGGCGAAGTCCACCGTGGGCGCCCGCGAGATCTCGGCCTCATCGGCGACGGTGAACGACGGCTTGGTCGTCATCCCGAACACCATGGCGGTCAGGTTGGATGGAAACGACCTCACCTTGACGTTGTACTCCTGAACCGCCTTGATATAGCGATTGCGCGCCACGGTGATGCGATTCTCGGTGCCTTCGAGCTGGGCCTGGAGATCGCGGAACACGCCGTCCGCCTTGAGGGCCGGGTAGCTCTCCGCCACCACCATGAGCCGGCTCAAGGCCGAGCCGAGCTGGCCCTGGGCGGCCTGGAAGCGCGCCATGGCCTCAGGGTCGTTAATGAGCTCGGGGGTCGCCTGGATCGTCCCGACCTTGGCCCGCGCCTCGGTGACCTCCGTCAGGACCTCACGCTCATGGCTCGCATAGCCCTTGACCACGTTGGCGAGGTTGGGCACCAGATCGGCGCGGCGCTGATACTGATTCAAGACCTCGGCCCATCCGGCCTTGATCTCTTCGTCCAGGCGCTGGAGGGTGTTGTAACCGCAACCCGAAATGCATGCAGCGATGATGAGCACGGCGGCGAATCGACGGCGCATAGGAACCTCCCAGGATCTCGAAAGGGCAGGGGCACACCGCTATTCTCTTCCATATCGCCGGGCGGAGGAAGGTTGGGTGCTCGCGCCCGACGTGCGCGGACGTAGCGGGAGGGGCGCGGTAAACTTGTGCTAAGCTCCGTCTATGCCGACCCGCGAGGAGACCAAAGCGGTTTACGAGCAGGGGCCCGACGCGGTCATCTCATTGGTCGAGCGCTTGTGTGCACCGATAGAGGAGCAACAGGCGCAAAATGCCCAACTCCAGGCGCAGGTTGCCTCGCTCCAGACCCGCATCAAAGAACTAGAAGACCGGCTTGTACTCAGCCGCAGCAGAAAACCGGGTCTTACACAGGCCTTCACTCGTAATTTCCTGGGCCACGCGCCGCACTGGTACAAGCTCACCGTGCTTGGGTTCCTGGTGCTGAACCCGATCCTGTTCTTCGCCGTCAACCCTTTCCTAGCCGGCTGGGTGCTGGTGCTGGAGTTCATCTTCACCCTGGCCATGGCGCTCAAATGTTATCCGCTGCAGCCCGGCGGTTTGCTGGCGGTGGAGGCCATTGCCATGGGAATGGCCAGCCCGGAGACGGTGTATCACGAGGTCGATACCAACTTCCCCGTGATCCTGCTGCTGATCTTCATGGTGGCCGGCGTCTATTTTTTGCGCGAAATGCTGCTGTTCACCTTCACCAAGCTTCTGGTGAAGGCGCGCTCCAAGACGCTGCTGGCGTTCCTGTTCTGCTTCGCCGCGGCCTTCCTGTCGGCGTTCCTGGATGCGCTCACCGTGACCGCGGTGGTGATCACCGTCGCGGCCGGTTTCTACATGATCTATCACAAGGTCGCTTCGGGCAAAGCATTCGACGACGAGCACGACCATCAGGACGACGAGGTCGTGCATGACCCGAGGAAGGGCGATCTGGAGCGTTTCCGCTCTTTCCTACGCAACCTGATGATGCACGCGGCGGTAGGCACCGCGCTCGGTGGCGTGACGACCTTGGTGGGCGAACCGCAGAACCTGCTGATCGCCAATGTGGTCGGTTGGGAATTCGTGCCGTTCTTCTTGAATGTCGCGCCGGTGTCGCTGCCGGTGCTCGTCGTCGGACTGACTACCTGCGTGCTGCTCGAGCAGCTCGGGTGGTTCGGCTACGGCGAGCAGTTGCCCGAGTCGGTGCGCGAAGTCATGGAGCGCTACGAGGCCGATCAGTCCGCCCGCCGCGATCTGCGCGGCAAACTAATCATCGTGGTGCAGGCCTTGGTCGCCGTCTTTCTAGGCATCGCACTGGGCCTGCACCTGGCGGAAGTGGGACTGATCGGGCTCACCGTGATCGTGCTGTCCACGGCGTTGAACGGCGTCACCGAGGAGCACCGGCTGGGCCCCGCCTTCGAGGAGGCCCTGCCGTTTACTGCGCTTTTGGTGGTGTTCTTCGCCATCGTCGCGGTGATTCACGATCAACACCTGTTCCGGCCGGTCACCGAGTATGTGCTGAGCCTGGACGGTCAGCATCAACTTGCCATGATGTACGTCGCCAACGGCCTCTTGTCCATGATCAGCGACAACGTGTTCGTGGCGACCGTATACATTTCCGAGGTGGATGCCGCCCTGAAGGCAGGGCTCATCGGCCGCGAGCAGTACGAGCTCTTGGCGGTGTCTATCAACACCGGCACCAACATCCCGAGCGTGGCCACGCCCAACGGCCAGGCAGCCTTCTTGTTCCTGCTGACGTCCAGCCTGGCGCCGTTGATCCGCCTGGGCTACGGGCGCATGGTATGGATGGCGATGCCGTACACCGTTACGATGTCGACCACGGGCCTCTTGGCCACGATCTTTCTGCTGTAGGCGTAAGGCCGCGTGCACGGCCGACATGGATGTCTTGGGTCAGTCGCGCGGACCCATGCACGGTGGCCGCAACGCCACCCACCAGAATGAATTCGACACCGGCGCCGGACAGCGCTTCGAGCAAGCCCTCGACATCGGTCATCCCCGTGCCGCTCGACGACCGGCACGCTTCAGCTCCTCGGCAAACCGCTGCAGCGCGATGAGCTTCCGTAGCCTTTGCTCCGGTGTCAGTTTCAGGTTCTCGCGGATAAGCGTCCGGTCCACGTGCCTCAGGTAAGCATCGATGACCGGATCCGGCCTCGGTACGTGGTGCCGCTGGGTCATGTCGGTGCTCGACAATGGGGTATGGTTTGCGGGCCTGAGGTCACTTGGCTGGGCACCTGGATTATATTATGGGAGCCCCCGCTTCGCCGTGTCAATTCCTGGCAACCCAGTGCCCTGAGCTTCTGAGTTACGTCGCGATAGTTCACGAGGCTGTGACAACCGTTTCCAGCCAAAGAGGTTGCGCGGTATCCACCACCCGTACATTGGCCGGCAAGGATCGTCCCAGATCTTCGTAGGCTTCAACCACCGCCACCAACGCATCGTGAACATTCGCTAAGGCTTCCTCTACGGTATCGCCTTCGGTCACCAGTTCCGGTAGCAACGGCGAAGTCACCGTAAAACCGCCTTCCGGTTGTGGCGAGAGCACTAATGGCACTTTGTAAAGCATCGAGGCTCTCCTTTTTCAAAGGTGCTAAAGCAGTTTAACGCTTGCAATAGGTGTGTGGGGCCGGCCGCGCCAAGGACATCCATCCCTTGTCCTGGCTTTCATAGCAAGTGTATATATGGACTCCACCCGGTTTGCAAGGGAGGAAACGATGATGGCTTGTAAGGAAGACTGCAGGTATATATCCGGCCTGTCGGTGAGCGGGATATCCGCTCTGGCCATGATGGAATATGCGCGTT
>JBOIDR010000109.1:0-14464 GCA_050740695.1 Gammaproteobacteria bacterium | reverse complement strand
CGAAACACCGTGTCCATACCGGCGTCGAGCATGCTTGCATTTTGATAAAATCAAGTGTGAAAGATCAGGTGTGGGGAAAAGCTAGGTAACTGAGATAAAAAAGGGGGCTTGACAAAGCTATGACAGGGTGGTATGGCCGTTGAAATCGGTACGCGAGGCGACGAAGCCGTTGGCATCGTAGGTGATGTCGCGGGCTTGCAGGCCACAGTTGCGGCAGGGACCGCCATCGAGTGAGGTGAGCTTCGGTACGCCATGGAGGGTGTCGAAGGCTTAGATCCGCATGTGACCCGAGGCATCGGTGGCCGTGGTACTGCCATCGGGATGGTAAGTGAAGGTGACACGCCCGACACCGCCCGCATGCTCCGATAACACCCCCCGGCCGGCTGCATCGTAAGCCCAGGTGGCAAAGCGCTCGCCGTTCTCGTCGGTGATTCCGCTCAGGTGATGCAAAGCGTGGGTCCTCGTAGTGGTAGGCCCGGATCGGATCGCCGCTCGGATCGGCCGGCGTCGCATCGGGGTAGCCGACGCTCGCGAGGTTGCCGTTCCCATCGTAGCGGTAGGAATAGACCCCCCCGGCGGGATCGGTCATCGTTTGCAGGCGCTGTATTTCATCGTAGGTGAAGCGGAGCATCCGCCCGGCGGGATCGGTGACGCTCGCGAGCCTTCCCGCTGCATAGTAAGCGAGCGTCTGGGTGAGCCCGTGGCGGTTGGTGATGGCGGCGAGCCGGCCTTGTGCATCGTAGCGCTCCGTCTCATCGGTGTTCGTGGTGTAGCGCCATCCGATGAGTTGTCCGGCCGTGTCGGTGAGATGCTCGAGGCGTTCGCTCACATCGATCTCGGGCGTCCACACGCCGCCTACGAGCTTGAACAGGAACGCTTGACCCTCGGGGCGCGTGATCGCGGTCTCTGTGGCGGTGGTCGCGAGCTGCCGGTCGTAATGGCTCCGCCACTGCGCGCCGAGCGTCCGCTCTTCCGGCCAGGCGCTGTTGTAGTGTCGCTCGAAACGCAACGGAAAAACCCCGGCTCCCACGTAATCGATCTCGCGCTGGTACTTGTTGCCGGTGCCGCCGCAGATGGGGTTGCTGCCGTTGCACTCGCGCGGAGGGCCGGACCCTTTCTTCTCCGGTGGGGGCGGCGGGGTGTAGTACACCACCATGCTGTCGGTGGCGCTGCACGACCCGGCACTGCCTTGCACAGTGAAATGGTTCGCGCCGGGCTCGAGCGTGACGGAGGCGGCACCCGAGCCCAGAAACTGGATGAGATTCGTGAAGACGCCGCTTCGCTGGAAGAATACCCGGCCGTTCACGGTGGCGGTCACCTGCCCGAGGTCGCCGGGATTCGCGGTGCCCGAGCCGGTGCCAGAGACGCCCACCGTCGCGCTTAAGACCGTACTGCCGCGTACGGGTGAGGTAAATTGCAGTGAGCACGCCTGCGCGATATCCATCGCGCTCACGGCAGCGAACACGGCAAAAAGCAAGGCAAGGGTGCCGCCGAACCGGACGTTGTGCATGGTCGATCTACTTGACCGAAAACCCGCGGGTCTGTCCCTATACTTCGGTTGGCGGTTGTCTACCAGCACAAAACTTTAGCGAGCCGTGCATCCCTCCGACTCGCGTACTTTGAAGCGGCGTTATTGCCAAATCCCGTAGATTACATGATCTGGAGGCTTTAACATTTTCATAGATCAGGAACAATGCTACCCGATACGCAACGCGAGCGACGACAACCGTGCTTTCGTACAGCGGTGGACCTTCACGTCACACAGGAGGCACGTAGGGCGTCAGGTCTTGAACTATGTGCAACTGGTGGGCTGCAACTTCGATCTGCGGTGTGCCACATTGCCAACGCCGTGACTATCGCCCGCGCCGACTAGAGTGCCGTTCCTGCTCGGCGAGCTCGCGCCGGGCTGCGGCTGTTACAATAGACGACAACCCCGCGATAACCCAGTGCCCGGACGATGAACGACTTGATTGGCCCGCACCCGGATCCGGGCGTGGGCGCCGTCATTGGAGGCATTGGGCACTATCTCACCAAGCGTAGCCCGGATGCGCGAAGCGGAATCTGAGATTCATTCGCCAAGCGCCCCATCGCCCGAAACCATCGCCGAATCGGGTGCCGGCAGACCGAGCCGAATGTAGCGTGAACGGATGGCCAACGCCGCTCGATCGGCTGCCCCTCTGTGCCAACATGACTGAGACATCTTTCCCGTGTAAATTAATGTCCTCAGGAGCTGCTTTTGGTGGTCAATCAAATTTGTGGTTGTGATCGCGAAGGGTCTGCACCCCAGGTGTCCCGGCGGAGTGTGGACAGCCAGTGGATTAATGTGGGCCGCTTGTGGGCGGTCGCTGTTTGCCGTCCACAAGCGGTCCACATGTTCGCCCGCTTCGGGCGAAATCCACGGGCTGTCCACACGGAGTCCGGCCAACAAGAATGGTGAGGGCGCGGAGGATTGAACATGAGTCGATGTGGAATGAATTCGATGCCACCCGGAGTGAATCGGACGGCTGCTCTGAAGCCGGAAGGATCCCGGGCAGGTGCTCTTGAGCGGGCCGTCACGGAAGCCTGGGATCCTAGCAGACCGGCGCGGCCAGACCCCGAGGTGGCCGAGAAGGCCGTGCGCAGGAAGTTCACTGCCGAGTATAAGCGCTCGATCCTCGAGCAAGCCGATGCCGGTCAGGGAGAAGGGGCGATCGGTGCCCTGCTGCGCCGGGAAGGGCTGTATTCGTCACATCTTTCGACGTGGCGTCGGCAGCGAAAAGAAGGCACGCTGCAGGCGCTGTCCGCGAAGAAGCGCGGGCGCAAGTCGAACTTCCATCCACTGGCGCCAGAGAATGCCCGGTTGCGGGCCGAGAATGCTCGGCTGCTGTGCCGCCTCGAGCAAGCCGAGACCATCATCGAGGTCCAAAAAAAGTCTCGGCCTTACTCGGGATCTCGATCTCGGAAGCCAAGCCCAACGGGGAGCAATCATGAGCGCCGCGCAAGCATTGGGGTGCCGCGTGGGTCGCAAGGCGGCCTGCCGGGCGCTCAATCTTCCCCTACCCCAGGCCGCCAGAAAAGCCCAAAGCCGTTTGAATCAACCCCCCACGACAGAGCATAAGCAACACTAAATTTTTCGGAAGGATGTCTCAAAGTTGTTGACAAGTTCCGGTCGCCGCCGAGCGCGCCCGCCGCAATGGGCCGACATCAGCGGGCGTGGGTCGGTCCCAAACGCCAACGACCGACGGTTGCGAAGCCAGCGCACGTATGTTCGTTGCATCGCTTCACAACGTAAACTTTAGCTCGTGGTGGTTTTCTGAAAGAGCTCACCGCAACGGGTGGGTTCACGTTGCACTGACGGTTGATGGCCCGATTTGTCGGCGCTCGGTATACTGTGGGCTAGGAGTGGTAATAGATATGAATAGGCAACGACTGGTGCTAGGCGCCAGCTTTATCGTGTTTGCGCTGTTCCTGGGCGCCTTATTAATCGCTGGCTGCGGTCGACAAATCGTACTGCCCAAGCTCGCGCCTTCGGATGTCATCGTCGCCTTCGGCGACAGCCTGACGGCAGGAACCGGCGCCGATGCGCCCGGCGATGCCTATCCCGCGGTGCTCGGGCGCCTCATCGGGCGGGAGGTAATCAACAGCGGGGTGCCCGGAGAAACCAGCGCGGACGGATTGCGCCGCCTGCCCGAAGTGCTGGCCGAGCACCGCCCAAAGCTGGTGCTCCTGTGCCTCGGCGGGAACGACACCTTGCAGCACCTGGATTCGAAACAGACGGCGAAAAATCTCACGGCTATGGTGCAATTGGCGAAGGCGGGCGGGGCCGCCGTGGTGCTCATCGGTGTCCCGGATCGCAGGGTCTTCGGCGGCGTCGCGAAATATTACTCCGAGGTCGCGAGCGCCCTCGATCTGCCCTATGAGGGCGAGGCGATGAACCAGGTGCTGAGGGATGCGGCGCTCAAATCGGACCCCGTACACCCGAACAGCGCGGGTTATCGCCGGATCGGCGAACGCCTGGCCGTGTTGTTGAAGGACGCCGGTGCAGTGTAGCCTCTCAAGAATCCAATCGGCACCGATGGCGTTCCGAGCACGCCTGGCAGAGGAGGTGAAGGCCTCAAGCGCGAGTGGGAGGTCTATCGTCGGGTGCTCGGCGACGCGCGCACGCCGTGGCTGCCGAAGCTCCTGCTCGGCCTCGCCGTCGGCTACGCCCTCCTACCCTTCGATCTCATCCCAGACTTCATCCCGGTCATCGGTCACCTCGACGACCTCATCATCGTCCCGGTGCTCGTGATCGTCGCGCCGAGGCTCCGGCCCGGCATCTCGGACGATTGCCGGCGCGAGCGGGTGGCCCTGCCGAAACCGACCGGTTAGCGCACAGGGATGCCCCCTGTCCCATGCTGGGTCACGCGCGCTCGCGCGTGCCCTCGAACGACGCACGACAGGCCGAGAGCTGGCAAAATCATGCGACCGAGATCGTTTGTTCCCTTCGGCCGACCGCGAAAAGTGCTGGCTCGATCGCCTTGGTACATGGCTTGCTCAACGCGGGCATGGACCACAGCGCCGCGCCGCAATTCATGCCGCGATCTGTCTATTCCCCGTATACTTTGCCTGAGATCACTCCCCCGGCGGGTGGAGACATGTCGATCGACTGGCAGGGCTACGACAGCGGCGATGGCTACGACGAGTTGATCGCCTCTGGGGGCGCGCCCCGAGAGGCCGCCGAGCCGCTGTGCCGTTATCTCGCCTCGCTCAGCAACGGCGAGATCGAGGAACGCAAGCGCGCCGCCGATCTCTCGATCCTGACCATGGGGGTCACCTTCACGGTCTACACCGAGGAAGGGGGCAGCATCGATCGCGCCTGGCCCTTCGATATCATCCCGCGCATCCTCTCGGCACAGGAATGGGAACGCACCGAGGCCGGGCTCAAACAGCGGGTACACGCGCTCAATCTCTTCATCGACGACCTCTACCACGATCAACGCATCGTCAAGGACGGCGTGCTGCCGGCCTGGCTCCTGGAAAAATCCGTGAATTTCCGCCCGGAGTGTACCGGGGTGGATCCCCCGCACGGGGTGTGGGCCCACGTCTGCGGCAGCGATCTGGTGCGCGACCGTGATGGGACCCTGTATGTGCTCGAGGACAATCTGCGCATCCCCTCAGGAGTGTCCTACATGCTCGAAAACCGACTGGTCACCAAGCGCGTGTTTCCCGAGCTTTTCGAGCACGTGAACATCCGCCCGATCGACGATTACCCGGCGCAGCTCTTCGATATGTTGTGCTCGCTGTCGCCGCGCCCCGGCGACTCCCCCGAGATCGTCGTGCTCACCCCGGGTATTTACAACTCCGCCTATTTCGAGCACGCCTATCTGGCCCAGCAGATGGGCGCCGAATTGGTCGAGGGCAGCGATCTGTTCGTCGGCGATGACGAGTGCGTGTACATGCGCACCATCGAGGGTCCGGCACGCGTCGATGTGATCTACCGGCGCATCGATGATCTCTTCCTCGACCCGGAAACCTTCGGGACGGAATCGGTGATCGGGGTGCCGGGGCTCCTGCGCGCCTGGAAAAACGGCAAGGTCGGGCTCGCCAACGCCCCCGGCGCCGGGGTCGCGGACGACAAGGCCGTCTATGCCTTCGTACCCAAGGCCACCAAATATTATCTCGACGAGGAACCGATCCTCCCGAATGTCCCTACCTATCTGTGCATGGACCCGAGAGACCGCGAATACGTCCTGGCCAATCTCGACAAGCTCGTGGTCAAGCCCGCCAATGCCTCGGGCGGCTACGGCATGCTGGTCGGCCCGCACGCCACGGCCACCCAGCGCTCCCAGTTCACGCGCCTCATCGAGCACGATCCCCGCGATTACGTCGCCCAACCCGTGATCTCGCTCTCGACCGTGCCGACGCTTTGCGAGGAAGGGTTGGGACGGCGGCATGTGGATCTCAGGCCCTTCATCCTATCCGGGGCGGCCAGTTATGTGACCATGGGCGGACTGACGCGGGTCGCGCTCCGGCGCGGCTCCCTGGTGGTCAATTCTTCTCAGGGCGGCGGCAGCAAGGACACCTGGGTGGTGGACTGCCGGACGCACTAGCCATGCTGTCACGGGTCGCCGAACGTTTGTATTGGATGGGACGTTATCTGGAACGCGCCGAGGACACCGCGCGCCTCATCAACGTCAATACCCATCTGGTGCTGGACCTCCCCAAGGACATGGCCCTGGGCTGGGAGCCCCTGGTCTTCATCATGGGCGCCGAAGAACCGTTCTTCGCCCGCTACCCGGCCGCTGGGGAGACGGAGGTGGTGAGATACATGCTGGGCGATCGCGACAACTCGTGCTCGATCCTATCGTCCCTGCACCAGGCTCGGGAGAACCTGCGCACCACGCGCGACGTCGTGCCGCGCGAGGCCTGGGAGAAGCTCAACGATCTCTACCAGTACGCCGCGACGCAAAGCGAACGGGGCATCGGGCGGCGCGCGCGCTTCACCTTCTTGACCCATGTGATCGACGGCTGTCAGCTCTTGACCGGGCTCTTCGCCGGCACCATGAGCCGGGGGCCGGGGTACGACTTCGCGCGCATCGGCCGGAACCTGGAGCGCGCGGACATGACCTCGCGCATCATCGACGTGCGTTCCGCGAGCCTGCTCGCCCATGCGAGCGGCGAGCTCGTCCCCTTCGAGACCATCCAGTGGGTGAGCGTCCTGAAGTCGTTGTCGGGTCATCAGATGTACCGCCGCCATGTGCACGTGCGCGTCAACGGGGAGGACGTGGTGTGGTTCCTGTTGCAGGACCGCGGCTTCCCGCGCGCCGTGTATCATTGCCTGAACGAGGTGCAGGTAAGCCTCGGCAAGCTGCCGCGCCACGAGGTCCCGCGCCGGCACGTGGCCCGGCTCAAGCAGCAGATCGGCAACGCCGGGGTCGAGGGCCTGTCGCGCGAGGGCCTGCACGATCTGATAGATGGGCTGCAGATCGCACTCGGCCGGCTGCACGATCGCATCCGCGCGACGTATTTCCTTGGCGAGACCCCGGTGCCACGGTCGGACTCGATTGCGGCCTGAGGTTGGGCATTGGTGAGGCGCTGCGCGCCTCGGGTGGTGGGTTGCGGCGCACCCACCTGACCCGCCCTACACAGGAGCGTGAAGCGATGGGTTCCGAGCCCACCGCAAGTGCAGACGATCCCTGAAGCACCAAGAACATGACCATCCGAATCGCCCTGAACCACAAGACCGAGTACCACTACGACCGTCGCGTGCGCCTCTCGCCGCACGTGATCCGGCTGCGGCCCGCGCCGCACACCCGCACGCCCATCCTCGCCTATTCGCTGCGCGCCACGCCCGAGAAGCACTTCATCAACTGGCAGCAGGACCCGTTCGGCAACTACCTCGCGCGCCTGGTCTTTCTCGAGCCGACCCCGGTCTTGTCCATCGAAGTCGATCTGATCGCCGACATGACGGTCATCAATCCCTTCGATTTCTTCCTCGAAGAGTACGCCGAGCACGTCCCGTTCGAGTACGCACCCGAGTTGCGCCGCGACTTGGCCCCCTACCTCAAGGTCCGAGAAGACGGTCCCAGGCTCAGGGAGTGGATCACGGGCATCGACCGATCGCGGCAGATGACCAACGACTTCCTGGTCGATCTCAACCGGCGCCTGTGCGGGGACATCCGTTACACCGTCCGGCTGGAACCGGGCATACAAAGCTGCGAAGAGACGCTGGACAAGGCGCTCGGCTCGTGCCGCGACTCGGGCTGGCTCCTGGTGCAGGTGCTGCGGCACCTGGGCCTGGCCGCGCGCTTCGTCTCGGGCTATCTCGTGCAGCTCGTGCCGGATATCAAGCCGCTGGACGGCCCCTCGGGTCCGGAGCGCGACTTCACCGATCTCCATGCATGGGCCGAGGTCTATCTCCCCGGCGCCGGCTGGGTCGGATTGGATCCGACCTCGGGTCTCTTCGCCGGCGAAGGTCACATCCCGCTGGCCTGCACCCCCGATGCGCAGAGCGCCGCGCCGGTCGCGGGCTCTACGGACGAATGCCAGGTAGAGCTCAGCCACACGAACACCGTCACGCGCGTGCACGAGGATCCCCGCGTCACCAAGCCTTACAGCGATGCGGCCTGGGCGGCCATCGACGCCCTAGGCCGCGCCATCGATGCGGATCTAGCGCGCGATGACGTGCGGCTCACCCTGGGGGGCGAGCCGACCTTCGTGTCCATCGATGACATGGAGGGGGCCGAATGGAACATGACCCCCCTGGGCGCGCACAAGCGCCGGCTGGCGGAGGGCCTCATCGAGCGCCTGTGCCGGCGCTTCGCGCCCGGGGGGGTCCTGCACTATGGCCAGGGCAAGTGGTATCCGGGGGAGTCCCTGCCGCGCTGGGCGCTCGGCTGCTTCTGGCGCAAGGACGGCGTCCCCGTGTGGCGCAACGCCGAGCTCATCGCCGTTCCCCATCGGAGCGACGGCCCAGCTATGATGACAATGGGCCCGACCCAAGCGGCGCGCTTCGCGGCCGAGCTGGCGCGGCGCCTCGGCGTCGGCGAGCGCTACGCGATCCCGGCCTACGAGGACACCTTGTATCACCTCTGGAAGGAAGGCGGCGTTCCGATCAACCAGGACCCGCTCGTGGCCGAGCTGAAGCTCCCGGAGGCGCGTGAGACGCTGCGCCGCGCCCTGGAGCGCGGGCTCGACACCCCCGTCGGTTACGCGCTGCCGATCGAGTGGGACTATGGGCAGGGCGCGTGGCGCAGCTCGCCCTGGCAACTCCGGCGCGGGCACCTGTTCCTCTTGCCCGGCGACTCCCCGATGGGGATGCGCCTGCCGCTGGAAGCCCTGCCCTATATCGCCGCGGACGAGCCTGAGCCCGCCGCCGAGCCCAGCCTCTTCGAGCCGCGTGCACCGCTCGGGGACATCCATGGCGAGGTCGCCGCCCGCACCCCGAACGTATCGAGCAGGGGCCTACCGGGAATGATGGAACAGGGGCGCGCCGATGCGGGCCGGGCAGGGCCCCGGCCGACCACCGTCCAGGCGGTCCGGACGGCGATCTGCATCGAGCCGCGCGATGGACGGCTGTGTGTGTTCCTGCCGCCGCTCGCCTATCTCGAGCATTACCTCGATCTGGTGGCGGCGGTCGAGGCGAGCGCAGAGACGCTTCGGATGCCGGTCATGTTGGAGGGCTACGAGCCGCCTCGCGACTCGCGACTGGAACGCCTGCAGGTGACCCCGGATCCGGGCGTCATCGAGGTCAATATCCACCCGGCGGCCGACTGGCCGGGTTTGGTCGCCGTGACCACGGCCCTGTACGAAGAGGCCCATCTGGCACGGCTCGGGACCGAGAAATTCATGCTTGACGGCCGCCATACCGGCACCCAGGGCGGCAACCACATCACGCTCGGCGGCGCCACCCCGGCCGATAGCCCGTTCCTGCGCCGGCCCGATCTGCTTCGGAGCTTGGTGACTTACTGGCAGCACCACCCCGGTCTGTCCTATCTGTTCACCGGGCTCTTCGTCGGGCCCACCAGCCAGAGCCCGCGGGTCGACGAAGCGCGCCACGAGGCCCTCTACGAGCTGGAGATCGCGTTCGATCAGATGCCGGAGGGCGAGGTGCCCCTGCCCTGGCTCGTTGACCGAATCATGCGCCATCTGCTCGTGGACATCACCGGCAACACCCACCGCGCCGAGTTCTGCATCGACAAGCTCTACTCCCCCGACAGCGCCGCCGGGAGGCTCGGGATCGTCGAGCTCCGGGCCTTCGAGATGCCCCCCCACGAGCGCATGAGCCTGGTGCAGATGCTCTTGGTGCGCGCCCTCGTCGCGCGCTTCTGGCGGAACCCCTATAAGCACAAGCTGGTGCGCTGGGGCACGGCCCTGCACGACCGCTTCATGCTCCCGCACTATGTATGGGCGGACGTGCGCGAGGTGGTCGGGGAGCTCTGCGAGTCGGGCTATCCCTTCGATCCCGAGTGGCTCGCTCCGTTCTTCGAGTTCCGTTTCCCGTGCTACGGCAGGGTCCGGATCGGTGAGGTGGAGATCGAGTTGCGCGCCGCCATCGAGCCCTGGCATGTCCTCGGCGAGGAGATGAGCAACACGGGCGCGGCGCGCTTCGTCGATTCCTCCGTGGAGCGCCTGCAGGTCAAGGCCATCGGGCTCACCGACGACCGTCATGTCCTCTCGTGCAACGGCCGGCGCGTCCCGCTCGGCGCGACGGCGACCCGGGGCGAGTCGGTGGCAGGGGTGCGCTACCGGGCCTGGCACCCCCCTTCCGGGCTGCACCCGACGATCGGCGTGCACTCCCCGCTGGTCTTCGATTTGATCGATACCTGGAACGGGCGTGCCGTCGGCGGCTGCACCTATCATGTGGTCCACCCCGGCGGGCGCAGCTATGCGATCTTCCCCGTCAATGCCTATGAGGCCGAGACCCGCCGGGTAAGCCGCTTCTGGGCCCATGGCCACACCCCCGGGGTCCTGGAGCCGCCTCCCGATTTCGCGCGCTTCGGGCCAATTACGAATAAATATAAGTTCTTCGCGGAGGGCCATCCCCCGGGCCCGATGGCGCCGCCCACCGAGGAGCGGAACAGGGAGTACCCGAGCACCCTGGATCTGCGCCGGCCCCCGGAATGAGCTAGGCAACGGACATGCAAAGCACCGTCGACTATTTCAGCACCGCGCAGTACGGTCCCCCGCACGGGGCCTACGACGAGATGTATCTGCCGGACGGGAAGTCGCGCCCGCACTGGCGCTACCTCGGGCCGGCACTCCTCGCCCTGGGCCCGCACGAGCTCGAACGCCGCGCCGACGAGGTGCGGCGTCTGGTGCGCGAGCACGGGATCAGCTACCACGTGTACGGCGAACCCGAGGGCAGCATCCGGCCCTGGGAGCTCGACCCCATTCCGTTCGTCATGAGCAGCCAGGAATGGGCCGGTATCGAGTCCGGGCTGGTACAGCGCGCCGAGGTCCTGAACCTGGTGCTGAAAGACCTGTACGGACCTCGAGACCTCATCAGGAAGGGCCTCCTCCCGCTCGAGTTGATCTATGGCCACGGGGGATTCCTGAGACCCTGCGCCGGCGTCGGTTTTCACAGCCCGCATCCCTTGGTGCTATACGCGGCCGATCTCGGCCGGGCACCGGATGGACGCTTCCAGGTCATGAGCGATCGCACCCAGTCCCCCTCGGGTGTCGGCTATGCGCTGGCCAACCGCATGATCGTCTCGCGCTGTTTCCCGAGCCTGTTTCGCGATGGCCGGGTGCATCGCCTGTCGCTGTTCTTCCAGGGCCTCAGGATGGCGCTGGCGGGACTCTGCCACACTCGCGACGGCGCGCCGAACGATGAGCCGCGTATCGTGCTCCTTACCCCCGGCCCGCTCAACGAGACCTATTTTGAACATGCCTATCTGGCCGGCTATCTCGGCTTCACCCTGGCGCAAGGGGAGGACCTCACGGTGCACTCCGGCCGGGTGTGGTTGCGCGCCCTGCAGGGCCTCGAACCCGTGGATGTGATCCTGCGCCGCCTAGATGACCACTACTGCGACCCCGTCGAGCTGTGGCCCGAGTCGCGCCTCGGGGTCCCGGGGCTCCTCGAGGCGGTGCGGCGCGGCAACGTGGTCGTCGCCAACCCGCTCGGCAGCAGCGTCCTCGAGAATCCGGGGCTCAACTGCTTCCTACCGCGGATCGCGCGCCACTTTCTGGGCCAGGGCCTGGATCTGCCCTCGGTGATGACCTGGTGGTGCGGGGAGCCGAGCGGCCGGAGCCATGTGCTCGCGCGCCTTTGCGATCTCGTGATCAAGCCCATCTACCGGGAGTTCGGGAGCCGGCCGGTGTTCGGACCCCTGTTGAGCGCAGGCGAACGGACCGTCTGGGCGGACCGTATCCGTGCCCGTCCATGGGCCTATGTCGGGCAGGAGGTCCTGCACCCCTCGGCCAGCCCGGCCTGGGTCGATGCCCGGATCCTGGCCTGCCAGACGGTGTTGCGCGGCTTCCTGGTGGCACGTCCCGACGGCTATGTGGCGATGTCCGGCGGTCTCGCGTGCGCCGCCCCCGACCGCGGCCCGTGCCTCATCTCCAACCAGGCCGGGGCGATCGGCAAGGACACCTGGGTGCTGGCCTCGGAGCCGGAGCAGCAGGTGAGCCTGTGGACCCCGGAGACGCGCGCCGCCGTGGTGCCCACCCTTCGGGTCCTGCCCAGCAACGCGGCCAACAACCTGTTCTGGCTCGGGCGTTATACCGAACGCGCCGAAGGCACCCTGCGCCTCCTGCGTACGGCGCTCGAGGTGTGGTCCGGCAGCCCCGATCACGGGGACTGCGAGCGCCTCGCCTGTGCCGGCGAGCTCCTGGGTGTGCTGGCACGCAACACCGCACCCGGCTCGGTGGCGACACCGGCGGCGGTTTCGAACGTCGTCGAGGCCGTGTTCGGGCCCGCGGGCTACGGCGGGCTTACGCGCGACCTCAGTGCGGCGTTGCTATCTGCCCAATCGGTACGCGAGCGCATCGACGAGGACGCGCTCAGGATGCTCTACGAGGTCTCGGAGCACCATAGATTGCTGTCCGGCCGCACGCCGCCCATCGAGCACCAGCACCTGGATGCGCTGATCACTGCCCTGGTCGCGTTTTCCGGGATCCTTACCGAGACCATGATCCGGGGCCAGAGCTTCGCCTTCTTCGAGATCGGCCGGCGCCTGGAGCGCGCCCTGGGGCTTTGCGCCACCGTCCGTGCCACGCTCCTCTGCGGCTCTTCGCCCGCACCCGAGGGCCTCCGGCTCGAGGCCACCTTGCGAGCCCAGGCGAGCCTCATCACCTACCGGCGCCGCTACCGGCCGGTGCCCGATCTGGCCGGGGCTCTGAGGCTCTTGATCACGGATCTGGCCCATCCGCGCGCGCTCGCCTTCCAGCTGGCGTCCCTGCAGGGCCACCTGGAGTCTCTGCCGAGATCCGTGGCCGGCCCGTTCGGCGACGAGCGCGCCCTGATCCGGGAGGCCGGCAACGCGGTGAGCCTGGCGAATACCGCTTGCCCCTCGGGCGATTGCGATACGGAGGCCCTACGCCGCTTGCTGGAGCCGGTTTTGTCCGAGGTCGAGCGCCTGCTCCGGCTGTGCTCGGACGGGCTGACGGCCAGGTACTTGGCCGATACCTCTGTTCCACAGCGCCTCTTGACCGAAGCGCCTCGAACGGGACGGGCGGGAAGCTGACGGCCAGTGCGCTACCGCGTGGTATATCACACGGAGTACCGGTACGTGCAACCGGTCGTGCTCTGTCACAACGAGACGCACCTGAGACCCCGGGCGGTGGCGCATCAGCGCTGCCTCTCGCACGCCCTCGTGATCGACCCCGAGCCCGATCTGGTCTCGGAGCGGGAGGACTTCTTCGGCAATCCGACCGCCTCCTTCTCCATGCAGCGCGGCCACAGCCACCTCTCGGTCACGGCCACGAGCGAGGTCGAGGTGGGATCGCCAAAGCGGCCCGGGCAGGCGCCGGATGTTCCCTGGGAAGAGGCCGCCGAGGTCCTGCGCCACGACCTCGACTCCGAGCGTCTCGAGGCCCGCCAGTTCATCCTGAACTCGCCGCTCTGCGAGGCCGCGGCCGACATCACCGAGTACGCGGCGGTGTCGCTCTGCCCCGGCGGCCTGCTCCTCGAGTCCGTGGCCGACCTCAGCGCGCGCATCCACCGCGATTTCGCCTATGTGCCGGGATTCACCAGCGTCACCACCCCGCTGTCGGTGGTCCTGGAGCACCGCCGCGGGGTGTGCCAGGATTTCGCCCACTTGGCCATCGCCTGCCTGCGCGCCCATGGCCTGGCCGCGCGCTATGTCAGCGGCTATCTCGAAACCCTGCCCCCACCCGGCCGGGACAAGCTCATCGGCGCCGATGCCTCGCATGCCTGGTTCGCCGTCTACCACCCCGGTCTCGGCTGGTTCGACTTCGACCCCACCAACCACCACTGCCCCGATGATCGCCACATCACCGTCGCCTGGGGGCGCGATTACGCCGACGTGACCCCCTTGAAGGGCGTGGTCTACGGCGGCGGCCAGCAGCAGACCACCGTGTCGGTTGAGGTGATCAACGTGGGATAAAGAACGAACTTATTTAAGTTAATTAGTAAATTTTTTGACGAAACACCCCCTGATCGAGATTCAGGAACGCGTATTCCTGAACCGCCGCCTTACGATTGGTCATCCTACAGCGAGAGTGTACCGGCTAAACAGGCGGAAACCGTATCCGCAAGCTCGCCCAGACAACGACGGAGCGTTGCCTGTCGGCTCGATGGAGACGTTATCCGTCGTCATGTCGGCACGCAGACCTATGCTTGACGTTTCTTGCCGGTCGGCGCTTGGCGGCGCGAACCAGTGGCGCTCTTCTTAGCCCAACTTTCGCAACTGACCCTTCCAAACCGTCGATTTCACGTGCTCGGCGTGTCTAACACATTGAAAAGCAAAGCCATGGTTTGTCATTTTGCGCATGGGACAGACCTTGCCACTTGTCATGGGGTCAAGGCGTGTTTACTGTA